>DATJTD010000135.1:0-3718 GCA_035503775.1 Candidatus Acidiferrales bacterium
TCGCGCGTCGGTGCGGCAGCCGCCGGCCTCACGCTCTTTGCCGGTTGTGGCGGCGGCGGAGGCGGCTCGTCGACGCCGCCCTCCACGATCACGCAACCAAAATCCATATACGTCACCAATAATACCAGCTCGGCAATTACCATCTATCCGCTGGCGTCGACCGGAAATGCGGCGCCGAGCGGGGTCATCTCCGGTGCCGCAACCGAACTCAACCGGCCCGACGGCATCGCTATCGATTCGAGCGGCAACCTGTATGTGGTGAATGACGCAACGACCCCCGCGGTCCTCGTTTTCAGCGCCGCCTCGGTCGCAGGCGTTCTCGCCGGCGGGAGCGGGAACATCGCTCCGGTCCGCGTGATCGAGGGCGCGGCCACCACGTTGAGCACCCCCGAAGGGATCGCCGTGAGCTCGACGAGCATCTACGTCGCCAACTTCGGAGCGGGTGACGTCTGCGTCTTTCCCTTGAGCGCCAACGGTAACGTTCCGCCGACGGCAACGATCACGACGGGTAGTTCGATGTTGCCGACGGCTGTCGCAGTCGATGCCTCGAATTGGGCCGCGAACAGTGTCACCACTGCGGCACTCTACAATTTTGCGGTCCCGCCGACGTCTGGTGAGGCACCGACGGATACGATTAGCGGCTCGGCGCCCTTGACCGACCCGCAGGGAATCGCGTTCGATTCCACCGGCCGCTATGCCGTCGCCAACTACCAGAGCCCGCCGGGCGTTCTCATCTTTGCCGGGAGCGCAAATGGGGCGGCCCTACCGGTCGTCGACCTCACCGGGGCGACGACGCAACTCGCGAACCCGCTTGCCATCGCCTTCGATGCGAGCCAGAACATCTACGTCGCGGATCAGAACGGCGGAGGGGGCGGCAACGCCGGAATCCTCGTCTTCGCAGCGGGTGCAACCGGCGACGTCGCGCCGAAGGCGGTGATCAGCGGAAGCTTGACGCAGCTCAATGCGCCCCAGGGGATCGCGCTCTACTAATCGGCCGGCGGCGTTGGTTTCACGACGGGAAGTCCGTCCTTGTCGAACTCCCCGGCGGTGAGCAGTTGCACGAAGAGCTGATAGCTGTCGTATCCCGCCTTGACGTTGTTCGCGTGCAGGTAGCTGTTGTAGACGGCGCGCTGCACGCGCGCAACGCCGGGTCTGGTGAGCCGATCGTAGCGCGCCTCGATCGCGTGCGCGTCGGCGAGCACCGCCGCTGACGGGTGCGTCGTCACCCGGATCGACGACGGTAGGTTGAACCAGACGAGCATCCACCCCGAGTAGCGCAACGCCGCGTCGCGAGAGTGAATGCAGCTCACGGTTGCGATGAAGTTCGCCTCCGATTCGTCGGCAAAGCCCGAGAGGTGCGACCACTCGTGCGCGTATGCCGCCGGGCGCTCGTAGGGGAAGAGTGCGCTTGAGAGGTTGATCTCGTGCGTCCACGGATCCGTGAAGCCGAACGTCGCCGTGGCGCGCATCAACGGCTCGAAGAGCGTCGGTTTGATTGGCGTCGGGGCGAAGGTGGCGAGATCGCCGAGGCGGTGGATCGTCGGATAGAAGGTCGGCTCGAGATCTCGCTGCATCTGTGCATCGTCGAGGTGCTCGGCGTGAGCAGCGGCGACGTTGGCGTTGAGCATTGCGATCGTGCGGTTTGCAAGCGCCGTCACTGAGGCCACCCCGGTGCGCTCTTTGTGCAGCACCATCTTCTCTTTGACCGGGATGCGGCTATAATTGAACGCCCACGAAACCATGAACCAAATAAAGATCGCAGCGAAGACGGCAGCGGTATCGAGCAGCGTGCGCGCGAGCACGATAAGCGGCCGGCGCGTGAGCGGGAGCAGCGGTCGCCCGATGAACGCACGCCGCAGACGCACGATCCAAAACGTCACGAGCCAGATGAGCAGCGCAGGCGCGAGCACATCGTCCAACGAGATCGGAATCCGGTCGGTCACCGAACGCACGATGGTGTCCCAGACGGGGTAGAACCCGTTGGAGTAGTACCGCTCGACCACTGCCGGTGACGGCGTCAGCGGATGGAGCAGTAGAGCGACGACAATGAGCGCACAATCGAGAACGACGGCCCGTGCTTTGAACACCCGGAGTCGACTTGCACGATCGCCAGGCGCGCCCTTCCACAAAGAGGGACCACATGCACGGGGGCTCGCCGTTCACCCCGCAATACTAACTAGCAACAGTCAGAAATGTGTAAAACAGCAGGTACCTGACCGGGTCTAGTGCTAGGCTAGGGGCGCCGAGTTGGCCGGCGCCTGCAGCTGTCTGCGGGCTCCGTATCCCCGCCGGTCGGAGCCTTCCGCTTACGCTCGGCACGGAACCCCGTGCCTTGGCGTTCGACATGCGCGGCACGATGTTCGCCGCCGGGTGGCTTCGTTGTTGACGGCTATGCACCGCCGTTTTCGGCACCGCGGCCGCCGGACCGCCCGTTCTTGCTCCGTACGACAAACGTGCGAAGGCGCATCTGTGGGCGGCCTCAAACCCCTCGCCGGGTGGAGAGAGAGACCCCTGCTTGGAACGTGGGCGCCGGCGTCACGGCGCAGCGGTTAACCCATTTGCAGCGCCTCGAGGCCGAGAGCATCGCGATCATGCGCGAAGTCGTCGCCGAGTGCGAACGCCCGGTGATGCTCTATTCCATCGGTAAAGATTCGGCCGTGATGCTGCGCTTGGCCGTGAAGGCATTCTACCCGTCCAAGCCACCGTTTCCGTTGCTTCACGTGGATACGCTGTGGAAGTTCAAGGCGATGTATGAGATGCGCGATCGCACGGCGCGCGAACTCGGGATGGAGCTCATCGTCTACACCAATCCCGAGGGCGTCGCGCAGGGGATCAATCCCTTCGATCACGGGTCGGCGGTACATACCGATATCATGAAAACTCAGGCCCTCAAACAAGCGCTCGATAAATACGGCTTCGACGCAGCCTTCGGCGGGGCGCGCCGCGACGAGGAGAAGAGCCGCGCGAAGGAGCGCATCTTCTCCTTTCGTTCCGCCAGCCATCAGTGGGATCCCAAAAATCAGCGGCCGGAGCTCTGGCATCTCTACAACACGAACAAACAAAAGGGTGAATCGATCCGCGTCTTTCCGATCTCGAACTGGACCGAGCTCGACGTCTGGCAGTACATCCATCTCGAGAACATCCCGATCGTTCCGCTCTATCTCGCCGACGTGCGCCCGGTGGTCGAACGCGACGGAAATCTGATCATGGTCGACGACGAGCGCATGCGGCTGCACCCGGGCGAAGTCCCGATGCGCAAGCGCGTGCGCTTTCGCACCTTAGGATGCTATCCACTCAGCGGCGCGGTGGAGAGCGAGGCGGTGACGATCCCGCAGATCATCCAAGAGATGTTGCTGACGACGACCTCGGAGCGCCAAGGCCGTGCGATCGACCACGATCAGTCCGGCTCGATGGAAAAAAAGAAACGCGAAGGATACTTCTAGTGGCAGAGACCTACGCATACGAGGCCAGCGAACTGGTCGCCACGGACATCGAGGCCTATCTCACGCTGCATCAGCGCAAGAGCCTCTTGCGCTTCATCACCTGCGGCTCGGTCGACGACGGGAAGTCGACGTTGATCGGACGTCTGCTCTACGATACCAAGATGATCTTCGAAGATCAGATGTCGGCGCTCGAAAGCGATTCCAAGCGCATCGGAACACAGAGCGGCGAGATCGACTTCGCCTTGCTCGTCGACGGCCTGGCCGCCGAGCGCGAG
>DATJTD010000136.1:0-3387 GCA_035503775.1 Candidatus Acidiferrales bacterium
GCGCCCGCACTCGGCTCTTGACGGCCGCACGCCAGACGCGGCATACTTTACTTCACCAGCCGTCGAATTGGCGGCCTGAACTTGCGGCGTTACCACTTAAGAACGCGCTATCCGATGTCCGAAAAACCGGGGCCACCTCTCGGATCGATGTAGGTATCAAGGTCCGACGGCTTCAGCGCTAGATTTCGAGCCTGTGCGAAGACGTTTGGTATCGCTTGTCCCGGACTCATGTTTGCGGTTGCTAATAGTTGAGCGGCAGCAAACGTTTGTGGCGATTGCACCATAGCATTGGTAGAGGCGTTTTCAACACTGCGCTGCGAGGCCTCACTATGCGTCGGCATCAGCGCTGCTGCGGACGAAGGAAGCGAAGAGGCGCCGTTTCCGGAACATGCAACCAGAGATGTGCTCAGAACCAGAAGCGCGCTGCGAAGATAAAAGTGAATTTGCATGCGAGCTCACGGCGGTTTTTCAAGTCTCGAACGCGATCTGCTTACGCAATTATTGATAGTATTTATGTTGAGCAATTTTCGCTTGCGCATTTATCATAATTGTCTACGCAATCATGGAGCCATTATGGATTGCTTTGTGGGGTGCCGTCCGTTTTCCGCAGCACCGTTACAAGCGGCTGTCGGCGTGAACGGCGCCAAAACGTCAGGCGTGCGGGACCGCATCATGCTGATACAGGCAAGCCTCGGCTTGAGAGCTGTATGGAAAGACTCTACAGCGAGAACACCCCATACGGCGGCGGTGTAGCCTGTGCTCCGCGGACGGCGTGCCAGACGATGTCGTTGAGGACGCCGTCGGGGATGCGGTCTTCGTGACTGAAATCGAGACGGGCGCTATCGCCGGCCCGATACGCGGTGCGCGTGTTGATTGCTTTGAGATCGACGTTCGGTGCAATCGCCGCGTATGGAGCGAGGTTCGGCGTAGTCGTGAAGGCGTCGTAGAGCGGTTGCGCCGATGCGTCGTAGGCGGACATCGCCGGCAGGCCGAGGATGAGCTCGATCGTCCGTACCACGCCGGCGGTGGAGTAGCGTTCGTGGTGCACGCCGCTGCGCGCGTAGGGACTCGCGACATAAAACGTCGTGCGCTGATCGTCCACGTGGTCTGGGCCATTCTGCGCATCGTCTTCGATGGCGAAGATGACCGTGTCGGACCAGTCCGGCGAGTGCGAGACGACCTCGACCAGGCGCCCCAGCGCTGCATCGTTGTCGGCAACCATCGCTTGGGGGGTATGCGCACCGGGTTTGGTCCCCGCCGTGTGGTCGCCGGGAAAACGCAAAATCTCCAGCGCCGGCAGCGTTCCCGTGCTCTCGAAGGCGTTGAACTCGCGCTCCCACTCCGCCTCGCGCGCTGCGTCGGAGATCGCGAGGTCGAAGCCGGCGTATTTGGGGTCGGTGTGACCGATGAGATCCGGCATCGTCGTCGTCACCGGGCCGCCCGGCACGGCGGGCTGCGTTGTGAACTCGCCGTAATTGCGATAGGTGATCCCCGCGCGCGCGGCGGCATTCCACAAGTAGCCGCTGTGCGGTACCGAGGCCTGCGCGCCGTCTTCGAAATCGTAGAGTTTACGACGGTCGCCGTAGACGGGCGGCCACATCTTCTCGAGGTAGTCGTTGGCGAAGGCGGCGGTTGACCAGTTGTGCCCGTCGGCGCTGACCTGCGCATCGGTAAACGTGCGATCGAAGATACCGAAGGTTCGCGCGATCGCGTGCTCGTTCGGCGTCACGTGCTCACCGAAAAGCGTAAGAGACGGGTCACCGTCGGCACCGCCGCCGATGTCGCCGAGCACTTGATCGAACGTACGATTCTCTTTGATGATGTAAATCACGTGATGGATCGGCCCGTCACTGCGCAGGATCGTCGACTGCGCATCGAACGGCGGCGTTGCGTCGGTTGCCAGATTCAGCGCCTCTTTCATGCGCGGACCGGCGTCGTCGCGCACGAGACCGATGCCGCGCGCAAGCTCCAGGTCGGTCGGGAGAGCGATGAGGCGTACCGATCCTACCAAACTGGAGGCGACGTAGCCGGTGTTCTGGGTGCTACGCGGAGCGAAGGGCTGGTACTGCGGATTTGCGCGGCTGCCTTCTCCCTTGCCGTCGGCGACGAAGAGCGCTTGACCGTCCGATGCGAGGCTGACTGCCGTTGGATACCACCCGGTCGGAATTGCCCCGATCGTGCGTAGCGTATCGCCGTCTACCTGCATGACGGCGATAGCGTTTGCGGCTGAGCAGGCGACGTAGAGGCGCGTGCCGTCCGGCGAGAGCGCAAGTGCGGTCGGTGAAGCGCCGATCACGGCATCACTGAAGAGCCCGACGTTGGTCTGGCTGCGAACCATGAAGGTCGAGGTGTCGACGACGCTCACTTCATCGTCGTCCGCTGCCGCGACGTAGAGACGCGAACCGTCGGCCGAGAGGACGAGAGCTTCGGGATGCAGGCCGACGTCGATCGTGTGCGCGAGGCGCGGCGTCTGCGTTTTGCCGATAAGCAGGTCGCCGTAATCGACCACCGCGACGCTGCGTTCACCCCATAAGGCCACGTACGCATAGCGGCCATCAGGCGACATCACGATGCCCGCAGGGTGTTTGCCGATGTCGCGCAGCGCCGACTTCCCGCCGAAGAGCAGCGTGCCGTCGGGTTCGTTCACGAGCAATAGGGAGTTGGCGCTCTCGCACGTCACGTAGAGAAATCCGATGGCGCCGCGCGAGCGCGCGATGCCCGCCGGCCAGCAGCCGTGTGGAAGCGCGATCCTACGATCGATGGCGCCGCTGGCGGCATCCGCGTGTACGAGTGTGTCGTCCCCGGCCCCGCTGAACCAGAAACCGCTTCCCGCCGTGTCCGGCAGCGGCGCACCATACGCCGCGTGAACGTCGATGTCGCGTTGCACCGCCAGCGTCTGCGGGTCGAGTATCCGAACCCCCGGCCTTCCAGCGCCTCCCTCGACGACGATGAGGTGAAGCCCATCGCTCGTGAGCGTCGCGCTCTGCGGAAGCGTGAGGGTCGGGGCGACGGCACCCGAGGGTGGAACGATGAGCCATTCGGTTGGCAGCCGTCGCGAGACCACTTGCGCGGACGCGCCGACGCAAAGTATCGCCGCCGTGCACAGAGACGCCACCAGAAGACGGTACACCCTCACCTTCCCTGCCTACGCGCTAGCCCGCGGGAATTCCGCCGGAAAAGTGCGGGAAGTTGATTGGAAATTCCGGAAGTCGGCGCGTATGGCTCTCTCTGATTCGATCGTCTACACCGATGGGCGTTTCTGTCGGTACGACGAGGCACGTATCGGTCTGCTCACGCACGGCCTTCACTATGGAACGGGCTGCTTCGAGGGGGTGCGGGGCTACTGGAACGCGGACGAGCGCGAGCTTTGGCTCTTACACCTGCGCG
>DATJTD010000137.1:0-8155 GCA_035503775.1 Candidatus Acidiferrales bacterium
CCCCTGCGGTCGATCAGACTTCCGCTCGACTCCGGCGTACTGCTTCCGTCGCGTTGGCGCAGACGATAGAACATGATCTCGCGGCCGTCGTCGAGTTGTAGGGAGAACCAGTCCCAACCAACTTGATCCGCAGCGAGTTCCGACGAGCCGTATTCGTGATCCATCCACGAGATGCCGTCGACGGCGAGAGGAACGCCGTCGTAGGTGAGCGTCCCCGTCGTGTGGAGGCGCGTGTACGAGTAGTAATGCGAAGTACACGAGGGGCAAGCGGACTTGCGCGAGATGCCGCCGCTGCCATGAATCGCCGGCGGCTTCTCGGGGATTTGCACGAAGTCGATGGCATTTGTGCCGGATGCGGCGTGCAAGGTCATGCGTTCGAGGTTTGCATCGTGCAACGGCGTCCCGTGCAGACTCCACGTTCCGGAACGGACGTCGAGCTGCGCCGTGGAAGCGGCGCCGTCGCCGAGTGCCTCGCGTGCGATGTGCTCGCTGTAGGTAAAGCGCTGCCCGGCTTCATCGGTAATCGCGAAATGCGCCGGGAATAGTTGATTCCCGCGCCAGCGGCTTTGGCCCGGTCGGGGTGCCGGATCGCCTGGGTGCAAACCGAAACGGAAGAAGGTGAGTTCGTACCCGAAGCGGCGCCCATCTTTGGCGCGCACGTGTCCGGTGTAGTACCACCACTCCGTGCGATACGCCGGATGCGCGGCGTGGTCGCGTGGAAAGACGAAGCGATACGGCGCACGCGCATACGCGAAGCCGTCGATTGACGGCTGCGCTCCCGGCTGCGCGGCCGCGAGCAGTACGAAAGCGGATAACGCGGCAAAGAGACGCTTCAGAAAGAGACGCTTCATTCGGTGCGCAATGCCTCCGCTGTACGAATGCGCGCGGCGACGCTCGCCGGGTAGAGCCCGGCGAGGAGCGCGACGACGACGACCATCGCCACGGCTTCGACGAGGAAATCGTACGGCACGTGCAGTTCGATCAGCCAGCCGAACGATTGGCGATCGATGACAAAGATGAGCAGAAGGGCGAGCAACATTCCCACCGCGACCCCGCAAAGGCCGCCGAAGAAGCCGATCAAGGCCGCCTCGGCGAGCACCATGCGCCGCACCTGGGAGATCGAAAGACCGAGGTAGCGCAAAAACGCGATCTGCCGGCGCCGCTCCAAAACCAGCGCAAAGAGCGTGGTGACGACCCCGAGCACGGCGATCGTAATGGAGATGAAATAGAGCGCATACGTGATGGCGAAAGTGCGGTTGAAGATCGCAATCACCAGCGACCGCAGTTCGCGGTTGGTCTGCACGTCGACCCGCAGCGGGAACATGCTGCGCAAGATACGCGTGCGCACGCGCACGATATCGGCACCCGGCTGCACATAGACAGCGAGCGAGTTGACGTTGTCATCGTGAAAGAGCCGGGCAAAGGTACGTTCATCCACCAAGAAGACGCCCGCGTCGCTCGAGTAATCGTTGTAGACCGCAGCCAAACGAAAGTTCACCTCTCCGGAAGGCGTCTCGACCGGGATGACATCGCCCACGTGCATACCGAAGCGGGTCACGAACGGTTCGCTCGCGAGGACCCCCAACGAACCCGGGAGTGTCGCGGCGAGCCGCTGCACGTCGACCTTTCCGAGAAAGCGCGTCTTGGGCCGCGCAGCCAGCGTGGCGAAATCCACCGCACCGAGGTTGGTGATCGTTCCGCGAAACGGGATCGTGATGAACGTGAACGTATCGACGGCCGCGACACCGGGCAGACGGCGGAGTCGCTCCACGGTCAACGGTGAAAAGCGGGCGTCATACGTCGCATCTGCAAGGCCGAGCGGGCGAATGAAGAGATCGGCTTGAAGCGACTCGGCGGCCCACGCATTGATCGTCGTGCGGAACGAACCGATGAGCACCGCGATACTGATCATCATCCCGACGGCAATCATCAGCGACGCGATGGCGACGCTGTTTCGCAGCGGCGCGGCGCCCATGTTGGCGACACCCAAGCGCACCGAAGGCGGTAAACCGGCGCTCCCGCGCCGCGCCCCCCACGCGATGCCGGCGATCAGCAACGGCATCAGCAGCGAAGCACCGAAGATGATGCAGAGGCCGCTCAGATAGCCCAAGAGCGGGATTCCGTCGATCGCCGGCGCTCGCGATGTAATTCCCGCACACAGGAGCAACACCAGCGCGAGGGCGCCCAGACGGAGATCCGGGCGAGCGGCGCTGCGCCCTTCGAATCCGGCGCTGCGCAGCGTGATCGCCGGTGCCGTCGTAGCCGCCTCGAGCGCGGGGACGACCGCCGAGAACGTCGCCATCAGCAACCCGACGACAAACGCCTTGATCAGCACCGGTGCCGCATAGACGACGTGATCGGCATGCGTGCCGACGTAGATCGTGGAGACGGTGCGCGCGACCGCGCTCACCGAGGGCTGCGCCAAGAACGCGCCCAGTGCAAGGCCCAGTACCGAACCCACCAGGCCGAACAGCATCCCTTCCGCGACGAACGTCCAGAATATCTGCGTGCGCGTCGCACCGACCGCGCGCAAGGTCCCGATCTCCGGGCGCCGCTGGACGACCGAGATCGCCACGGTGTTGTAGATGAGATACATTCCGACCAGCAGCGCAATGTACGCGAGTGCCGCGAGGTTGATTTGAAAGCTGCGCAGCATGCGGCGAATCTCACCGGTACGCACGCGCGGCTGGATAGCACGCGTCCCCGGCGGCAAGACTCGCTGTATTTGCGCCTGCACACTCGGAAGACGCGCCGGGTCGACGATGCAGTCGATCCGATCGAGCAGACCGACTTTCCCGAACAACTCTTGGGCGGTCACGATATCGACGAAGGCGACGCTCGAGTCGACGCCCGCAAGGGTCGGCGGCAAGATGCCGCTGACCACCAGCTGAATCGGGCGCGCCCCCGCGAGTGCGGGCAGCACGCTGCCCGCGTGCAGATGGTAGCGCTGCGCGACGCGCTGCGAGAGGATCACGCCACGACCGTCGATCAGCCTATACAGGTCTGCCCCGGTGCTCGTTTCATCGAGGCCGCTCGATGCGTTGCTGCTCCCGCCCGCATCACGCGGAAGCGGGCGCACCACGTCGACCCCGAGCACGCGTAAGATTTCACCGGAGAACGGATCGTTCGGCCGCGCTCCCACGACGACGGCATCCTCGATCGCCGGCGACGCGTACTGGACGCCGCCGATCCGCTCGATGCGCGGGAAGACTCGTTCGTCGAAGCCGTTGCCGACGCCGAGCACCTGCAGATTCACATGATTCGAGACGACGTTGACGCTCGAGGCAAAAGAATCGACCGCCGTCGCATTGGCAAGATCGATCGCGAGCGCAATCGCCACCCCGAGTGCGACGGCCACCAGCGTGACGAGCGAACGCAAGACGTTCGTGCGAAGGTGTCCGAGCACCAGGCTCGTGAAAAGGGTCCAGGCGGCACTCATGAGACGATCCGGCCGTCGCGCATGTGGATGGTTCGATCGCAGACGGCCGCGGCCGCCGGGGCGTGGGTCGCCATCAGAATCGCCTGGCCGTTGAGCGCGAGCGTCCGCAGCAGCTGCAGAATCGCATCGCCATTTTCGCTGTCGAGATTTCCGGTCGGTTCGTCGGCGAGCACGATCGCCGGTTCGTGGACGATCGCGCGTGCGATGGCTACCCGTTGCATCTGACCGCCGGAGAGCTGTGCCGGAAAGGCGCGTGCCTTCTCGCGCAGGCCGACGGCTTGAAGCGCCGCCTGCACACGCTGCGCGATCTCACGCTGCGATCTGCGTCCCAGCACGAGCGGCAAGGCCACGTTCTCTTCCGCCGTCATCGCGGGAAGCAAGTTGAAAAACTGAAAGACCGTTCCAATCCGGTCGCGCCGTAAGCGCGTGAGTTCATCATCGCTCATCGCCTCGGTCGCCGCACCGCCGATCCGCACGACACCGGAGGTCGGAAGATCGATACAGCCGATCAAGTTCAAGAGCGTGCTCTTCCCGCATCCGCTCGGACCCACGAGCGCCACCATCTCCCCACGTTGCACTTCGAGGGAGACGCCGTCGAGGGCTCTGGTTTGCGTACCGTCGGACCCGTAGATCTTGTGCACATCGATGACGCTTACCGGAGCAACTTCGGGCGGCACCTACGAAAAATCCAACGTCGAGGGCATGTCGCGGTGTATTCCGCGCCTCTGCCGAGAGCACTTTGACCCACGGAATAATCGCGGCAGATTGAGAAGTCGCTAAAAACTACAAGCGGGACATGCTCGCTTTGGCCCTCCTCCTGCTGACCTTCGGGACCCTTTCTGCCAGCGCCGCAAAGGTGGTATCCCTCTATGCAGAGTCAGGCAACTCCGTCACTTCAGCAGCTGGCGGACGCGATGGTAGAGATGTTCGACATCCCCATCTCCCAGGCCGACCAGCCGGATTTCTTCCTCTACGACCGCAACACGGGCGATCTCGCGATTGCCCCGGTCAAAAAAAGGTAAGCTGCCGCCCGCAGCCTTCCTCGTCGCCTCGGCTCTGACCCGAGGCGTCTGTGTTTCGAGCCGAGATGCACCTCCGTTGACATCGAACATATGTTCGTTTATGATGGGCTCCCATGCCGCCCTCCCTCGCCGCTCTGTCGCGCTCCGCGGCCTTTGACGACCTCAAGGCGGCGGTCGCTGTAGCTCATCGAGAAGCCTCTGCCGCGGGATTTGTCTCGCCGGGAGAACGGCTTCTCGCGACGGGGATACCGGAGGTCGACTCTGCGCTGGGAGGCGGTTTTGCGCGCGGGACGCTCGCGACGGTAGAAGGCCCAGCGGGGTCAGGGCGGTCGGCGCTTCTTGCCCGGCTTCTCGCTGAATCGACGGCGCAGGGGCTCGGTGCTCTGATCGAGCGGCCGCAAGGTACCGAAGGGCGCCTCTATCCTCCCGCACTCGCCGCGGCCGGAGTGCGTTTGGAGCGTCTCTTGATCGTGCACACACAAGACGAGAGGGGGGTTGCGCGCGCGGCCGATATCGTCTTGCGTTCGGCGACGTGCGGAGTCGTCGCGATTCCAGCGGTGCGGCTCTCGGCGCCCGTGTGGACGCGCCTCGCGAGCCTCGCTCACCGCGCCGACGCGCTACTGGTCGCTCTCGGCACGGCGACGGCCGAGCTGCGTTACTTTGCTTCGCTGCGTCTGGAGCTCCAACTCACCGGTGTGCAGTGGAGCAACGGCTCGGGCCTCTTCGGAACGCTGGTGGGCGTCGAGACGCACGCGACGGTGCTCAAACACAAACGTGCGGCACCGGGGAAGCAGGCAACGTTCGGCTGCACGACCTTTGAACGGCGCGGCGCACCACTTGTGGCGAGCACGCCGTACACGCTCGAACGGCCACCGCAGCGGTTTCTGGGACGCGACGTGCATGCGACCTCCTAGCCTCCTCTTGCTGGCTGCCCTGCTGATCGCCATCCTCGCGATGATCTTGCTTCCGCCGCGCACCGTAACGGCGGCACCGGTATCGCCTCTCGACGTGAGCGCTCATGCCGATCGTCTGCGCGCTGGTTCCCTGCTATAAAGTCGAAGTCGCGCGGCTCGAGGAGCCCGCGCTCCGCGCCTCCCCGGTGCTCGTTGCCGACCGGCTCGAGCGCGGGCACGTCATCGATCTCGACGCGCGTGCGTATGCGCTGGGCGCGCGAATCGGAATGACGTTGTTGCAAGCCGGCATGCACTTTCACGAACGTGCGCAGACACCACGCATCGTCGTCGACGATCCGGCGCGCGATCGTGCCGTCTGGGAAGAGGTGCTCGACGCGCTCGATGCCGCCTCGCCGCTCGTCGAAGACACCGCCCAAGGGACGGCGCTCGTCGAGATGCGCGGTATCTCGGGGACGCCGGAACGTTGGCTGGCCATCGTACGTGAGGCACTGGCAGAGATCGGTCTGCCATTCGCCGTCGCGCTCGCGCACAATCGCTTCGTCGCCCGCGTGGCGGCCCTTGTCGCCGACGGGACGCTCATGAACGCTGAGAATGTCACCGCTTTCCTCGCACCTCTTCCACTTCACGTGCTCGATCTGGACGAAGCCACGATCGAACGACTCGAGCTGCTCGGAATTCGCACCGTGGGCGAACTCGCTGCGCTGCCGCATGGGCCGTTCGTCCGGCGCTTCGGTCCCGATGCCCAACGCTGGCATGCGTGGGCCAGAGGTATCGACGAGACGCCGCTGATTCCGCGCCCGCGCAGACTGCGCATCGACCGCACGCTCTTCGGCGAAGGCACCGCGGAACGCGAAGACCAGTTGCTCTTCGCACTGCGCACTCTGATTGCACGCGTCTGTGACGACGTGGCGTATATCGGGAAGCGCTGCGGCCTCCTGCGCCTGCACCTCGAATGTGAAGACGGCGCAACGCACGAGATTCTCGCGCGCCTCGCCCAGCCGACAGCACTTCCGACGACGATGTTCGACCTGCTGCGCGCAAAACTCGAAGGGACGAGCTTGCACGCGCCCGTCATCGGCTTGCGTCTCGGCGCCGAGCGCTTCGAAGAAGCCGGCTCTCCGATGGCGCTCTTTGCCAGCGGTGATCCCGATCCCGAGAGCGTCGCGATTGCGCTCGCCCGCCTCGATGCCGCACTCGGCGAACACCACGTCTTGCGTGCGCGCCTGCAAGAAGGCTTTCGGTACGAGTCGCAGTTCATCTACGAACCCTTCGTCCCGCAGCCGTTGAGCAGCAGCATGCAATTCCCGGCAGCTTCAGGTAAAGCATCGGCACCAGCGACCTTTACCCTTCGACTGCTCCCCCCGCGCGCCATCGCCGTGCGTCTGCACCACGGGGTGCCGGCCTTCGTCGGCGGGAGTGCGGTCGTCCGGCTCGCCGGACCTTGGCGCGTCGACGAGAGCTGGTGGGAGCGGCCGCTCCAGCGCGAAGAATACGATGTCTTGCTCACGGACGGCGCGCTGCTGCGCATCACCCGCGAAAACAACGTCTGGTTCCTACGCGGCACGTACGATTAAACCGGGGGAACCGCGCCGGGCGGCGGAAGAAGCCGGCATGAGAATCGGCCTCGAGGTTCTCGCTGTTTCGGGCAGCGGGGTTTTACATGAACTCACCGGGGTGATCGCGCACTTCTCAGGCGACATCGCAAGCGTCGAGATCGTCGAAGAGAAGCCGCCGCACGCACACGTCGTCTTCGAAATCGAACTTCCGGGCGACCCTGAGCCGCTCATCTCGGCACTCAACGCACTGAGCGTCGTTCATCTCGCGACGCGGGTCGAGACGCTCGAGCGCGTCTACGGGAAGCGCATCATCATCATGGGCGGAGGCGCGCAGGTCGGCCAAGTGGCACTCGGCGCCATCGCCGAAGCCGATCGCCACAATATCCGCGGCGAGCACATCTCGATCGACACGATTCCGCTGGTCGGTGAACACGCGCTCGCCACCGCCGTACGCGCGACCACGCGCCTCCCACGCGTGAAAGCGCTCGTCCTCGCCGGGTCGCTCATGGGCGGCGAGATCGAACACGCCGCCCGCGACGTCCGCGCCCGCGGCATCCTGGTGGTGAGCCTCAACATGGCCGGAAGCGTCCCAGACGCCGCCGACCTCGTCGTCAGCGACCCCGTGCAAGCCGGCGTAATGACGGTCATGGCCGTCGCCGAAACCGCAAAGTTCACCCTCGAACGCCTCAAGCGCCGCGTGTTTTAGAGGCTTTGGAGGAGACACACCTTGAGGCCGATAAACCCGAACATGCGTTCGGCACGAACCTCGACCCTTGCTGCACCAAATCACCGACGTGATCGGTGAGCATGTGCCGTGATTTTCAACTTACGCTTGGACTACAAGGGATGCCGCAAAACAACGGAACTTCGTTTCTCAGAATCCGTCAAAATTTTTCTGAAGACAACGACATCTCGTTATATAACGGACGCTGTGAGGATTTCCTACGTGAGATCCCCGTTGGTGCAATAGATCTGGTGGTCACGTCACCACCTTACAACATCGGCAAGCGATACGAGCGTGGCAATAGACTTACGGTCGAGGAATATATCGCGCAGCAGCGGGAAGTGATAGCGCTCTGCGCGGAGAGGTGGCCCCGGTTTTTCGGACATCGGATAGCGCGTTCTTAAGTGGTAACGCCGCAAGTTCAGGCCGCCAATTCGACGGCTGGTGAAGTAAAGTATGCCGCGTCTGGCGTGCGGCCGTCAAGAGCCGAGTGCGGGCGC
>DATJTD010000138.1:0-11955 GCA_035503775.1 Candidatus Acidiferrales bacterium
CAGGCGACCAGCATCGATGCACAGGACGGCGAAACCTCGCCCGTCCAAGATCAAAATATCGAGGGGACGAACGGTCTGCTCGCGCCGCTGAACGTCAGCGCCTTCCTCGCCGCATACGCAAGCAACCCGAATGCGGTGCAAGACCTGCTCGTCGGCGCCAATAGCTTGACGACGCAGCTGGGCTCGTATCTCACCACGGTCACCGGAGACCCGACCTTGCTGGACTCGGGAACCGTCGGGACCATCCCGGCCGTGTCGCTCATCCAAAACGACGAGAACGGCAACAACGACACCATCACCAGTCTGCAGCAACAGATCGCACAGATCACCGACGAAGCGAACCAGCAGGCCAATATCATGCGGTCCGGATTCGTCGATAGCGAAACCGCGATTGCGGGACTCCAGTCGGAGCAAGAGGAACTAGCGGCGACCTTTGGATTCTCCACGTCCAGTTCGAGTTCGGGAAGTTAGGCAGGGAGGCCGTGCGCAAGAATACCGAGCAGCAAACCTATCTCGAGACGTCGATCCTTACCGCGGCGCCCGAGGATCTGATCGTGAAGATCTTCGACGTGCTGATCATTGCGGCGCAGCAGGCGCACGAGAAGCTGCTGCACGAGCGCGACGACATCGAGGGAATCCACAAGGCGCTCTTGCGCGCGCAGCGCGCTTGCACGGTGCTCATGAGCTCGCTGAACATGGAGATCGGTGGGGAGCTGTCGGAAAATCTCTTGAAGGTCTACGGCTTCTGGCATCGTGAGCTCGTGATGGCGAATATGCGCAAGGACCCCGAGCGCGTCGCGCGCGTGCTGGGCTACGCGCGCGACTATCGCGACACGTGGAACGTGGCCGTAACCCAGTTCAAAGCGCAAAAGCGTGCGCAGCGAGACCTCTCCGGAGGCGACGGCGTGACGTCGACGTTCGCAGCGGTTGGATAGCCGGGCTCTCGACGACGTTCGAGCGGGTGTCGCGGAGCTCGAGCAGCAGTGCCGCGAGCTCGGGCCGATGATCGACCGCCGCGATTGGGCTGCGTTTGAAGTGCTGCTCTCGTCGATGGGCCGCTCGAGGCACGTGGTCATGAACGCGTGGGAGGCGGCGCAGCCGCAACGCACGCCCGAGTTCGATCGCGAGATCGAGATGCGCGTGCGACGGATCCTCGAGTATCGCGAGTGGCAATTGCAGCGCCTGCGGCGATTTCATGACGAGACGGGCGGGCGCTTGCAGATGATCTCGCGCTGGAAGGCGTATGCGCGCGCCGTTGCGGGGCGTCGCCAGCCGCGCGCAGCCCTGTTCAGCGATATCCGCTAGTCCGCCTAAGGAACGACGATGTAGTCGAGGGTCGCGCGCACGTGCGACTCCGCCGTGCTGCCGCCGACTTCGTGCGCTTCGATGAGGGCCGGCCGTCCCTGCGCGAGCACCGCCATGCGCGCCTTGCCGGTAACCTCCGGTGACTCCCACTGGTTCGGAACGGTGCTGCCGGTCGCGCGGTCGTAGTGACCGCAGCGTACCTCGGGCACGAGCAGCACGCGTTTGCCGCCGCGGCGCAGCCTGGCGCAGAAGAGATAGTCCTCGTCGCAGATACGCACGCGACCGGCGCCGCGTTCGATGAAAACGTGCGCGGCGAAGTACGGCGGCATGAGTTCGCGTAGTGCCGATACGCGCAGAGCTACGCAGCCGAAGCCCACGCCGTCCACGGCAACGGGCTCGCGGTCGAACGCCGGCACGATTGCCGTTCGCGTGTCGGCTTCGTTCCAGCGGTCGACGGCCATCGGACGAAAGCCGTCGCGCGAGTAGTACAGGGCGCCGGCGACCGCGGCGCCGGCATCCGCGTCGAGCGCACCGCAGAGTCCCGCGATCGCGTTACGCGGCAGTACCATGTCGTCGTCGATCATCAGCAAGACGTCCGCCTTGAGTTCGAGCGCGCGCTCGACGAGCAGATCGCGCTGCGCGGGAATGTAATTGCCCGTGACCAGCACCCGCTCCAGCGCATCGACGCCGGCCGGAAGATCGAGGTGTGCGAGACTCTCGAGAAAGGGCGCTGCGGGCGCGCCGGCGCTCGGAATGCCCAGGAGCAGTTTCAACGCTGCATGGCCGCGCCGCAGGCAGCGAGCAGCGCGCGCGCCGCCGCGTCGAGTGAAGCTTCGTTTTGGAACAGCACGCCGGTCGTGCGGTCGATGCGCAGGCGTACGAACAGTTTTTGCAGGACCGTCATGGAGTGCTGCGCATAGGCGCGCAACGCGTTGTCGATCGAGGCTGCCCTGGCATCGTCATCGAGAATCACGCGCTGGGCTTGCAGGGCGAGCGTGAGCTGGCGCGCCTTGACGAAGTCCCAGCGCTCGCGCTCTTCGGCGATCTTGCGCACGACGGCGAGCGCCGGCTCGTGGAGTTCGTTGGCGAGTGCGAGCCGCCCGCTTTCGGCTGCGGCTGGGCGCTTGACCGGTTGCGGAGCGATCGTCGCGATCGACGCGAGCAGTTCGCCCGCGTATTGTGCGATCGGCTCTTTCTTGCCGAGTTTTTCGTGGAGCGAGACGCGGTGCAGGATCTGCGATTGCGCCGCCAGATGCGCGCGCAATCCGATGCTGTCGTTCCCGTCGGCGTCGACCGCACAAGCGAGAGCGCTCGCAAAGATGCAGTGTTGCAGAATCGCCGGTTCCTTCGAGCCGTTGAAGACGCGCTCGAAGAACGCGAGCGTCGGACGATCGAGCCCACCGTAAAGAATGACGGCGTCACGAAGCGGCGGCGGCGTGTCATCCGCAGGTGCGCCGCGCACCGGCGCCGGCCTGTCATCCTGAGGTGCGCCGCGCAGCGGCGCCTCGAAGGGGGTAACGATATCGGAGAGCGCGGCTTGCGCGGCCTCTTCGGCGATCTCTTCGTCGGCGTCGAGTTCGTAGATCGGCAGTTCGTCGGCGGGAATCTCGACGGGAATCAGCGGCTTGCGCTCGATGAAGGCCCGGTCCGCGGTCGCCAGCTCACCGGCGAAGGCGCCCAGCGACCCCTTTCGCTCGACCACCAACGGCCCGCCGCCGATGACGGCGGCGCCGGAGGCGCGGATCTGGGGAATGACCAGCAGCGGCTTAGTGCCCATCCGCACGCCGACTTTCCAGAGGAGCGTTGCGCGGCTCCCGGGCCCGATAGCGCCAAGGCTAAGCCCGCTGGCAAAGAGCGCATCCGCCGCGGCGTCGTCGGCGGGGCGGCCGTTGAGCTGCAGCGAGCCCAAGCGGTAGGCGACGCCGGCCGGCAGGGGCACCGCGGCCTCGACCTTCGCGGCGGGCGCTACGCCGTCGTTGACGACGCTGAGGGCGTAGGTGATCACCGTTCCCGGGATGACGTCCCCCGGCGGCGTGGCGGTCAAGGTGACGGCCAAAACGGCACTCGCGGCGGTGAACGCCTCGGGTTGCGGATCCACGCCGGGCGTCGAGTCGATCGCGTAGCGGCTCTCCCACGCCGGCCGCTCGGGGACGGCCAGGCCCAGCGAGGTGCGCTGCAGCTCCAAGAGCCGCATGTCCGCGCTCGACTCGAAGTCCGGTTCCCGGTTCACGAAGAGCGCCGCGCGAAGAGCCGGCCGAGAAAGCTTTTGGGTTCGCTGGCCGGGGGAGCCGGTTCGGTGTGGCCGGCGATGCCGTTCTCGAGGTGGCGGAGCGGCTCTGCAGCGGCGGCGGGTTCCGCCACGGCGGGGGGCGCGGATATTCCGCGGAGCATCATCGCCGCGCGGACGTGGTCCTCGTTGACGAGCGTGCTCGCGCGGTCGCTGGCTTCTTGCATGGCGGCGTGGGCCAGCATCATCAAGCGTCGCGGGAGCCCCTGCGCTGCCTCGATCGTCAACGAGCGTGCATCCGCGGTGAAGAACTGCCGCTCCGGGGGCAGGCCGGCCTTGGCCAAGCGAAAGTCGAGGACGGCCGAGGACATCCCGGGGTCGAGCCGCTCGAGGCGAATCCAGCTATCGACGCGATCCTCGAGATTGCCCTTGTCGCGTATGCGATTCGCCAGCTCCCCTTGTCCGAAGAGCAAGATGTTGAGGAGCTTGCGCTGCGGGACGTGATAGTTGAGCAAAAGGCGAAGCGCCTCGAGGTTCTCGTCGCTGAGATTCTGCGCTTCGTCGATCGTCAAGACGAGCGTGCGCTTCTCGAGGATCGCCGTCTCGAAGAAGAAGTTTTTCAAGGCGTTTTTGAGCGCGGCGCTCGATCGCGGCGGCAGTGCGAGGCCGAAGACGCGGCCGATGGCAACCAGGAACTCGATCTCGGTCGCGAACGCCGGGTCGAGGATCTTCGCCAGCACGACGCGGTCGTCGGCGAGCAGATCCTGCTCGAGCGCGCCGGAGAGACTGGTCTTGCCGGTCCCGGGGTCGCCCAAAATGACGGTGAGTCCGCGCGACGCGTCGACCGACGCGTAGAGACGCTCCTTGGCCTTGCGCAGCGCGCCGAACTCGCAATAGAAATACGGGTCGGCCGTATCCAAGAACGGGTCGCGTTCGAGGCCGAAGAATTCGAAGTACCGTGACATAGCGCCACGCTCTAGGTTTGACCAAGGGACGCAAAGTCTTTGTGTCGAGATTAGGACGGGATGTCCGGCCTAAGCTATCTCGACGAGCTCGAAGCCCGCACGATCTTCATCCTGCGTGAAGCCTTCTCGTGCGTGTCGCCGCTTGCGATGCTGTGGTCGATCGGTAAGGACTCGACCGCGCTCCTGTGGATGGTCCGCAAGGCGTTTGTGGGCGAGGTGCCGTTCCCGGTCGTGCTACTGGACACCGGGATGGAGTTCGAGGAGGTCTACGCGTTCCGCGACCGGCTGGTTGCGCAGTGGAACCTGCCCGTCGCAAACGAGCAGTGCCCGCCCGAGAGTAGCGTCGATCAGACGCTTCCACCGGCGGCGCGTCATGCCGCTCGCAAGACGGCCGGGTTGCGCGCGCTGATCGAACGCGAGGGCTATCGCGGTATCGTCCTGGGTATCCGTCGCGACGAGCAAGCGATCCGCGCCAAAGAGCGGATCTTCAGTCCGCGCAACGCGGACGGTTCGTGGGATCCGCGCACGCAGCCGCCGGAGCTGTGGGACTATTATTCGTACGACGTGCCCGACGGCGCGCACGTGCGCATCCATCCGCTGCTGCACTGGACCGAGCTCGATATCTGGCGCTACACGCTTCGCGAGCAGATTCCCTACGTGCCCCTCTATCTCGCGCGCAACGGCAAGCGTTTTCGCTCGCTCGGCGAGAGCAACATCACCTTTCCGATCGAGAGCAATGCCGATACGCTCGAAAAAATCATCGCTGAGCTCGAAGTGACGCGCGATCCCGAGCGCGCGGGGCGCGCGATGGATAACGAGAGCGAAGACGCGTTCGAACGTTTGCGCACCACGGGGTACATGTGAAGAACGTTCGTATCGTGATGGTCGGCGACGTGGATGCCGGGAAGTCCACGATCCTCGGCCGCCTCCTCGTCGATCTCGGTCTCGTAACCCCGGCGAAGCTCGAAGAACTGGAAAACTCCAGCGCCAAGCGAGGCGTACCGATCGAGTATTCGTTCTTGCTCGATGCGTTTCAACTCGAGCGCGATCAAGCGATCACGCTCGATCTTTCGCGAATCTGGGTCCGCACGCCGGATGCCGAGTTCGTCTTCGTCGACGCGCCCGGCCACCGCGAGCTCATTCGTAACCTGCTCAGCGGCGCGTCGGAGGTCGACGCGGCGGTGATGGTCGTCGCGGCGGACGAGGGAATAACGTTTCAGACGCGCCGGCAGGCGCTGTTCTTGCGCTGGTTCGGCTTTGCCAACGTGCTCGTTGCGATCAATAAACTCGATCTGGCGAAAGATCCGCGAGCCGCCTACGAAGCGCGCGCCGGCGAAGTGAGCGCGTTTCTCGATCAGCTCGGCATGGAGGCGCGCGCGATCGTGCCGGTTGCGGCGCGCAGCGGCGACGGGATCGTGAAGGCCGGACCGTTGACGGCGTGGTGGAACGGGCCGACGCTGCTCGAGGCGCTCGGCACGCTCGAGCGCGCGCGTGCGCGCGACGACGACGCACTGCGCTTCGTCGTGCAAGACGTCTATCGCCGCGACGGAAAGCGCTTGATCGCGGGACGCGTCGAGAGCGGTACGCTCGAGTGCGGCGAGCACGTGACGTTCTGGCCGCTTCAAACCGGTGCGCGGGTGGTCGCGATCCGCCAGTGGCCGCACGACGTCGAACGGGCCGCGGCGGGCGCGTCGATCGCAGCCGAGCTCGACGCGCGGGTCTTCGTCGATCGCGGCGCGGTCGGAAGCCGGGCCGTCGACGCGCCCGAACTCGGGCACGTCGTGCAGACGACGGTCGTGTGGCTGGGCGCCGATCCGATTCGCGCGGGAGAACCGCTGCGGATGCGTCTGGGTGCGCGCGAGATTCCGGTGACGCTCCAGCGCATCGAAGAGACGATCGATCCCGACACGCTCGAACCGCGTGAAGCGGGCGAGTTGCGCAGCGGCGACGTGGGGGTGGTCTCGCTCGTCGCGCGTGAGCTGATCGCCGCCGACACGACGCTTGCGGGATCGAGTATCGGCCGTTTCGTCCTCGTGCGCGGCGGGACGATCGTCGCGGGTGGACGCGTCGACGCGGTGCTGGGTCAAGCCCGCGGCGAGGGGGCGACCAACGTCGTCGTGATGACCTCGTCGGTCGAGCGAGCGGAGCGTACGCGCCGTAACGGTCACGCCGGCGCGGTCTTCTGGCTCACGGGCCTTCCGAGTGCCGGCAAGTCAACCGTCGCGATGGCCGTGCAGCGCATGCTCTTCGAGCGCGGCCGGCTCGTCTACGTGCTCGACGGCGACACGCTGCGAACGTCCCTCAACGCCGACCTCGGTTTCAGCGACGAAGATCGCTCGGAGAACGTGCGGCGCACCGCAGCGGTTGCCGGCGTCTTCGCCGACGCGGGATTCATCGTGATCTGCGCCTTGATCTCGCCGTTCGCCGCCGATCGCGAACTCGCGCGTGCCGCGTATCCGAACGCCTTCCATGAGATCTACGTCGCGTGCGACCTGCAGACCGCGGAGAAACGCGACGTCAAGGGACATTATCAGCGCGCCCGGCGCGGGGAGCTGGCGCATTTCACCGGCATCTCGTCGCCCTACGAAGTGCCCGAGAGTCCGGAGCTTCGCGTCGACACGACGACGCATACGATCGAAGAATCGGCGGCGCAGCTCTTGGAGTACGTCGAGCAGCAGGTCGTGCGATGATCCAAACCATCGCGGTCGGGTTCATCGTCGGCTTGTGCATCTCGTATTCCGGCGTCGGTGCCGGCTCGCTCACGACACCGCTCATCGTCCTCTTTCTCGGCTACGATGCCAGCACCGCGATCGGGTCGGATCTGCTCTTCAGTCTCGGAACGAAGATCGTCGCGTTTCTGACCCACATGCGCGCGCAGACCGTCCACTACGGCGCGCTGCTCTTTCTCTCGCTCGGGGGCGTGCCGGGAGCGATCGCCGGCGTGCTGATCAGCGGCTGGCTGCACGCGCAACTTCCGCTTGCGACCGTCGATCACGTGCTCAAGATCGCGCTCGGTGTTGCGCTCTTGATTGCAGCGGCGGCGGTGGCGTTCACACGCACGATCAAACCCGATCCGCGCGCGGAGGAGCCGAAGTTGCCGCACGTGCCGCTCGTCGTGACGGGCTTTGTCGTCGGGACGTTGGTGAGCATCACCTCGATCGGCAGCGGTTCGCTGACCCTGCCGCTTTTGCTGCTCGTCCTTTCACAAGCGCAACTGCGTACGCTGGTCGGCACGGACGTCGCCTTTGCGGTCGTGTTGCTGGTGCCGGCGATCGTCGGTCACTTCAAGCTCGGCGACGTCAACGTGCATCTGGCGATGCTGCTCCTCGCGGGTTCGATTCCCGGCGTCCTGGTCGGCACGCCGCTGGCGAAGCGTTTACCGGAACGCGCCTTCCGCGCGGGCCTGGCGCTCATTCTGGTGGTGGTGGGGATCCGGCTCTTTCTCTAGCGGTCCGCCCTAAGCATCGAAGAGGGCGCGGATGACGTGCGCAGCCCCGCCAGCGAAGAAGCGGTCGTACCGCGTCTGCGCGTAAGCTTTTCCGGCTGCCCCCAGAGCGCGCGCGTACGCGCGGTCGTCGGCAAGGCGCCGCATCAACTGGGACGCGTGCAGAAGATCGGGCTCGGCCCACAGCTGCGTCCGCGAGAACTCGCGCGGCGCGTATGCGGCTTGCGTGTCGAGAACCGGCGTGAAGCTGAAGCGCACGAGCGCCGCGCTCGCGTCGTCCATGAAGTCCATCGATCCCGACCACCCGGTTGCGATCACCGGCTTGCCGAGCAGCATCGCCTCCATCAAACCGAGCCCCAAGCCTTCGGCGCGATGCAGCGAGAGGAACGCGTCGCACGAGGCGTACAAGCCGAGGACCTCCGCATACGGCAGATAGGTCTCGACGACGCGCACGCTGCCGGGACGCATGCGCGCGATCTCCGCTTCGAGTTCGACGTGTTTCGCCGTGCCGTTGACCTTGAGAACGAGGACGGCATCGCTGCGATCGCCGAACGCATTGGCAAAAGCGCGCAGCATACCGATGCCGTTCTTGCGATTGAGGCCGCTGTCGGTGTCGAGCGTGGCTGCGAAGGCAAAGGCGTCGGGCGGGATATCGAGCGCCGCGCGGTCAAAAGGCTTGTAGCCATCGACGGTAGCCGCCATCGGATAATGCCGGACCGGAATCGCCAAGCGGTTTCGCGCGGCGGCGGCGATGTGTTCGGAAGCGGCAAGGAGCGCATCGTATCGCGCCAGATGCGCGTACCAGTTGTCCGGCAGATCGGCAAGCTCGAAGAACGGGACGGCGTAATTCTTGCGCCCCTTGAAGATTTGCGGGGCCTGGAGCCACACGTCTTTGGCTTCGGGGGGGTTGACGTGCACGAGGTTGACCGGATGCCGGATGCTTTCGAGGCTGGCGACATTTAGATGCGCCCACGACGTGTCGAAGCCCGAGCGTCCGTCGGGAAGCTGCAGGTCGATGACCGAGACCGGAACGCCGGCGGCGACCAGCGCGGCGACCGATATGCGCGCGGCCACCCCGATGCCGAGCCGTGCGCTGACGAAGCCGACGACGTTGATGCCGAAACTCATGCGATCAGCCAGCGCTCGATCGCGTAGTCGAGCATCTCGCGCTGCTTGCGAACGACCTCCCACGCGGCGGCGTCGCGTTGCCGAAGATCGGCCGCGGTGCGAAACGGAATCGGTGCGCCGTAAAGCCGTTCGATTTCGAGATTCTCGGGACCGAAGCGTTCGAGAAACATCTGCAACTCGGCTTCCGTGATGATGTCGAATCTCCTATTGAAAATCGGTACGTCGGGAGCCGCGCTCCGTTCCGCAACGAGCTGTTCGATGGTCGGCGCGTGCGGGTCGCGTGACTTCACGCCGCCGTAAATTCCGTTGAGCACTGCGGCGAACGACGGGGAAACGTTGAGCTCTCCCGGTTTTGCAAGCGAGGAGAAGGGAAGCCGCTGCGCGCCGACGATCGCGAGGAACTCTTTGAGGATGTCGCTCGGGTGCCCGCCGCTGCGGTATGCGCGCACGATCATCGCGTCGTCGCCGAACGCGTCGGCGAAGGCCCGAATCAGCGGCAGATACGCGAAGCGATTGACGCCGGTGTAGACGTCCACGGCCCCTTTGGGCTCGTAGACGCCCGTTTTGAAGATACCATCGAAGTAGGTTCGCGGATTGATTCCGTGGCCGGCCTTCGAATGCTCGTTGTAGATGGCGTGAGCGTAATCGTGTTGCGCGCGCAGGTAGAGGATCACGCGCACGTCGCGTCCCAGCGCTTTGAACGTTTCGGCCAGTCTTGCGATCTGCGCCGGCTTGGTGTGCAAAAACTCGAAATCTTCCGACGAGATCAGCACGGTGGGGGCGTTGATGCGTGCGATCTCGTCGGCCATTTGCTCGAGGCCGCCGTCGGCGGCTTGAAACTGCGTGTAGCCGTTGAGCTCCCACGCGACGTTGTGCTGCCCGACGTACGGTGTCTTGAAGAAGTTGACCGGACGGCCCATGTACGGGACGTGAATGCCGATCGAAGCGAGCGCCGGGGCGTTTGCCGAGATCAACGTTTGAATCGAGGTCGTTCCGGTCTTGTGAATGCCGACGTGCAAGTAGAGCTTTCGGGACGAGAGATTGATTGCCGGGAGTTCGTACCGCGGCGACGGCGGGCCGTAGGTGACGTCGGCGTGTTGGATACGCTGCGCACCGGGAATGCGCTTTGGCTGCGGCGGTTCGAGCGTGTTCGTGGCGCGGTTGAAGCGTCCGACGCGGAGACCGGGATTGAGGAGAACGCTGTAGCCCCCTTGGCGCACGCGCTCGCAAAAGCGCTCGTCGTCGCCGCCGAGGGTCGCGCGCCCTTCGCTCATATCGAGTTCCACCTGCGCGGAGAAGAGCGGGCGCTCCATGCCGCGCAGGATCGAGGCGCGAATCATCGCGCACCCCAAGCCGACCGTTTCGACCGGTTGCGGCGCCGGGTTGGCAGGATCCCATGCGCCGCGCACGGCCGGCTGTCCGTCCGTGCGCGCATAGGTCAGCGCACCGATGATGCCCGCAGCTGCGTCGTTGCGAATCACCTCGCCCAGCGCGAGCGCGGCGGTAGGGGGAAGGACGACGTCGTCATCGAGCGTCAGGATATATTCCGCGCCCCAATCGAGTGCCTGAGCGAAGAGTATCTCCCGTTGCGCCGGCGCGAAGTCGCCGGTCACGATGCTATGCATCGAGACGCTGCCGGGCGGCAGTTGCAATTTCGAGACGCTATCGAGGAACGGCTTGACCGGCCCGAGCTGCGTGAGGATGGCGAGAAAGAGTCTCATGACGAGCCGGCTTCAGGCAGGCGCTGCACTTTGAGGCCGCGGGCACAGACGCCGAGCCGGCGAGCATCGCCATCCGCGCCGCCGCGCTCCCGTGCCTGTTTGAGGCCGGCGAAGCGAAAGCTCAGCCGCTGCATCCCATCGTGGGTCAAGTTCACGTCCTTGAACTCGAAACGTGCGGCAGACATGTACGCAAACGTGTGCGTGAACGCCGGCGTATCGTCGATCTGTATCAGGCACTCCACCTGCGGGGAGTCGGGCTTGGGCAAAAAGCCCGCCAACTCGAGGGTGAAGACATATCGCCCGGCGGGCAGCGACAAGAACATATCTGCCACCGGACCGTCGCTCCAGACGCCGTCGCTGGTGGCCTCCGCCCAGCCCGCGCCGAAGACGGCGCGCAAAGCTGCCGGGCTGTCGAAGCGGTAAGCAAATCCGTCCTCCGGCGTCATCACGCAATCGTCGAGCATTGCCGCGACCCGGGCGCCTTCTCCGGTGAGTCTCTTTTGATCCCAGGTCTGCAGAGCAGAGCCGAACGCAGCCTCGACGAGGCGTTCCTCGTCGTCGGTAAGCACATCCTTGCCGCGATTGGTTTGTTGGATCAACCCGCTGCGATCGCGCAGATCGAGGCCGAGGAACTCTCCCAGCAGCGCAAGCGTTTCCGACGGATTCGCCAACAAGTCTTCGTAGCCGACGACGAACGTGTCGTTCGGCATCTCCAGCGCGCACGACATCAACTGAGCGGTCCCCTCACGATACACGTCGATCGCTTGTTCGACGGTCTCGAAGTTCCAATTGTCGCGCCCCGCGCGCGTGAGGTTGCGGCGATTCACGATGGAGTTGACGGTGTCGCGGGGGTTACGGACGACGAAGACCAGTTTGGGGGGCCCAAAGATGCTTTTGATCAGATCGAAGTCGGTGCCGACCCAACGGCCGGGCGTCTTCGAACCCATATACGCGATACCCGACTTCTCGAGCGACGCCTCCATCACGCTCTTGACGATCGCCGGGAACCTCTCGTGGCTGGGGTACCGGCGCGGATAGCGTAGGCGCGGTCCGTTCGCGACCGGGGAGAAGAAATTGCCGTCGGCAACGGGTGCGGCCTCCCCGAACGGCTTGACGAACTTTTCGTTGATGTGATGCTCGTATGCAAGCAACTGCAGGAGGTCG
>DATJTD010000139.1:0-13384 GCA_035503775.1 Candidatus Acidiferrales bacterium
GGTTGCGCTGACGGAGGAGCAGACCGAGATTTGGCTCGCCGCACAAGCCGGCGACGAGGCCTCCTGCGCCTTCAACGAGTCGGTGACGGTGCATCTACACGGTGCGCTCCATGCGCCGATGTTCGAGCGCGCGTGGGAGCAGATCGTCGCACGCCACGACGCTCTGCGCGCCTCCTTCGGTACCACCGGCGAGCGCATGCAGATCGCTCCGGCCCTCGCCGCTCCCATCGCCCAGCACGATTTCTCTCACCCATCGTCTTCCAATGCCCACTTGGCCCTGCGCGAACTCATCGAGAGCGAGGCACGCACCCCATTCGATCTGGCAGCGGGGCCGCTGGTGCGTGCTCATCTCGTGCGGCTCTCCTCCAACGAACACGCCTTCGTCCTCACCGCTCATCACATCATCTGCGACGGCTGGTCCATGAACGTCATCTTGGGCGAACTCGCAGAAGCCTACGGCGCACTCGAGCGCAACGAAGAGGTCCAGCTTCCCAAACCCCTAGCCTTCTCCGCCTATGCCCGCCGCCAAGCCCAACGCGATCCCGAGCGCAGCGCCAAAGTCCAAGCCTATTGGCTCGACCAGTTCCAGCAAGCACCACCTCTTTTGGAGCTGCCCACCGATCGTCCGCGTCCGCCCCTCAAAACCTATAACGGCGCCACCCGCACCGCGCACATCGAGCAGAGCCGGTATCGCACCATCAAAAAAGGCGGAGCTCGTCACGGCTGCACCCTCTTCGTCACCCTCCTGGCCGCTTTCGATCTCTTGGTCTCCAAACTCGCCGATCAGCACGACGTCGTCGTCGGCATCCCCACCGCCGGACAATCCCTGCTCGACGGGGAGATTTTGGTCGGCCACTGCGTCGACTTTCTCCCCTTACGCGCGCGGCTGAATCCCCAAACTCCTGTCGCTGACTTCTTGCTCGACGTCAAACGCCGTGTGCTCGATGCCTACGAGCATCAGCAGTACACCTTGGGGACCTTGGTGCGCATGCTCGCGCTCCCGCGCGAGCGCAATCGCGTTCCCCTCGCAGAGGTTCAATTCAATCTCGAACGCCTCGCCGACGGCTTGACCTTCGGCACCTCGAGTGCAACAGTCGAGCCCAACGCCAAAGCCTTCGTCAACTTCGATCTCTTCTTCAACATCGTCGAGTCCGACAACGGCCTGCGCATCGACTGCGACTACAACACCGACTTGTACGACGCCCAGACCATCGATCGTTGGCTGGCGTACTACCAAGCCATCCTCGACGAGATCGCACGCGATGCGACCCAAACCATCGCCGCCGTCAGCTTCTTGTCGGCATCCGAACGCGCACTGCTCGCACGTCTCAACGATACCGCAGCCCCCTATCCGCCCCAGCAGACCTTGCACGACCTCATCCGTGCAACCGCCGCTGCCAACCCGGCAGCAAACGCCGTGCGCTTCGGCGACGACGTCCTCACCTACGCACAGCTCCAGCGCCGCATCGATCAAACCGCAAACTATCTGCTCACCCGCATCAGCGGCCCGGGCCAACGCATCGCCGTCTGTCTCCAGCGCTCGAGCGATCTGGTCGTCGCGCTCCTCGCTACCCTCAACGCCGGCTGCAGCTACGTCCCCCTCGATCCCACCCATCCACCGGCCCGCTTACGCCGCATCCTCCAAGACGCCGCCGTCGCCGCCATCATCCACGACGGCTCCGCCGATCCGCAGACGATCCCCGATGAGCTCGAAGCCATCGATCTGCGCAGCGCCAAACCAAAGATCGACGTCGCCTCCGCAGCAAAGCCCAATCTCTCGCGCGGCGCAAACGATCCCGCCTACGTGATCTACACCTCGGGTTCTACCGGTCTGCCAAAAGGCGTCGAGATCGCACATCGCTCCTTGGTCAACGTCTTGACCTCGATGGCACGCACGCCAGGCCTCACCGCAAGCGACGTCTTCCTGGCGCTTACCACCGTCTCGTTCGATATCGCTGCTCTCGAGCTGTTCTTACCGCTGGTCGTCGGCGCTACCGTCGTCGTCGCATCGCGCGACGAAGTCACCGATCCCTTCGCCTTGATCAAACGCAGCGCTACCGTCGGCGCAACTGCCATCCAAGCGACCCCCGCACACTGGCAGATGCTCATCGAAGCAGGCTTCCAATCATCGCCTTCCCTCACGATGCTCTGCGGCGGCGAAGCGCTCTCGCGAGAACTCGCCAATCGCCTCCTCCACGGCGGCGGCCAACTCTGGAACGTCTACGGCCCAACTGAGACCACTATCTGGTCCTCTTGCGCAAACATCCAACCCGGGGAAGAACCCATCTCCATCGGCACCCCCATCGCGAACACCCAGTTCTACGTCCTCGATCGCAACGATCAACACGTCCCACTAGGCGTCGTCGGCCAACTCCACATCGCAGGCGACGGCGTCGCGCGCGGCTACGTCAACCGCCCAGAACTCAACGCCGAGAAATTTCTGGACAATCCCTTTGCACCCGGACGCATGTACCGCACCGGTGACGCCGCACGCATCAACCACGACGGCACCGTCACCCTCTTGGGACGGCTCGATCATCAAGTCAAAGTTCGCGGCTTTCGCATCGAGCTCGGCGAGATCGAAGCCGTCGTCCGCACCAAAACCGCCTTCCCCGAAGTCGTCGTCATCGTACGCGAAGACGTCCCCGGCGAACGCCGCCTCGTCTGCTATTATACCGATCCGAAAGCAATCGCACGCGATGCCGCCGCCTTACGCGCCCTGGCAGCAGAAGAACTCCCCGAGTACATGCTCCCCACCGCCTGGGTCCCGCTCGAGCGCATGCCCCTCTCTCCCGCAGGCAAAATCGACCGCAACGCTCTCCCTGCACCACACACCGATGCGCCCGCAGCCGCCGCCACCGCGACCTTCCGCCCGCCACAGACACCGACCGAGATCACCCTCGCCGGCATCTGGGCAGACGTCCTCCACCTCGAACACGTCGGCCTCGACGACGACTTCTTCGCCCTCGGCGGCGACTCGATCGATCTCTTCCAAGTCACCGCGCGCGCGAATCGCAGCGGTCTGCGCCTCGCGGCAAAGCAGGTCTATGAGAGCCCGACAATCGCCTCACTCGCCGCGTGCGTCGGCAAATCGTCGGAGCGAGGCGCCGGACCTACCCCCGTCGTGACTCTCAACCCCAGCGGGACACGCATCCCCTTCATCTACTTCCACAGCGACCTCTTCGCTGAGGGAATCTACGCACACAAGCTCGCCGCCGCCCTCGGCCCCGATCAGCCGGTACATGCGGTGGCGCCGCACGGTACGTTCGGACTCCCGCTTTTGCCCACCATCGAGAGCATGGCGCGTGATTACGCGACGCTCGTTCGCCGCGTGCAGCCGACCGGGCCGTACCGCCTCGGCGGTTTCTGCGCCAGTGGCCTGGTGGCATACGAACTCGCCCGCGTCTTGCGCGCCGAGGGCGAGATCGTCGACCGCCTCGTCTTGATCAACGCCTCCCCGATGCCGACCACCCGCATCGCCTTCTTCGACGCTTTGATCCGGCGCCTGGGGCTGGACGCGCAAAGGGAACCGCTGATGCGCTACCGGATTTGCTACAACCTTGCGCGGCTCCACTCGGCGATGGTCACCGGTCCCCTGGCGACCGTCTCGGTCGCCGGCAGAACCATTCGCGCGATCGCGGGCCGCTCGCAAGGCCCAGGAGCCGAAGAACCGCAGCCCTTCGAGAAGCGGCGCGGCATCGTGCAGACCGAGAACTCCTTCGGGCACCTCGTCGCCGCACTCACCTACCATCCGCCCCCTCACGCGGGAGACGCCACCCTCATCTGGAGCGAAGACCAGACGACGGCCCTCGACGATCCGACCCGGGGGTGGGGGGCCCTCTTACGACGGGTTCGCATCGAGCCCATCGGCGGCGGACACGTCGCGGTGCTCACCGAACGCATCCAGGAGCTCGCCCGGGTCATGGCCGCCGTGCTCGCAGATTCGTAGGAGATTCGATTTTGAATGAATGACGCAGGGATTGCAATCGTGACCCCGAGCTTCGCCCGCGACTACGAACTCTGCCGCGCCCTCAACGAAAGCGTCTTGCGCTTCGTACCGGCGCCCGTGAAGCACTACATCTTCGTCGACCGCTGCGATTTGCAGCTCTTCGCATCACTGCAAAACTCTCGCACCATCGTGGCCGCAGTCGAAGAGATCATCCCGCGGGGGTATGTCAAAGTGCCGCGTTCCAAGCGCTGGTGGTTTTCGTTTCCGGCGTGCTTCCCGGCAAAGGGCTGGCTCGTACAACAATTGGTGAAACTCTCCGCCGCACGCGTGCTCGAGGAACAAACCCTCGTTTGTATCGATTCGGACGTGCGCTTCATTCGCCCCGCCGATACCGCACTTTTTGCGCGCGACGGGAAGACGCGGCTCTATCGCAAGCCTGGAGGCGTCGTGGCCGGGATGGAGCACGTCACGTGGCACCGCAACATCTGCCGCATGCTCGGCGTCGAACCCGATCCGCTGCCGATGGACGACTACGTCGGCAACGTCATCAGTTGGGATCGCCGGATCGCACTGGAGGCCTGTGCGCACGTCGAGGCGGTGACGGGAAAGCCGTGGCATATCGCCTTCACCCATGCACGCCTGGTCAGCGAGTACATGCTCTACGGCCTATACGTCCAGAAGGTCACCGGCATCGACGCCGCGCGCCTCTGGGTCGACGAACGATCGTGGTGCCACACGTATTGGGGACCGGATCCCTTGCGCGAGGGAGACGTCGAACGCTTCGTCTCCGAGATGAAAGATGACGACGTCGCCTTCTCCATCGCCGGTTACTCGGCAACCGAGGAGCGCGTTGCGCAGGCGGCGTTACAGCTCGCCGCTAACCGGCCCCCGGTCGGACATTATTGATATAACTCGCGTTACGACCTTTACGCAACTCAGGCCGTCGCGTCGATCAACATGTCGTCTTCGAGCGGTTCGTTGCCCCGAAGCGCGGCGGGAATCGCCCGATCGTCGCGGACCCGGGGGTTCCAATCGAAGATACCGGCAACCATCGAGACGCGATTGCGCGCTCCGGTTTTGAAGAGCAGACGCTTGAAATACCCCTGCACGGTGTGTTCGGAGATCGCCAGTGCCGTAGCGATCTCCCCCGCGCTCGAACCGTCTAAAATGAGGGCCAGCACCTCGGTCTCGCGACGCGTCAACTGATGGCGCCGCGCGGCGCGCACGAGGCTCGTACAATTCCGGTCTTCTTCGACGTTGAGGATGAACATCGTCCCGTCGTCGCCGACCACGCGCACGACGCGCAAGACGCGGTAGTCGTCGAGGAATTCCAACCGCACCGAGGGAGCGGCTTTCGCGTGATCGATCGCCGTCAAGCCGCGAACGAACGTCTCGACGTTCGGTTGCAGTTTGAACCGATTGGCAATGATGAGCTTGAGCTCGCTTTCGCTCTGGACACCCCCCGTAGAGATGTATTTGATACGACAGTTGGCATCAACCACCACAAATGAGGGGGAAGCCGCATTGGAATTCAATTTCAATGCACCTCGATACTGACGGAAAGTGTAACCTGTATTTCACGTTGAGAACGTATTTTGCGACTCACGTAACCTGTGAGTATCGTACCTCGTGCGTTCGCGTCCAGGGGAGGGACCCCTGACCCATTTTGGGGGTCCCGCCTGATGAAAAGTGTACGATTTTCGTAAGCAGGTGGTGATATCGGCGTCTCGTTGGTCCGAGCGCCGTCTGAGCGCCTAAAAAGAGGGACCTTTGGGGAGCCTTACCCGCCCGGTTTGGGTTATTGGCAGACCGGTGCTTTCGCGTTACGTTTGTGTGAGAGTCGCGTCATCGGCGAGCGGCTGCAAGCGCAACGGCGGGGAGCCGTGCGGTTTCGCTATTTTCAAGGAGGTTGTCGCGTGCACAAACGAGTTCTGAGCGCCCTCGTCGCCTCAGCCGTGCTGTGCATCGCTGCCCCGGCAATGGCCGACGTTCATCCCGGCGACCAGCTCTTCGTGACCGTCTACGGACATCCGGAGCTGACCGGGCCCTTCGACGTCAACGCCGCCGATCAGATCTCGCTGCCGTTGGCGGGGACAGTCAACGTCGCAGGCTTGGATACGCAGCAGATCGCGCAGCGCATCCAAGTGGCACTCGACCCATTCGTCATCAAGCCGGCCGTCGACGTCCAGCTCAAGACGCAACCCGACACGATCTTCGTCGCCGGCGGCCCAGGCGGTGTCCTCAAATTCCAGCCGGGCGAGACGCTTGCCGCGGCACTCGCCGATCTCCCGGTCGAAGGGCGAGCAACGACCTCGACCGATGCGACCTCGCGCAGCGCCGACGAGCTGGCGCCGCTGGAGACTTCGCGCATCGATCTGCGCCGCGTCGGCGTCGCGCGTGACGGAAAGAGCCTCGGCACCTTCGATGCGACCGCCCTCTCGGCCAACGGTCAGAGCGGCCCGATGCTGCTCCCCGGTGACACCATCGTCTTAGTCGACAAGCCCGTCGCCGTGCGTGTTGGCGGCGATGTCCAGACGCCCGGCGTCGCGCATCTCTGGGGAGACGAGCCGCTCTCGGACGCGCTCGCGCAAGTCGGTGGCCCCACCACCTCGGCCGCGACCTCGCACATCGCGCTGACGCGGGCCGGAACCACGCAATTCGTCGCCCTCGGCGATCCCGTCTTTCAAAGCCCCGCGAGCAACGGCGACATTCTGACCGTTCCATCTGCGCCGCGGGTCGTGGTCGCAGGCCTCGTCAGCAACCCCGGCGCCGTCACGCTCAAGACGAACTTCACGCTTCTGAGCGCCCTCTATGAGGCGGGCGGCCCCACCAAGTGGGCGGATCTCTCCCACGTGCAAGTCGTCAGCAACAACACCAAGACCACCTACGACGTCACCCAGCTCGTCCACGGCGGCTCGACGCAGCAGAACCCGCAGCTCAGCGACGGAGACCTAGTCTTCGTCCCGGAGGGACACAAAGTCGACGCGACCAGCATCTTCCAGGGGCTCCTCAGCGCCCTCTTGATTGTGAAATGAAGGCAACTGCGATTCGCTCGTCCGAGGATCTCGGCTTGATCTACCGGCCCAACCCGGTAGCCTACCGCGTGCGGCGCCTCATCGACGTCAGCTTGGCGCTCATACTGCTCTTGATTGCTGCCCCCCTCGTTGCGGTGGCCTGCTTGATGATCGCGCTCGAGGACGGTCGCCCGTTCTTCTTCTGTCAGCGGCGCGCCGGCCGCTTCGAACGCGTCTTTACGATCTACAAACTCCGTACGATGCGTAAAGACCTCTGCCAAGACCGCCAGTCGCCGACCCACGGGCGCGATCCGCGCATTACCACGGTCGGGCGGTTTCTGCGCAAGGCCTCGATCGACGAGCTTCCACAGCTCCTCAACGTGCTACGCGGCGACATGACGATCGTCGGCCCCCGCCCCGAGATGCCGATCATCATCGGCCGCTACGAGCGCTGGCAGCATCTGCGTCATTTGATCACCCCGGGGATCACCTGCATCTGGCAAGCAACTTGCCGCTCGCGCATCCCCTTGAATCACCCCGAGGCGACGGCTCTCGACATCGACTACATCCGTCGCGCCTCCCCCGCCCTCGACGGCTCGCTGCTCGTGCGCACCTTCCTCTCCGTCGTGCTGCAGCGAGGAGCGTGCTGACGTGACGAGCCGTTCGATCTGCATCATCGGGACCGGATACGTGGGGATGGCGTGCATGATCGGGCTCGCCGAACTCGGTTGGACGGTGAACGGATACGACATCGCCACCGACCGCATCGAGCGTCTGCGCATGGGCATACCGCCATACCGTGAACAGGGGCTTCAGGAGGCGGTTCAAAAACACGTCGCCCGCGGGCGCATGCACTTCTTCGACAACCTCGCCGAGGCAGCACGCAGCTCCGAGATCGTCATCATCGCCGTCGGCACCCCGTCGCGAGACGACGGGTCGGCCGATCTCTCGGCCTTGGACGCCGCCTTCAATGCACTCTCCGGCGTGCACTTCGCCTCGTGGCCCACGATCGTCGTGCGCTCGACGGTCCCGCCGGGGACCTGCGATCGTTTTGCGCCGTTCGTCGAGCAGTGGGGCGAGTTGGTCTTCGCGCCCGAATTCTTGCGCGAAGGATCGGCCGTCCGCGACTTCCTCAACCCGTCGCGTATCGTCGTCGGGGCGCGCATGTCGTCGATCGCGCTTCCGTACGTGCGGCTCTTCGAGGCCTTGCGCAAGCCCGTCGTCTTCACCTCGCTGTGCAACGCCGAGCTCGTGAAGTGCTGCTCCAATGCCTTCTTGGCGATGAAGATCACCTATGCCAACGAGGTCGCCAATCTCTGCGACGCGCTCGGCGCCAACGCCGACGACGTCTTGCGCGGGATGGGCTACGACCCGCGGATCGGGGCGGACTTCCTGCGTCCGGGGATCGGATTCGGCGGCCCGTGCTTCGAGAAGGACGTCAAGAGCATCCGGCACGTTGCGGTGCAGATGCAGACCAGTCACGAACTCTTCTCCGCCACCTTGCGGGTCAACGAGCAGCAGCCGTTGCGCGTCGTCGACTCCCTCAGCCGTCAGATCGGCAGCCTCGCGGGAACCACAATTGGTGTCTGGGGTCTCGCCTTCAAGGCGGGGACCGACGACGTCCGCTACTCACTGGCGATCCGCATCATCGAAGAGCTTGCTTCGCGCGGCGCCATCGTCACCGCCTACGATCCGGCCGTCCACGTCGCACCGCTCCCACCGGGATCGCATCTCGTCCGCTCGGCGTTGGAAGCCGCGGATGCCGACGCCCTCCTGGTCCTCACCGATTGGCCCGAGTTTGCCGCGATCGACCCGCTCTCGTACGCCCACCTCCTGCGCCGGCGCACCGTCATCGACGGCTGCAACATCCTGGACCCGCGCCGGGTCGCCTCGGCGGGGTTAACTTATCGTGGTGTCGGCAGGACAGCACTGCCGGCAGCCGCTAGAGTCTCATATGCTTCGGCAGTCGCAAATGGAGAGATAGCATGACCTACGTTCAATCCGCCGCAGCCCAGGTGAAGGACGCCTACGGAACCGTCTGGCGCCACCGCCTCCTCGTGCTGGCGGTCTTCTGCGTGCTCATGGTCTGCTCGCTGGTGCTGATCGACAAGATGCCGCGCACCTACCATTCGAGTGCCAACGTCTTGATCGTCAACGGCAATTCGCGCAACGATCCGACGCTCGCCTCCCCCGACCTTCCGTCGATCGTGACCAGCACCGAGGTGCTCCAGCGCGTTCGTGAGGACCTCAACCTCAGCGTCCCGCTCGAAGAGCTCAAGCACAACGTGAGTGCCAAGTCACCGGCTTACAAATCAGGGATCATGCGCATCGACTACGCTGACTCGAGCCCCGTGCAAGCCGCCATGATCGCCAACGGCATCGCCGACGAACTAGCGCGCTACTACAACGAACTCTCGACGACGCGCTACGATCAAGACCTCAGTGCGCTCGATGCCGAGCTCGCCAAGCAGAAAGCCCGCATCCAGAACCTGGACGCGGAGTTGCAAGCGCGGGGCGCAGCCCGGTCCATGCCGTCGGGCGACGGCACGACGACGGGCGACTTCGCCAACCAGTTGAACCTCCTCCAGACGCAGCGCGCCCTCGCGAACGCCGACTTGCAGGGCGATATCGCCAATGCACAGGCCGCGGCCTTGAGCGCGCAGACCCGGACGGAGATCGCGCGTCGCGACATCCTGCAGAACGACCCGCTCTATTTGGCCCTGCAGGCATCCGCCACCAAAGAGTCCGCGAATCTCGCCGACGTCCACGCGCAGTTCACCTCACGCTACCCGGGCTTGCCGGCGCTCAACGCGAAGGTCGCGAGCCTGCAGGCAGCGGTTGCGCGTGAAGAACATCGCGCCCTCAGCTCACCGCACGCATTCAGTCCGACCTTGATGGCCTCCGTGCTCGACGAGCAGAAGGCGGCGGCCGTCGTCGTCGCCGACCGCGCGAAAGTTGCCGCCCTCGACGCCGAGGTCGACCGCCAACAGCGTCTGCTCGACTCACAGCTGCCGCTACAACTCCTCAGCCTCGAGCGTGACTCCGCCACCGCCGAATACCAGTCGCTGGCGGCGCGTCGTGCCACCTCGCTTGCCGATCGTGCCGACGCGCTCTCCCTCGGCGCCGTCGTCGTCGTCGATCGGGCGATGCCGTCGGAGGCCACGACGACGGTCGGGCCGGTGCGCCTGAGTGCGATCTTCGCCCTCATCTGTCTCCTGCTCGCACTCGGAAGCGCCTTCCTCGCGGATCAGCTCAACCCGGTGTTGCGGCGTGCTGCCCACATCGAGAACCTCTACGGAAAGCCCGTGATCGCAACTTTGGGAAAGAATCGCTGAAAACATGAGGAGCGACTCGATGAAAGCATCAGGAGGGGCTCGATGAAAGCGTCAGGAGGGGCCCGATGAAGGCGTTAGGGACGACCCCACAAACCCCGGGGACGGAGTTGAATTCGGAGATCCAACTGCTGCGCGCACGCGTCGAATCGGAACTCCGCAAGCCGGCGGTCGTGATGGTGACCTCCGCCTGCCAAGGCGACGGGAAGAGCCTCACGGCGTACGCACTCGCTGGTTGCTTTGCAAGCTCCGGCCACCGCGCCGCGCTGGTTACGACGACCCACGACGGAGCTCCGGCGAACGTCGCGATCGTTGCATTGCCGCAAGACGACGATCCGATCGTCTCACGCGAGCAGTTAGCTGCTTTCGTCTCTTCGATGCGCTCCAAATACGATTACACGGTCGTCGATGCCGGAACGTTCATGAACGATACGGCCGCGATGGCGCTGACCCGGATGGTCGACGGTATCCTGCTCACGGTCTGCGTCGGCCGCGCTCCGACGAACGAAGACGATCGCATGATCCGGATGATCGACCAGTTCAACGGGCGCGTCGTCGGCGTCGTCGCCACCGATACGCAAGCAATCGACGAGTTCGAGCGTTCCCGCTCGAACGAGCGGATTACCTTGCGCGAGTGGCAGGTCCGCAACGGCGCCGCCCAGCGGCCCGCACGCACGATGCTCACCTCCGCCCTCTCCTTCTCCGCCTTATTGCTGATGTTCGTCATGCCGTGGCAAAACGTCCGCCAAGAGGTCGCGCTGAATCATCTCCCGGCGCAGGCACCGGTTCAGGTCGCGCTCGTGAACGAGGCTCCGCAGGCCTCCTTCGCGTCTCTCGAACGCAAGCAGAGCGCGCTGCAAGAGACGATCGTCGTGCAGCCCGCGGCTCCCGCGGCACGCGTGAACCCGATCGTTGCGCAGCTTCAAGTGCAGCTTGCGCAGGTCAACGCGCAGCTTCGCGCACTGGCTCACGCCTCCGCCGCCGATCCGTCGGTCTTCTCGCTCAAGGCGCAGCAAAATGCGCTGCAGCAATCGATCGCACAGCAGACTACGCCGGCTTCGGCTACGATGAACGGGAACGACACGTCGGCCACGACGTCGCAGACGACGCCGTCCAGTGTCGCCAAGCCCCTCTCGACCAACTTGGCGCTGGCAGAATTGCAGACGCAGCTCGCCCGCGTCAACACGCAACTCCGCGATGCGCGCGGTCGTTATCCCAGTTCGCATCCGGTGGTGATCTCGCTCCAGGAACAGCAGACGGAGCTGCAGCGCGCGATCGCCGAACAAGGGACCACCGTCGCCTTGAACCCGATGCCGAATCTCTCCGTGCCGTAGCAAGGATCGCACTCATGCTCAATTTGGTGACAGGCGGAGCGGGTTTTCTCGGTAGCCATTTGGTGAACGCGCTCATCGATGCCGGTGACCGCGTCATCATCATCGACAACCTGTCGACTGGGCACGTGCGTAATCTAGAGCATGCGCTCTCCTCGGGACGGGCGACATTCGTGTATGCCGACGTCGCGGTGCCGTATGCACGGCTCTCGGACATCGTCGCGAACGCCGGCAAAGCAAAGATCGATCGTATCTATCATTTCGCCTCACCGGCGAGTCCGGAGGCATACGGCAGCGACCCGTGGGGGACGCTCGCGGTCAACGGCATCGGCACGATGTCGCTCATCGAGATGGCGCTCAAACACGGCGCTCGCTTCTTGTTCGCCTCCACCTCGGAGATCTACGGCGATCCGCTGGTGCACCCGCAGCCGGAGAGCTATTTCGGGAACGTCGATCCAATCGGTCCGCGCTCGTGTTACGACGAAGGCAAGCGCTTCGGCGAAGCCGCCGTCGCCGCGGCCGTGCGCGCGCGTGGTCTCGACGGGCGCGTCGTCCGCTTCTTCAACTGCTACGGCCCGGGCATGGCCGAAGCCGACGGCCGGCTGATTCCCGCACTCATCGAGGCCGCCAACGAGAATCGTCCCTTCCCGATCCATGGAACGGGGAGGCAAACCCGCTCGATGACATATGTAAGCGACGCCGTCGCGTTGGCACGCCTGGTGATGGAGCATCGCTCGACGACGCTCACGCCGGTCAACGTCGGCAACGACGACGAACGCAGCGTCGAGGAGATCGCACGTGCCTTAGCCGCCGTCGCCGGCATCGAGTTCCAAGCCGTCTACCTCCCCGCACGTGAACAGGATCCGCAACGCCGCCGTCCCGATCTCACCCGCGCGAAGAGCCTGGGCTGGTCGCCTTCGACCTCGCTCGAAGAGGGTCTCTTCGCGACCTACCGCTGGTTTCGCGAAACGCGCCTGGCGTTCGCGTGAGCGTCATGATGCAGACGTCGGAGTCGACCGGCATCGATACGCTCTACGTCAACATGGCGGGCGTCGACGCGTCTATTCGCGCTCCGCGCGCGCTGCTCTCCGTTTTGAACCGGACGCTCGTGCATGCGCGCCGCCCGGGGACGCCTGCCTCGATCGGCGCCGCAATCGAAGTGGAGCACGACGAGTTCGTCTGGCGCATCAACGGGAACTCGCTCCGCAGCCGTAAAGTCTTGAGCGGAGCGAGCGCCCTCCCACAAGTTGGCGGAGCCGTCGTCTCATCGCTGATCTCCGACGTGGCCGAGTCCGCGAACGTCCGCGCTTGCCGCGCAGCGGTCGTCGAACGCGACGGACGGGCCGTCGCCTTCATCGGCGACGATTGGGAGTCGTCGGTCGTCCTGACGGCGCACCTGCACGCGCGGGGCTGGCGGCTGCTCGGCGGCGACTACGCGCTGATCGATCCGGCGACCCTCACGGTGCACGCGACGCGCAAGCTCCTCTACGTAACGCTCTCGTTCATGGACGAGTTGCCGATCGCATACCGCCGCGCGGTCGAGGCCTCGCCCTGGTATTCGACGGCGCATGAGATTGCGTTTTATGCGGTGGACCCGGCGTTGGCGCTGACAACAGCGCCGTGGGCGGAGGCCGGGCGCCTCTGCGCTCTCCTGCGGCTCGATGGCCACGTCTCGGAGTTTCCCTCGCTCGAGCGGGCTCGTTCTTTTGCGATCAGTGAAGATCTCACCAGCGACGATTTGGAGCGCGCCGGCGTCGC
>DATJTD010000140.1:0-9961 GCA_035503775.1 Candidatus Acidiferrales bacterium
GTCGTGCCACGATCTGCTCCTATTCTGAAGGTTCTTTCGCCTTCGGTGGAGCGGAGTCACCACTTAAGCCCTCGTCCGACTACCCGGGGCCACCTCTGCCGATGATATTGGCGCTCACATCAACGCCTTGTGAAGAGACACCAAAGTAGAGCGCGTCACCTATGTTGGCATCGCAATCCGGACACTGAACGTCGACATCGACACTGCTGGTACCCGGCGTTATAACGTATGTTGGTAAAACCGCGTCGGGGTGCACGACGACTCGTGTCGACGCATTCGATTTTCTTGCAACAGCCTGCGTCGGGGCAGATGATCCGCTCGGAGAAAGGGCGCTTGGCGGCGAAGTATTCTGCGGACCCGAACAGGCGGACGCAAAAACCGCTGTCGCGATCAGCGGCAGGCCGATAACCGGCAAAAACCTGGGCTTCAACTGAAAAACCTCCCGATCGGCTGCCCACATGGGCAAGCCTCGGTCATTATAGAAACCGAGAAGCGCTATCTCAAGTCATTTAAACCGTCCAGTAGTTTTGACTGTCAGTAGTAATAAACCATCACGGGCGCTCTAAATAAGGCCTCGAACACGCTCCTTGAACTGGCTCATTCTTCCGGGCGCTACTGCGACAAAATTCGTGTATTCAAAATACTCTTCATAGAGTTTGTAATCGAGCGTGAAGAGGCCGTCTCGCTTAAGAACGAATATCTTGTACCCGGCCTCTTCCAAGAGAAGGTACGCGCCGCGCAAAGTGTCGCCGACGAGCTGCCATGCGCGATTGTATTCGAACTGAATCACGCCGATGCGCCGACTTTTAATAAGGCTCTCTGCGCCTCGCATTACCTGCAAATCATATCCTTCCGCGTCAATTTTCAATAAATCGACCTCGTCCCATCCAAGCGCCGTGAGAGCCGCATCAAGCGTATGGACATTCGATACGTTTGATTGATCCGGCGACACAAAGAAAGTCCGGTAGAAATGTGCTGCCTTTACCGGCGCCGTCTTCTTCGAAAAACGAGAGCGTTGCAGGCGCGCTGCCCAAGGCTTGTTCGAATAGCTGGACCCGATGTTCGCGCGAGAATCGATTCTGCAGCTCAACGAACGCGCTATGTGACGGCTCGAACGCGGCGCCCGTGAATTGACGCTCTCCGAAGGTTGACCGGACCATCGCAAGCCAATCTCCGACGTTTGCTCCCACGTCGATGAATCGGTCGCCGAAGGCTGCTACTCGCTCAACGAGCCATTTTTCGCCGGTCTCAGTCGCATTAGGACTTTCGGCGAGGCGATACTTTATGACGCACCTGCATTGATTGCGTAACGCAACCGCTATTCGAACGCCGACCTGGGAACTGGCCACACCGCGCTGTGCAAGATCGAGTACATTACGAATGGCCGCCTTAATCAAGAAACAAAACGGAGTTCTAAGACAGGCGCGTCGCTGAGCGTTTGCAAACGAACCGTTGTCCTAGCGCGTGGCGGCGGGAAGCGTGCGCAGATGCTCGTAGAGTTCTTTGGTCTTCTCGCGTAAGTCGTCGAGGCTGCCGGAGTTGTCGATGACGTAATCGGCGAGCTTGCTTGCGTCTTCGGGGTGGATTTGGGCTGCCATCCGCTGCACGACTTGTTCGTGGCTCCAGCCGGTGCGCTTCATGACGCGCTCGATGCGGCGTTCACGCGGCGCAACCACCAAAATGTTCGCGTCCATATCGCGATAGGAACCGGCTTCGAAAAGCAGCGGCACTTCGTGGACGATCACCTGATCGGGCTTGGCGCCGCGCCGGCGCTCGATCATCAGTTCGCGGACGTAGGGGTGCACGATCGCGATGAGGTCGGCACGCTCGTGCGGATTCGTGAAGACGACGCCGGCGAGCGCTTCGCGGTCGAGCGTCCCGTCAGCGCGACAGACACGCGGCCAGCGCTGACAAATTTGGCGAAGCCCTGGCGTGCCGGGGGCAACCGCCTCGCGCGCGAGCACGTCGGCATCGATGAGATAGGCGCCCAACTCGGCGAAGACTTTTCCGACCTCGCTCTTCCCGGAGCCGATGCCACCGGTTAGGCCAATGCGAGGTCCCATCGGCTACTCGACGGCTGGCTCGAAAACGTCAGCCGTCAACGGCTCGAGGACGGCGCCGACGGCGACGAGTTCGTCCTCGGGCGCGTAGGCTGCGAGTTCTTCGGGCGAGACGTCGGCAACGTGTTGGATGGAGCCGGTGATCCGGCGCGTCGCCTGATTGATCGTGAGCAGCGTGACCTCGACCTCTTCACCCGGGCTATAGGCCTTGTCGGTCGGGAATTCGCCCTTTGGCACCATCGCCAGCACGCCGGGAACGATCTCGACGAGGAGATAATTGGGCGTCACCTTCACGACCTGTGCCGTCAGGCGGTTTCCTTCTCCGAGGCTCTCGGCATGCTCCACCCACGGATCCGGCAGCGTGTGCTTGAGCGAGAGTGAGACTTTCTTGGCGTCGGCATCGAACTTCATCACCTCGACCTGCACGACGTCGCCGATCTTGACGACTTCGCTCGGGTGTTTGATGCGCGCGTACGAGAGCTCGCTGTTGTGGATCAGGCCGTCGATGCCGCCAAGGTCGACGAAGGCGCCGAACTCCGCGAGCCGCACGACGGTTCCCTCGCGGATCTGACCGACCGCAAGGGTGCTGAGCAGCTCAGACTTCTTGAGGTTGAGCTCTTCGTCGAGAACCTGGCGCTGCGAGAGGACGACGCGGTGCCGCTTGTGATCGAGGTCAATCACCTTGAGACGCAGGCGTTTCCCCACCAGCTCGTCCAGATTGCCGACCGGTTGGCGGCGGATCTGCGAGGCGGGAACGAAGCCGCGCATTCCGAGATCGACGAGGACACCGCCCTTGACGACCTGAGTGATCGTCGCTTCGATGACCTGATCGGCGTCGTGCGCCTCGATGACCTTCTCCCACGTCTTGAGGGCGCGAGCCCGGCGCTCGGAGAGGAAGAGCGTCCCGTCTTGGTCGTCGATGCGATGGATCATCACTTCGAGCCGGTCGCCGACGTTGAGCGATTTGGGCTCGATCGCGAGCGAAAGCTCGCGGAAGCTGAGGACGCCCTCGGACTTCCCGCCGATATCGACGAGCAACTCGTCCTGGTACTTGGCAACGATCAAGCCCGTGAGGACTTGTCCCTCGTCGAGCACCTTGAGGCTCTCTTCGTAGAGCCGTTGTTCTAATGCGAGCTGGTCTTCGAGTTCTTCCACCGCTTCGGGCGGTGCGGCATGAGTGGTAGTAATGGGGTCGTCCTCACAATTTTTTCTTAGATTTTCTGTCCACGCTTCGTGGAGATTTTCTGTCCACGCTTTGTGGAGATTTTCTGTCCACGCCGTGGCTGGCATCCTGGACACCACCAGGTCCCGCGTTGCGAAAGGATGGTCCGCCTGATGGTCCTACCACAGCGAGGGCAGTCTTGTCCATCCCGGCCGTACGCTCGCAGCTGGTTTTGGAACCCGCCGCGAAGGCCTTCCGCATCGACGTAGTCGTCGATCGACGTTCCCCGCAGCTCTATCGCGCGCCGGAGCACACTCTGGATAGCCGCGTGGAGACGTTGGCCGGCGGGTCTACTGAGCGAGCCGGCCGGGGTGCCGGGTGCAACCCGAGCCTCCCAGAGCGCCTCGCAGGCGTAGATATTCCCGAGTCCGGCAATTCTACGCTGATCGAGGAGAAAGACTTTGATGGGAGTCGTTCGCCCTCGAAGCAACGCAGCGAAGCGTTCGCCCGAGAATTCCTCGGAGAGCGGTTCGATGCCGACCCCGGCAGCCCACGGTTCTTCAGGCCCGACAAGGCGCATCCTGCCGAATTGCCGGCTGTCCGCGAAGCAGAGGCGCGTCTCATCGGTAAATCGCAGGAGCACCGTCGTGTACGGCTCGGCGTGCGAAGCGCCTGCCGGCTGTACGATCAACCGCCCGGTCATCCGGAGATGAACGACGAGCGAGCGCCCGGAGCTCAGCGAGACGACGACGTACTTGCCACGCCGCCCGACCGACGCGACTCGCTCCCCACGGACCTCGCGCACGAACCTCGACGGCTCAGGCGAGACCACTTTGTGGAGGACCACCGAGACATCGGCGATCGTCTTTCCGCGTACCGCGACAGCTAGGCCGCGGGCGATCGTCTCGACTTCGGGGAGCTCGGGCACCGCACTCTACAACCCGGCTGCGGTGCAAAGCGTTGCAGCAAGGCTTCGAGGGCGCCGTGCCGATAAGGCGAGAAGATGGAAAGCCGGCGGTTGGGATATATCGATGGCTGCCGCGCGCTGGCGGTGCTGGCCGTCGTCTCGTACCACAGTCTGACCGACGCGCGCTGGGCACTTGCCCCGCTGAGCCTTCCGCCGGGGACGCATCCCGACCGCTGGGCCGTCACGCTCATGTCCAAGGGTGCACACGGCATCGACCTCTTCTTCGTCATCTCGGGATTCTGCCTAGCCTATCCAATGCTGGCGGCGCTCCGGCGCGACGGCGCGGCGACCTTCAACGTCGAGCGCTTCTTCAGCAAACGGCTGGTGCGTATCTTTCCGCCGTACTACGCGGCGCTCTTCATCTGCGTCGGCGTACTGGTGCTCTTACGTTTGGCACATATACCGCCTCCGGGCGGAATCGATCCCGCTACCGGGGCGAGCGACGTCTTGCGCGAGATCCTGATGCTCGATCGCGGCACCCACCTCGCCGACGGCGCGACCTGGACGCTCTTCGTCGAGATTCGCTGGTACCTCGTCTTTCCGCTCATGCTCGCGTTATGGCTCTCGTCCAAACGCGCCTTCGGTGTCGCGCTCGTCGCCGCGATCATCGCCTTCAATTTCACCCGTGCGCGCAGCTTCGATCTCGGCGTGTTGCCGGCGTTCATGTTGGGGATCGTCGCTGCCGACTGGCAGATCAACGGGCACCCGCTACGCAAATATGCGCCGATCCTCACGGCGATCACGTTTGACCTGGCGCTCTTGCTCGAACCGTATGCGTCGTCGCCCGGGGTGGGCGCCGGCGAAGATTACGGCTTCTTCATCCCGACCAACACCGGTTGGCATTTGGCGTCGTTCTTCTTCGTGGTGGCGGCCGGCTCGTGGGCACCGCTGCGCTCGTTCCTCTCTCTGCGCAGCCTCGGATTCATCGGCCTGATCTCGTACAGTATTTTTCTCGTGCACCAGCCGCTGATCGGTTTCATCACCGAACACGCGGTACCGGCACTTGGGCCATTTGGCACGGTCGTCGCGGGCTATGCTGCGTCCATCGCCGCCGGCGCACTCTTCTGGACACTCGTGGAACGACGATTCTGCACCGGAAATCCGCTGCACGATCGTCTCGTACGCTACCTCGAACCACGGATCGGGCGCCTTTTGAATGCCGCGGGGCTCCCACGCAACTTCACCCGCGGACCACGACCGGTGCTCGTGAGCGCCGAGCCGCAGTTACAAAGCGTCGAGATGCGCGAGCCGTAAACGCACACCGCGCCGCAAGCCGTCGCTCGCGGCCTCGCCGGCGTTGAGCTCGATGACGTATTCGCCGACGCCGCTCCGGCGCGGTACTTGCTCATCGGGAGTCGATTCTTTGGTGGCCGGAACGTCGGCTGCAACGCTGCTGACGACACCATCGGCTTTCACGAAGACCATATCCAACGGAATCAACGTGTTCTTCATCCAAAAGACGCGAACGAGATCGCCGTCCGGGAACTTGAAGATCATGCCGGAGTGCGCCGGAAGACGCGTCTGATACATCAGACCGTACTCTCGCTGCGCTTCGTCGGTTGCCGTGTATAGCGCGAGTACGCCTCGCGGGGTCGCCACGTCGTAGAGCCGGCACGAACGATTCGCAACCGCGGGCTGCGCCACGCCGCGATAGCGCGGTCCGCAAAACGGCTCCGTGGCAGGCGTGGCGCCGGCGATGACGGCAACCGCGACGATAACGCTAAGCAACATCATCGAGCGCCAAACTTTCGAGGTCGTACCAGGTTGCGCCCGTTTTGATCGTCACGCCGAGCGGGACGCTGAGCGCGACCGCATGTTCCATCTCCTGCTTGAGAAGACGCGCGACCGGGTCGAGCTGGGACCGCTCCACCTCCAAGACGAGTTCGTCGTGAATTTGCAAGAGCAGCAGCGCGTCGAAGCCCCCGGCGCGCAGCGCCCGGTCGACGCGCACCATCGCCAGCTTCATGAGGTCGGCGGCACTGCCTTGCATCGGCGCGTTGGTCGCCTCACGTTCGGCGGCGGAGCGCATCGCATAGTTGCGGGCGCGCAGGTCGGGGAAGCAGCGGCGCCGCCCCAGGAGCGTCTCCACATACCCATGTTCGCGGCCGAACTCGAGATTGCGCGCGATGTAGTCGCGCACGGAGGGGAAGCGCGCGAAGTAGGCTTCGGTCATCGCGCGAGCCTCGTCGCGACTGATCTCCAGACGCTGCGCCAACCCAAAATCCGACATGCCGTAAAGCAGCCCGAAGTTCACCGACTTTGCGATCCGCCGCTGATTCGGCGTCGCCGTCCGGTCGTCGGCGAGATGGAAGATGCCGCGAGCCGTGACGTCATGGATGTCGTCGCCCCGTGTAAAGGCGGCACGCATCGCCTCATCGCCGGAGAGATGCGCCATGATACGCAGCTCGATCTGGCTGTAGTCGGCCGCTACCAGCAGACGTGCAGCGCTCGGCGCGACGAAGGCCCGGCGAATGCGCCGCCCGAGCTCTCCGCGCACCGGAATGTTCTGCAGATTGGGATTGGTGGAGGAGAGCCGCCCGGTTGCCGTCGACGTCTGGTTGAAGATGGTGCGCAGACGGCCGTCGGCGTCGGTGAGCTGCGGGATGACGTCGATGTACGTATTCTTGAGTTTGGTCACCTCGCGGTACTCGAGGACCTTTGCGCAGATCGGATAGTCGCGCGCCAGTGACTGCAACACCTCGGCCCCCGTCGCCCAACCGGTCTTGTTGCGCGCGCCACCTGGGATGCGCAGACGCTCGAAGAGGATCGTGCCGAGCTGCTGCGGGGAGCCGATGTTGAACGTCTCCGATGCCAGATCGTAGATCTCGTCCTGTAAACGGGTGACGGCCGCATCCACCTCGCGTGCGAGCGCGGTCAACTGCGTGAGGTCGACCGCGATCCCAGTCGCCTCCATCGCCGCCAGAATCGTGACCAACGGCAACTCGAGCTCCTCGTAGAGCGCGAGCTGGCCCCGGTGCGCCAGGCGATCGCGCAAGACCGGCGTGAGCTGCATGACGGCATCGGCGTGCGCCGCGGCTTCCGCCGGAAGGCTTTGCTCCAGATATTCCGAGACCGCGTCTCCCAGGCGCGCGTACGAGCGCGCGGGATTGAGCAGATGCGCCAGCACCATCGTGTCGTCTGCAAGGGACTCCGCCGAAACCTCGTGCCGTCGCAGCGCCGCGAAGACCCCTTTGGCGTCGTGTGCACGCAACGACGGTGCGAGCAGCAGCCGCCGCAGCGCCGCGCGCAACGGTTCGTAGCGCAACGCTTCGAGCGAGAACGAAAAGCCGTTCCCTACCGACGCCGACACTCCCAAGACTCCATCCAGAATCGCGATCGCGGGGGATGCCGCCATCGCCGCCTCAGCGACCAGGTTGCTCAAGCGCACGAAATCCGGCGGATCGGTCGCGGCCGTAAACGAGAGATAGCTGCCGCTGAGTTCCTTTTCTTCGGCGAGCAGAAGCGGTTGAGACGCGGGCATCTCTAAGCGCGAGAGCAGCGTCTTGAACTCCAGATCGCGGTACAGCACGTATAGCGTCTCACTCGCGGGCGGGGTGAAGGCCGCGGCTTCCCAAACGACGTCGACTGCGAGATCGCGCGAGACGATCGAGACGTCGCGGCAGAGGCGCGCCGTCTCGCCGTAGTCGCGCACGAGCGCCTCGAGTTTCGGTGAGCCCGCCCGTGACGGGTCGGCGAGCAGCGCATCCAGCGAGCCCGCGCTTTTGAGCAACTTGATCGCCGTCTTCTCGCCGATGCCGGGTATCCCGGGAAGATTGTCGGACGGGTCGCCTTTGAGCCCGCGATAGTCGGCGAGTTGTCCGGGCTCGAGGTCGAAGCGCGCTCGCACGGCCGCCGGATCGTATCGCGCGAGGTCGGAGATACCGCGCCGCGTCGCCAGCACCGTCGTCTGCTCGTCGACGAGCTGGAGCAGATCGAGGTCACCGGTCACGATATCGACGTGCGCACCTTGCGCCGTTGCTTTGGCGGCGAGGGTCGCGATCACGTCGTCGGCCTCTTCCCCCTCCACCTCGACGATGGGGATGGCATAGGCATCCAAGATGCGGCGCACGAGCGCGAACTGCGAACGCAAGTCGTCGGGCATCGTCTCACGGTGCGCTTTGTACTGCGCGAACTGCTCGATACGTTTGTGCGGCAAGCCTTTGTCGAAGGCAGCGATCACGTGCGTGGGCTTCTCGTCGCCGATGATCTTGGTGAGCATCTGGGTAAAGCCGTACGCCGCGTTGATGGGTACGCCGCGCGTCGTGGTGAGGGCGGGCAAAGCGAAGAAGGCCCGATACACCAGGCCGTACGTATCGAGAAGCATCAGCTTGGCTTGCGCCGTTTCGACGGCCACGCGCTAGCGTACGTCCAGACTGACGGAGTCGGCACCGACGTCGCCGTCGTCGGCAATCTCCAGCAACGAGAGGACGTAGTGACCCGGATCGGTCGGCACGACGACGTCGGGGACGGTACCGTCGGTGTGGGCAACGCGCCAGAAGTAGGTGCGCGGCGAAGCGGCGGCGCCGAGGGTGAGATCGTTGGTCTCCTGCGTACGAGGACGCTCGGCCGCGTAGACGTCAGCCGCCTTGGAGCCGGCCGGTGCGACGAACGCATGCCAGGCGGGATTCTCTGAAGCCGGGTTCTGCGTCGTCGTTCCCCCGATGCGCAGCACGTCGGGGGCGTCGTCGAGATAGGCCGATTCGCTCTCGCGACCGTCAGCGATACGCACGGCTATCGTTGCACCGCTGATGCCGCCGTCGCTCAAGGTGAGGTGCGCGATCGCACCGGGTGCGTACGTGGTGGTATCGAGGGAGAGCGCGACCTCTCGCGGATGGCCCGGTCCGTCAACGGCGACGGGAGTTGCACCCAACGCGACGGCACCGTCGTGGACGGCGGCGACGTCGACAGTCACGTCGCCGGCGACGTCGCCGAGGGTCAGCGCGGTGACGGCGCGGCCGTTGACGACGTGCGCGATGCGCGCCTGATACGTCCGCGCCCCTTCGAGGGTCACGAGCGCATCGCCGACCGCGCCCGGAAGGCTCGCCGAGACGACGATCCGGTCGCCAATGCGATAGCGATCGCGGTCCAACGTCACGACGTAATTCGCCGAGCCGGCGGTGGCCTCGGACTGGGCGGCGGTCGGATCGACCGTGACGGAGCTCACGTCGAGCGCCCGCTCCCCGTCGACATCGGTCTGCGCGAACGCCAAATCGGTGCCCAGACTCGGTTGCGCGAAGCTCACCCGCGCGCGCCCCCGCGCGTCGAGCGTCACTTCTTGCACCTGCGTCACCGGACCGTGCGCGAGGGTCACCTTCACGTCCAGACCGGCGCGTGGCGTCCCATCGCTGGCGTCGAAGCCGCGCACGTCGAATGCTGCAGGTTCTCCGGGCGCCACGAGATCGACTTCCGGCTCGACGGCAAGCGCGACCGGCGCCGTGGGGACGGCAACACGCGTCGAGGCGGTGGCACCGTCGGTGCTGGCGAGCACACCGTACGTCGAGGCCAACCCATCGGCAGGCACGGGGAGTTCGACTCGCGCCCGGCCCTGCGCGTCGGTTACGAGATTGCGATCGAGGACCTCGGTTGTGCCCCAACGCGGCGCATCTTCTGCGGCGCCCGGCGGAACGATGTGCGGCGTGCGAATCACCCGCAGCGAGATGGGCAGATTGGGGACGCCAAGCTGCGCGCTGCGGGCCGTCACCGTCAGGCCCACCGGACGATCGGGGCTACAGGGGCAATCGGCACGGACGTCCAGCGCCACCGATGTCGCCG
>DATJTD010000141.1:0-4100 GCA_035503775.1 Candidatus Acidiferrales bacterium
CATCGAGGCGATCCGGTCGGTCGTGAGCGCGGGCGGCCGCGCGATCGTGCTCGTCCCGGAGATCGCGCTCACACCGCAGACGGCGCGCCGTTTCGAGAGCGCCTTCGAGCGCGTCGCCGTCTTGCACTCCGGGCTCTCCGAACGCGAGCGCTTCGAGAGCTGGCATGCCGCCGCGCGCGGCGAGGTGGACGTCGTCGTCGGCGCGCGGAGCGCCGTCTTCGCTCCGTTGCCGCAGACGCGACTGATCGTCGTCGACGAGGCACACGAGCGCACGTACAAACAGGAGAGTACGCCGCGTTACCATGCCGTCGATGTGGCGCGAGAGCGCATGCGCGCAGCAGGCGGTCTCCTCGTTTTGGGGAGCGCGACGCCGCCGCTGGAAGCCTACGAGGCGGCGCTGCGCGGGTCGATCGAACATCTCCACCTGCACACGCGCGCGACGGCACAGGCGCTGCCGACGACGCACATCGTGGATCTGGCGGCGGAGTTCGAACGCGGCAACCGCCGGATCTTCAGCACGCGGCTGGTCGAGGGGATCGGAGCCCGGCTGGCGCGGCGCGAGAAGGTCGTGCTCTTCTTGAACCGCCGCGGCACGGCGGGATTTCTGCTTTGCCGGGTCTGTGGAACCGTTCCGGAGTGCACGCGCTGCAGCATCTCCCTCGCCGTGCACCGGAGCGAAGGGTTGCTGCGCTGCCATCTCTGCGATGCGCAGCGGCCAATTCCGGCGACGTGCCCCCAGTGCGCGGCGCAGGCGATTCGCGAGTTTGGGGTGGGGACGCAACGCGTCGTCGAGGCGGCGCAAGCCCTCTTCCCGCAGGCGCGCATCGTGCGTATGGACAGCGATACCACCACGCGCGTCGGCGACCACGCCCGTCTGCTCGGCGAATTCGAACGCGACGGCGACATCCTGGTTGGAACGCAGATGGTTGCCAAGGGCCTGGACTTTCCGGCGGTCACGCTGGTGGGCGTCATCGCCGCCGATATCGGACTGCACCTCCCCGACTTTCGCGCAGCAGAGCGTACCTTCGATCTCCTCACGCAGGTCGCGGGCCGCAGCGGGCGCGCGTCGCCGGGGGAGGCGGTGATCCAAACCTACGCGCCGGAACATCCGGCGATCGCCTACGCCGCGCGGCATGATTTCGAGGGCTTCGCACGCGGGGAACTCGCCGAGCGCCGCGCACTCGGGTACCCGCCGTTCGGTGCGCTCGTATACCTCGGCATCGTCGGGCGCAGGCGCAGCGACGTCGTCGCGCGCGCGCAGGAATATGGCGCACGTGCGCGTGAGCTACCAGACGTTGAAGTGCTCGGCCCCGCCCCGTTCCCGGTTGCGCGCATGAACGATGAGTGGCGTTATCGTCTTGCGATAAAGACGCCCAACGGGGAGGCAGTTCGCCTGTTTATCCGTGAACGGCTTCGCAAAGTCGCAATGAACGATCGAACGACACGCCTTGTGGTCAACGTCGACCCCTAAAGTTCGCGGCCGGGTACGACGATCTCAGAAATAACTGCTAAGCCCGAGTTCGGGCGGCGTCTTGTCTTTCGGGGCTGAATTATCGCAACTATGCTCGACGCTCAGGGATGGGATGAGGATGCGTTCCGCCTCGCGGCGGAGAGTCTCCCCAAGGCCGTCTGGACCCATGATGCGTCCGGTGGAATCGACTTCGTCAACCGTCGGTTCAAGGATTATTTCGAGTTCGGCCTCCCCGGGGTGACCGATATGATGAATTGGTCGTCCGTAGTGCACCCGAGAGACTTCGATCGTATGATGCGCACGATCTCGCTGTGCATCGTCGACGGCGCCGCAGTGGATGAAGAGATTCGCTTCAAGCCCCTCTCTGCGGGTGAGAACGCCTATCGCCGCCACCATCTGCGCGTCGTACCCGTTGCATACGATCATGCGCACCGCGTCACCAAGTGGGTCGGAAGCGCGAGCGACGTTCACGGCACCGGCGAGCAAGCCGGCGGCGCGGCGGGTCCGCCCGAGCCGGCGACGCGGGATGCGGTCATCGATATCTGCCTGGATGCAAGCGACGCCGGCGGCGCGCACCGCGCCCTCGATCTGATCATGGGCTTCATCCGCACCCGGGCCGGGACCAACGCCGACTATCCGACGATTCGTCTGGTCTTTTTCGAACTGCTCGGCAACGTCGTCAAACATGCGCCCGGGCGCCTCATGATGCGCATCGACTGGTTCGAAGACGGCCCGTACCTGCACGTCTTCGATCGCGGCAGCGGCTTCGACTACAAACCCGTCTTGCCGGCCGACATGCTCGCCGAGGGCGGCCGCGGCCTCTATCTCATCTCGTGTCTGGCGGGCGCCGTGGCGGTGCACCGTCTCCCCGGTTGCGGTGCGTACGTGAAGGTGCGCCTCCCAGCCGAACGCCCCGCCTCGACGGCCTAGGCGCCCGCAGGATCGGGCTGCGCCGCGAGGACGGCGCCGATATCGACGTCGGCCGTCTCTTGCGGGGCCGCCGAGAAGAGTTCGCGATGCGTGAGGCCGGCGGCACCGGCAAGCAGCATGTCGGGAAATTGGGCGAGTCGCGCATTGTTGATGTTGACCGAGGCGTTGTAGAACTCGCGCCGGTGGGCGATCTCGGTTTCGAGCGTCTCGATGGCGTCCTGGAGCTGCCGGAAGTTCTCGCTTGCCCGCAGTTGGGGGTAGTTTTCGGCGACGGCGAAGAGGCGGCCGATTCCGGCCGTTAGAGCGTCCTCGGCTTCCATGCGTGCAGGGCCGTCGCCGGCTCCGGCAGCGCGCGTGCGAAGCTGCGTCACCGTCGTCAAAACGTTCTGTTCATATCCCATGTAGGCTTTGACCGAATCCAGTAGTTTGCCCAGCTCGTCGTGTCGCTGTTTGAGCAGCACGTCGATGTTCGACCAAGCGGTGTCCACGTCGACCCGCACTTGTACCAAGCTGTTGAAAAGCGTGATCGAATATCCGAGGACGGCGACGCCGGCTAAGAAGATGAAGACGGCGAAACCGACGATGTAACCGCTGGCGACTTCCATAAACTGCCTACTCTCCGCTCACAAATGGGATGCGTTCTTGGGTCACAGGTGGGACGCGTTCTGTAAGGTGAGGATGATGGCTGCGGCATCGGGGCCGTGCCTTTTGCGCGCCGCGTCGAGTGGAGTCTGTTTGGCGAGATTTGGTACGCTCGTGTCGGCGCCGGCGGCGAGCAGCTCCTCAATGACGACGACGTCGCCGAGGTGCACCGCGAGGTGCAGTGGCGTGTTGCCGGCCTCGTCCTGTAAGTTCAGGAGCGGCTGTGCACGCAGTAACGCCGAAACCGCCAGTTCCGAGCGGGCCAGCACGGCGTAGTGCAACGCGGTGCGACCTTGATTGTCCACGATGTTGGGGTCGGCACCCGAGCGCAGCAACTGCTCGATCCGCTCCGCTTCTCCGGCCTTTGCCGCGCGCATGAGCTGCGTCGTCCCATCGAGCGACTGCCGATTGACGTTGGGCAGATAGACGATCGCGGGGGTAGCCCGAGGCGGGAATGGCAGCGAGAGCTTCCCTCCCAGCGGCGAGATGAAGCACCACAGGAGCGCTGCGACGCCCACGAGGATCGCGGCGGGGCCGCCGACGATACCGAGTGCGAAGGAACGCCGCAGGTCGGAGGCCAGCGCTTGCGGTGCCTCGTCGGCGATGATGAAATCGCTACTGCCGGGGCGATTCCAGACGACGAGCTTGTCGTTTGGGATCGACGCACCGAGCGGCTGCGCCTCGGCCGGCACCATCGAGGCCTGGGTGGCAAACCCGTAGACATAGGCCGCCGAGTCCTGATCGAGCATCTTCTCTTCGATGCGAAAGCGCGCCGTTCCCGACGGGTCGTGCATCGCGAGCAGATCTTCACCGCCTTGCGCGATCGGATCGCCGTGCTCGTACCGCGTCGAACGCAGCTGGAAATCCGCGCCTGCCGGGAGCACCATGACGCTTGCGGACGCATCCGACAAGAGAAACGACGGTCGAGGCGGATGCACGATGGTCGCGACATGCACCCACGTGCCTTTGTTGCCTTCGCCCTCCCAGCGCTCGATGACCGCCTGCGAGAAGATGCACTCGATCCCCGAGAAGAGCGCCGGAAAGAGACGCTCGCCGT
>DATJTD010000142.1:0-8109 GCA_035503775.1 Candidatus Acidiferrales bacterium
TTTATACGCCGCGTCTGCGCCGGCGACTGCCGGCTACACGACAAATTTACATTCGAGCCCTATTGTTACGATACCAAAAAGCCGAGCTTGCTCAGCATAGCGAAGTCATCGGCGTCGCTCCGCCCTTGCGTCGTGAGATAATCGCCGAGAATCAACCCGTTGGCGCCGCTGCGCATTCCGAGTTCTTGGAGACCTTGCAGCGTAATTTCGCGGCCGCCGGCAAAACGAATGAGCGCTCTGGGGAGTGCAAGACGCGCCATCGCAACGAAGCGCAGCGCCTCGATCGGTTCGACCAGCGACTTGTCGGCGAACGGTGTTCCCGGCCGTGGATTCAAGAAGTTCACCGGAACTTCGACGGGATCGAGTGCCTGCAATTCGCACAGAAAGTCGACACGGTCTTGCAGCGTCTCGCCCATGCCGATGATACCGCCGCAACAGAGGTCGAGCGCATGCGCCTTGACGCGGCGGCACGTCTCGAGCCGCTCGTCGTAGGTGTGCGTCGTGCAGACAGCGGGAAAGTGCCGGCGTGACGTCTCGAGGTTGTGGTTCACTTTGTCGACGCCGGCTTGCGCGAGCGCGCGTACGTGATCGTCGCGCAGGATTCCCAGTGAGACGGCAACCGTGAGCGGCAGCTCCGCTTTGATCGCGACGACGGCACGCGTCACCGAGTCGAAAAGGGCAGCCGAAGGTCCGCGCACTGCGACGACGATGCAGAATTCCCCGGCGCCGCGTTCGTGCGCCGCGCGCGCGGCCGCGCGCAAATCGTCGATCGTGTGCAGCGGCTCGGGCGCAACGTCGGAAGCGAAGCGGGCGCTCTGCGAGCAGAAATGACAGTCCTCCGAACACCCGCCCTTCTTCGCGTTGAAGAGGACTTCGAGGGCGATCTCGTCTCCGCAGTACCGCGCTCGCACCTCGTCGGCGAGTGCAAGCAGCTCGGGGACGCAGGCGGTGTCGAGTGCGGCAATTGCGGCCAACTCGTCGCGGGTCAACGGTCGTCCCTGCCCGATGAGGGCGTCGCGCGCTGCGCCCAGCGGGGGCGTGCCGGTCGTGAGGTCATTCGTCAACGGTCTGGGCTCTTTCCGAGGGAGGAGAAGCAGTCGGCGGCGCGTCGCACCGAAGCCGCGGCGTCGACTTCGAAGGGGATCGTGCCGAGCATCGCACCCCAGTTTCGGAGCGCGTCTTCCACCTCCCCGGGGTAGGCACGGTCGTCGAGGGCGGTCCGTTCGCAGAGCACGAGGCCAAGCAGCGGTATCCCGCGGTGCACGAGGTACTCGACGGTCAGGCGCGCATGGCTGATGCAGCCGAGGCGCAGCCCAACCACGACGACGGCTTCGAGGGCCGCCTCGCGCGCCACGTCGGTGATCGTTTCGCGCTCGTTGAGCGGCACCGCGGCCCCTCCCGAGCCTTCGACGACAACCGAACCCGGGAGTGCGCACAATCTCGCCGCCAGCGCCGACGCCCGCTCCGGCTCTTCGCCGGCGGCGCGCGCAGCGTTCCAGGGGTCAGCCGGTTTGGGGAGACGGCGATACTCGACGGCGTCGCACCCCGCAAGTGCCGCTGCGATCTGTGCGTCACCGGGCTCGTAGGGGCCAAGACCCGTCTGTACGAGCTTGACGATCGTCGTCGGTTCGCCGGCTTCATGCAAGGCGCGCGCGAGCGCCGCGGTGACGCGGGTCTTTCCGACGTCGGTGTCGGTTCCGGTAACGTATATGCGCGGCACGGCGCCTACACGCGTGCGGCCGCAAGCGCGCGGAGCAACGCGTCGATCTCGGCTGGGGTGTGGTCGGCACGTAGCACGAGCCGGAGTTGCGACCGCCCCGGTGGGACTGTCGGCGGCCGAATTGCCGGAGCGAATATCTGGTGCGCCGCGAGCGCCTCCGCAAGCGCCAGTGCCTCACGCGCTTCGCCGACGATCAGCGGAACGATTGGCGCCGGCGCGGCCAAAGAGAAACGATCGAGCGTGCACAAGCCGTCGTGGAGGCGCATCACGTGTGCATTCAGCGCGGTGCGGAGCGCATCGCCCTGCGCGAGTGCGCGCAGCGCCGCGCGTGCGGCTGCGGCGATCGGCGGCGGTAGGCTCGTGTCGAAGATGAAACTTCGCGCCGTGCTGATGAGCAACTCGATGATCTCGCTCGCTCCGGCGACGAAGCCGCCGGCGCAGCCGAAGGCTTTGGAGAGCGTTCCGATGATGACGATCCGGTCGTCGTCGAAGGCGCTCGCGATCCCGGCGCCCGCGGCTCCGTAGACTCCGAGTGCATGCGCTTCATCGACCACCAGCAGGTCGTCGGGGCCGAGGTCTGCCAGGTGGCCGGCGAGATCAGCGCGCGCGCCGCTCATGCCGAAGACCGACTCGGTGACGATCAGCGCCGGCGCGAAGCGCTCGGATCGCGCCGGCGGTTTCCCGTGCGCGTAGATCGTGCGCGGGAGTTTCGTGAGCCGTAGCCCGTCGATGATGCTCGCGTGGTTGCGCTCGTCGGAGTACGCTGCCACGGCGAGCGGAGCCGCCGCCTGCAGAATCCCAAGTGCAGCGAGATAGCCCGAAGAGAACAAGAGCGCGCGTTCGCGGCGCACGAAGCGGGCGAGCTCCTCTTCGAGAGCCGCGTGTTCGGGATGTGCCCCGCTGAGAAGGCGTGAGCCGCCGGAGCCGACGACGCCGGGTGCGCGCATCGCCGCACGCACCTCCGGGAGACGCGAAAGACCGAGGTAGTCGTTCGAAGCGAAGTCAATGAAACCGGGCCGCGCGGTTCGTATGGAACGCCGCACGTCGCGCGCGGCGAGTTCGGCGAGGAGGCTTTGCGCGCGCGCGCGAGCGCTCACGGTAGCGAGGCAACCAGTGCTTCGACGAAGCTGTCGAGTTCGGCGGTGGAAGAAGAGAGGGGCGGGACGAGTTGGATAGCGTTGCCGAGTGGACGCGTGAAGTGACCGCGCTCATACATTGCGTCGGCGACGTTCCAGGCCGGCGTCGGCGTGGAGCGCGCGGAGGGAAACCGCTCGGGGACGATCTCGATGGCACTCATCAACCCGAGGTGGCGCACCTGCGCAATGCGCGGATCGTCGCGGAGTTGCGCGAGGAGGACGGCGAGGTGTTGTGCGAGTGACGCGACGTGGGCCAGCGTCTGTTCGCGCTCGAAGAGTTCGAGTGAGGCGAGCGCCGCGGCGCAAGCAATTGGATTCGCGGCGTACGAATGACCGTGAAAGAAGTGCCGCAGCTCGCTGGGCGAGCTCGAGAACGCTTCGTAGACACGCGTGGTGGCGAGGGTCGCCGAGAGCGCGAGCGCCCCGCCGCTCAGGCCCTTGCCGATGCAGAGCAAGTCGGGTTTCATCCCGGTCTGTTCGGTCGCGAAGAAGGTTCCCGTGCGGCCGAAACCGGTGGCGACCTCGTCGACGATGAGCAGCGGCGCCATCGGCGCCGCAAGCGAGCGGTACCGCTCGACGGGAACGACGCGCATCCCGGCGGCGGCTTGCACCAGCGGCTCCACGATCACGGCCGCAATGTCGGGCCGTGCGATGACGTCTTCGAAGCGCTCGAAGGCGATCGTCTCGAAACAGAACGGAGCGAAGCGATCGCGAAAGACGGCGATATCGGAGACGCTCATGGCACCAACCGTATCGCCGTGGTACGAGCAGTGCAGATGGACGAAGCGTTGGCGTTCGGCGTGACCGGCATTCTGCCAAAACTGCAGCGCCATCTTGAGCGCCGCCTCGACGGCACTCGCGCCGTCGGAGGCGAAGAAGACGTGCGAAAGTCCGCTGCGCTCGCAGAGGCGTTGGGCGAGCTCCTCGGCCACCGGGTTCGTAGCGCCCAGGGCCGTCGCATGGTCGAGAATGCCGGCTTGCCGCCCGATGGCCTCGGTGATGTAAGGGTGACAGTGGCCGTGTATCGTAGTCCAGATCGAGGAGACGGCATCGAAGGTCGTCTTCCCCATCGAGTCGACGAGTTCGGTGCCGCGAGCGCGAACGAACGTGCGCCGGTTCGGATCGAACGACGACATCTGCGTGAAGGGTAGCCAAACGAAACTCCGGGGAGAAGGCCGTCGCGTGCGGTCGCTGCTCATCGACAACTACGATTCGTACACGTATAATCTGTTTGCGCAGCTCAGCGTGATCAACGACTGCGAAGCCGTCGTCGTACGCAACGACGTCACCTGGAACGAGCTGATCGGCCTGGAGTTTGACAACATCGTCCTTTCTCCCGGCCCTGGGCATCCGGGCGTCGAGAGCGACTTCGGTATCTGCGCCGAGGTCGTGCGGCGCGCGCAGGTCCCCGTGCTCGGCGTCTGTCTTGGCCACCAGGGCATCGCCTTCGCATATGGTGCCCGCATTGCCGTCGCTCGCGAGATCGTCCACGGCCAAAGCAGCGCGATCTTCCACGACGGGGACGGCCTCTTTGCGGCTTTGCCGCAAGGGTTTCTCGCGGTGCGCTATCATTCGCTCGTCGTCGCGCAGCCGGTTCCGGAGCCGTTGCGCGTGACGGCCTGGACCTCCGACGGAACGATCATGGGCGTCGCCGTCGCGGATCGGCCGGTCTACGGCGTGCAATTTCATCCCGAGTCGTGCATGACCGACGAGGGTTCGCGGGTCCTCGAAAATTTTCGTCGGCTCACGCTCGAACGGCTCCCGCAGCGACCAGTCCGGAAGACGAGAATCTCCGCTCCTTCACGCCCGCAGCATCTGCTCCAAACGGACGGCGCCGATGGCGCGGCCGCTTCGGTTCTCGTGCAACGGCTCTCCGGCGTGTACGCCGAGCCCGAGGTCGTCTTCGACGCCGTGCGAGAGGGCGAGAACGCCGTATGGCTGGACAGTGCGCGCCGTACCGCGGGTACCGGGCGTTTCTCGTATGTCGCGCTGGCGCATGGAACGCTCGGCCATCTCGTGCGCTACGATCACCGCACGCAAACGTGCACGGTCTCCTCAGCCAACGCGGCCCAGCGGTTCACGCAGACCAGCATCTTTCCGTTCCTCGCGCGCACGATCGCGGAGCGAAGCGTGGCGGTTCCCTCCGGACTTGCGTTTGATTTTTGCGGCGGCTATGTCGGCTGGATCGGATACGAGTGCAAAGCGGACTGCGGCATACCGGCCGTGTATGAGGCGGCGACCGACGATGCCGCGCTCCTCTTCGCGGATCGCGTCCTCGTTTTCGATCACGATATGCGCGAGATCAGCCTCGTCGCGCTCGCCGAATCAGGCCAAGAACCTGCGGCTCGCCGCTGGTTCGAAAGGATGAGCCGCATCCTTCGTAGTTTTGAGCGCGCGTCGCTCGGGCCGGTGCCAATTGTCGCGCCGGGCGCGCACGCGCGTCCGGCGCGTGACGAAGCGGACTACATCCAGGACGTGCGCCGTGCTCAGGAGCAGCTTCGCGCGGGCCAGAGTTACCAGGTCTGTCTAACAACGCAATTCCATCTCGATTCCGCGCCGGCTCCCTTCGAAGCATACCGGTATTTGCGCGTGCATAATCCGGCGCCGTATGCGGCATATCTGGATTTCGGCACGACGCAGGTCGCGTGCGCCTCACCGGAGCGTTTCCTACGAAGCACCGGTGGTACGGTGGAAGTCAAGCCGATGAAAGGCACCGCTGCGCGGCATCGCGAGCCGGCACGGGATGCGCAGCTCGCCGCGGCCCTCTCGGCCGATCCCAAAGAACGCGCCGAGAATTTGATGATCGTCGACCTGTTGCGCAACGATCTCAGCCGTGTCTGTCGCCCTGGGAGCGTCCGGGTGGCCTCGTTGATGGCCGTCGAATCGTTCGAACGCGTGCACCAGATGGTCTCGACGATCCGGGGAGAGCTGCCGGCGGGTGCGACGGCGATCGATGCCGTGCGCGCGTGTTTTCCCGCTGGTTCGATGACCGGTGCGCCGAAGCTGCGAGCCTGCCGGATCATCGACGAGCTCGAGCTGCAAGCGCGCGGAATCTACTCCGGCACGATCGGGTATTTCAGCGTGAACGGGACGGCGGAGTTCAACGTCGTCATTCGTACGCTGGTGTACCACGACGGGGAGGTCACACTCGGTGCCGGCGGCGGGATCACGATCCTTTCGGATGCGCAGCGCGAGTGGGACGAAGTGCTGCTCAAAGCGCAGTCGGTCCTCGGCGCGCTCGGCGCGCTCGGCGCGCGCGGCGACGCAGGAGCGGCGCTGCTGGGCCGTACAAGTGGAGAAGCATGACGCAAATTGACGACCTCGCGTATCCCATCGTCGTGGATACCGACGTCGCACCGCACCTCGTCGCGTTTGCCGCACGACGTGCGCCGCAACGCATCGTCGTACTGGCAGACCGCAACGTCGAACGCCGCGCCACGGCACTCGCGCGCGCGCTTCGCAAGGGAACCAAGGCACAGGTCAGCTCGCATGCCTTCGCGCTCGGTGAACGGCGCAAGACGATGCGCACCGTCGGCCTCGTCCTCGATGCGCTGGCCGAATTGGGCGCCGATCGCACCACGTTGGTCGTCGGGGTCGGCGGAGGAGTGGCGGGCGATCTCTTTGGCTTCGCTGCGGGAATCTACATGCGCGGCGTGCCGTTCATCAACGTGGCGACGTCGCTGGTCGCCATGGTCGACGCCGCCGTCGGCGGAAAGACCGGCGTCGACCTGCCGGCCGGCAAGAATCTCGCCGGCGTCTTCCGCGATCCGCTTGCGGTGTTTTGCGACATCGGCTCCTTGCAGACGCTCCCCGAACGCCATCTGCGCGAAGGGCTCGCCGAGCTCGTCAAGCACGGCATCATCGAAGGCAGCGAGGCGTTCGAAAGCCTCGAAGTGCTCGCGCCGCACCCGCTGCGCAAGTGGCCATGGGAGAGCGTGGTCTCGGCCTCGATCAAGGTGAAGACGATGGTCGTCAGCGATGACCGGCTCGAAGCCGGCGCGCGCGAGGTACTGAATTTAGGGCACACCTTTGGGCACGCGATCGAGCGGGTGAGCGACTACCGCGTTTCGCACGGCGACGCGATCGCGATGGGCTTGCGCGGTGCGGGCCTGTTGGCGCTGCGTACCGGCCGCTTCTCTCCCGAAGAGCACCTGCGCGTGCTCTCGCTCCTCTCGCTCTTGCGCCTCCCGCTCATCGCGCCGTTCTCCGAGGTCGACCCGATCATCGAGGCGATGGCCGCCGACAAAAAGACGCGCAACGGAACCTTGCGTTTCGTCTTGCCGCGCACGATCGGCGACGTGGAATACGGGATCACCGTCCCCGGACGTACGTTGCGCGCGGTCTTGCAGCGTCTGCGCGAAGTCCCCGGCGCGCGCGAGTTCCGCTGAAGCAAGTCGACGTACTCGCGCACGTCCGCACGGCGCGCTTCGATCAACCGCTGACGTATCTCGTTCCCCCCGCGATGACGCTTGCGATCGGCGACGTCGTTCGCGTTCCGCTGGGTACGCGCGAAGTCTACGGCTACGTGGTGCGGGAACCGTATGAAGATGCGGTGCCGCGTGCGGGGCTGCGTGCGGTCGCCGCACGTGCGCAAGGCGTCCCGGCATTCGACGCCGTGGGGCTGCATCTCGCCCGCTGGATCGCGGCGTACTACTGCTGCAGCTTAGGCGAGGCGCTCTCGGCTGTCGTCTACGCCGCAGCGATTCCGCGTACCGTCGAGCGTTTCGTCGTCGCGGAGCGCCCGGAACCCGGGCACCTTCCCTCGGTTCCGCCGCGTCTGCTGCGCCTGATCTGGGAGGATCTGCGTGAGGGCTTCACCCTCGAAGCGCTGCTGCGCCATGCCGAGGCGCGGCGTGCCGGCGATCGCGCAACGTTGCTGCGTGCGCTCTCGGCACTCGTCCGCGCCGGCCACCTCCAGCGCGAGCGAACCGCCCAGGGGCCGCGTATGGAAGCGGCGACCGAGCGGCTCTTGGAGGTGACGGGGAAGAGCGTGCGCGGCCCGCGTCTGGCTCAACTCGTCGCACGCGTCCAAGAAGAGGGGCAACTGCGCCGGCGCGACGCGGCACTCGAGGGGTACTCGAGTGCCCTCATCGCACGCGCGTTGCGCGAAGGCGCATTGCGCGAGCGCATCGAGCCCGTGCGTACACGGACGACGCGCGCAGTCGGAGAGACGGTGCCCTTCACGGCGACAGCCGAACAACGGCAGGCAATCGAGGCGATCGTCGCGCGCACGACCGCCGGCGTCTTCTCGGA
>DATJTD010000143.1:0-14337 GCA_035503775.1 Candidatus Acidiferrales bacterium
AACGCGTATCGACCCGGCCTCGCTGAACCAGCGCCGCCGTCGGCGGCGTGAGCAGCATGATGGAGCCGGCGCGCATCACGAGCATCAATCCCGAGAGCGTCGCGGTAAACCCGAGCGTCCCTTGCGTGTACTGTGGCAAGATCAGGACCGAGCCGTACAGGCTTATCCCCAGCACCATGCCCAGTATGCTTCCAGCCCAGACGGTGCGATAGCGCAGCACCGAAAAATTGACGATGGGTTGGCTGGTCGTGCGCTCCCAATAGACGAACGCGAGCAGGCCCAAACCGGCGAGCCACGCGGCGATCACGATCGACTGATCGCCGAACCAATCCTTCTGCTCCCCTTGGTCGAGGACGTACTGTAGCGATCCGATCCCGATCGCCAAGAATGCCAATCCGAGTGCGTCGAGCGGCAACACCCGCGCCTTCTCGGGATTGCGCAGGTAGAGCAGGACGAGCACCGCCGCCAGGATGCCCAACGGAACGTTGATGAAAAACGCCCAGCGCCAGCTGAGATTGTCGGTAATGATGCCGCCCAAGGTTGGGCCGAGCGTCGGCCCGATGATCACGCCGACGGCAAAGATGCCCGCGGCGCGGCCCTGTTCGTTCATCGGATAGGTCTCGCGCAGGATCGCCTGCGAGGTGGAGATGAGACCCCCACCACCCAAGCCCTGAAGGATGCGCCAAAAGACGAGCTCGTTCAGCGAGCTCGAGAGCCCGCAGAACATCGAGGCGATCGTGAAGAGGATGATCGAGGCAGCGTAGTATTGCTTGCGCCCGAAGCGGCGCTGCAGCCACGGCGTGATCGGAATTACGATGACGTTGGCGATGATGTAGCCAGTGCCGATCCAGGCCGCCTCGGTAACGCTTGCGCCGAAGTTTCCCTGAATGTTGGGAAGCGCCACGTTGACGATCGTCACGTCGACGATTTCGAGGAGGGTCGCGATCACGATCGCCACCGTGACGATCGTCCGGCGCATCCCGTATTCGATGACGTTCCCCGAAGACGGCGCAACCTGCCGGCTCACGGCGGCGCGCGAGAGATTGGCGACGGCAGCCATGACGCCGCTAGCTCTTCGTGTTCACGTACGTCTCGACCGACATCCCAGGCCGCAAGACGCACGCAGGATCGGGATGGTCGAAGACGATGCGGACCGGCACGCGCTGGGTGACTTTCACGAAGTTTGCGGTCGCGTTTTGCGCCGGCACGAGGCTGAACGTATTCTCCGAGGCGGGCGCGATGCTCTCGATGTGCCCGACGAGCTTGACGCCGGGACACGCATCGACGTGAATGTCCGCCGTCTGGCCCGTGCGCATGTGGGCGAGCTGCGTCTCTTTGTAGTTGGCCGTGACGTAGACGCGCTGCGGAATCAGGGTGAAGAGCGAGAGCCCGGGCGAGACTTCCTGGCCGATCTCGACGTCTTTCTCACCGACGTAGCCGTTGATCGGCGAGTATATCCGCGTATCCGCGAGTTGGTCGGCCGCCGTCTCCATCTGCGCCGCTGCGGAGTGGGCTTGCGCTTGAGCCGCGGAGGCCTGCGCCTCCTGCGCCGTGACGTGACTCGGTGCGCTGCTCTCGGCGAGGTGACCTTGAGCCGTGACGAGTTGTCCGACCTGCGTGCCGACTTGCGCGGCGGCACCCGAGGCGAGGGATTGCTGCGCGTCGAGCTTCTGCTGGCTCTGCGCAACCTGTGCCTGCGCCGCACCGACGCTCGAGAGCGCTTGTTCGTAGGCCGCGCGCGCTGAGTCGTACTGCGCCCGGGTGGCGTCGAGCTGCGCCTGCGAAACGTCGCCGGTCGCGACGAGTGCAGCGTCGCGGCTGTAGTCCGCTTGCGCTTTCTGGAGATTTCCCAAGGTTCCGGGAACGTTGGCTTGCGTCGCCTTGAGCTGCGCGTTTGCGGCGTTGACGGCGGCTTGATCGGCGGAGACCTCCCGCTCTTGCGAGGCCGTTTGGTCCTTGGCGCTGGCGATGCCGGCGCGCGCCGAGGTGATCGCCCCTTCGTTTTCTTGATTCTCGGCGTTCTGTTCGTCGCGCGTGAGGGTCACGGTCGCTTGGGCGGCCCGCGCCTGCGCCTCCTGCGCGTTGAGGGTCGCGAGTGCTTGATCGTAGCGCGCCTGCTCGTCGCGGTTGTCCAACGTGAGCAGCAATTGCCCTTGGCGCACGGGCTGGTTGTCGTCGACGTAGATCTGCGAGACACGTTCGGAGATCTTGCTCGTGACGGTGACGACGTCAGCATCGATCTGCGCATCGTCCGTCCCCTCATGCGAGAGGGAATAGAGCAGGTAACGAACGCCGAAGATGATCACGAATAGCGCAATCACCCCTCCCACGATGAAGACCGCCGTGCGGCGTGAACCCGACAAGCCGCGCCGCTGCGCCGGCTCATTAGCGGTTCCGGTCGGCTCGGAAGGCGTGCTTGCGCCGGCCGGGCGCCCGGCGCCGTCGGTTTGCGGCGGTGTCTGTGTCGTCGACATGACTATCTTCCCTTTGCTCCGTTCAAAAATGTTTGGACGAACAACTCGATCGCCTCATCGGGCTCATTGAGCTGGCTGGGCCAGATGCGCCGCGAAACGACGTAGGCGAACATAAACGACATGAGAATACGGGCGAGGCCGTCTGCGTCTCCGCTCAGGTCGCCGGCCTCGACGCGCGTGCGCATGTAATCGGCGAGTTTGCGTTGCGCGAGCTTTGGACCGTCCCAAGCCTGAAGACTCGATTCGGGATTGAGCGATTCTTCAGCCAGCGAGACGCAGATGAGATCGCGCCGCTCGGTGATGCGGGTGATGCCCATGCGGCAAATCTGACGGAGTTGTTCTTCGATCGGGCCCTGCAACCGTGCGATGAAACTGACGTCATCCTCGCTGTTCGAACAGAAATGGTCGAGCATCGTCTGCAGCAACTGTTGCTTGGTGCCGAAGTGGCGAAAGAGCGTCGCTTCGTTGACCTCCGCGCGTTCAGCTACCTCACGCGTCGTCGTGCCGCGGCTTCCCTTCTGAGCGAAGACCTCGCGCGTCGCCGCCAGGATGCGCTGGCGCGTCTCTTCGACCGATTGCCTCCCCGCGGGCTCGACGACTTTGAACATCAGCGGCCGCCGTCTTTCGTGAAGACCGCGTCGTCGATTGCGACGTTGGTGAGGTAGTTCTCGTAGCTCGCCTCCGCCATCGCATGAATGTGCGGGATGCGGATGGTGGCGTGCTGCGCGCTGAGCACCAGAAATGGCCCTTCGCGCCGGAAGTCTTGCGACATCGAGACGTACCCGCCGTTATAGTAAAACCACTGCATGTTGTCGATATGCCAAGCAACCGGATCGATGGCGACGTCCTCGTGGTCGATCATACCCCGGTTTTTCTTGACCAACCGCAGCACCAGGTCGCGATGCCCATTGAAGCTCGTATCACCGACATACTCGATGTAGTAACTTTTGGCCCAGCTCGACGGATCGCCGATGTCCGAATAAAACCGGGTGAAGCCATGCGCATACGACGGGACACGGTCGAAGACGACCTCGAAGTTATCGGGCCGCTTGAAGTAGCTCTTGCCGTCGAGCCGGGCACCGAGAAACGGAAAGCCGAGCAAGCGGCACGAGACGTGAACGTCGGACTGATAGCTGCGCATCGTCGGGTTCTGGCCCGTCACTTTGGCGAGAATTCCGGCAGGCGTCAGCGGCACCACGGGGTCGGCGGGAGAGGCCATGCGAGCCCCTGCGACGACCGCGAGGACGAGAGCGCCAAAGAGAACGCGCTTGTCTACCATGACGAGAACCTCTTGCGTGTGAGCACTTGCACGCGACTATACCACGCAAAAGAGGTGTGTGCAAGTACCTGCTTGCATACGCGTTCGTGCTTCTCTCCGAGCGTCTGCCACGGCTCGCCGAGCAGAGTGGTCTTGCGGACCCCTCGATCGTGGTGATCGACCTCGCCGCTGCCGGTGCGGACGGCCGGCGCAACGGCTGGTCCGACTACCAAAGCGACCGGGCCATCTCTCCGGCGAGCATGATCAAGCTTCCCATCGCTGCTGCGCTGAGTGCTCGCTGGGCAGCCGGCGCCTCCTCTCCGGCGGCGCCAGTGACGATCGAGCCCGCCAACATGACGGCTAACGATGCCGCCTCACCGCTGCTCCCCGGCTATCGCTCATCTGAGGGAGAGTTGGGGCGCCTCATGCTGACCCGCTCCGACAACGTCGCCACCAACACCCTCATCGATCTGCTGCGGCGCGAGCAGATCAACGCATACGCACAACGGCTCGGTCTAGGCGCAACAGCGTTGCGGCGCAAGCTCTCCGGGAGTCTTCCGCTCATCGACGATCCCGAATCCACGGGCCGAAATGCGCACCCGGCAGCTGATTGCGCCACGCTGCTGGAGGCAATTGCACGGGGGACGATCGCCGGCGCTTCGTGGCTGCACCAGACGCTGGCGGCGCAGGAGTGGAACGAGAAGCTCTCGCGCGGCTTACGCCCCGGCGATCGCTTTGCGCACAAGACCGGCGACACGGACGAAGTCACGCACGACGGCGGCATCCTCGAAACCAGCGAAGGACGGCGCTACGTCGTCGTGGTCTATACGGGGTTGCCATCGCATGCGCGCCACGACGAGCGCCTGCGCGCGTTCATGGAGGCACTGCGGCCCCACCTGTAAAACGCGCTCAGGTCAACATGTACGGAGGATCTCTTTTGCGTCTTTCGCTCTTCTCTTCGCGTCTGGGCGTCTTCACGGTTGCCGCGATCGTCGCAGGCCTCTCCGCGGCACTCGCATCGAATGGTGCGCTGGCGGCGGGAACCGCCGTGAAGATCGGCGTCATCGCCGACGTCTCGGGTTCCGCCGCTGCGTACGGCATGTCGCAGAAGAATGCGTACGCGCTCGCCACCGAGGATCTCAAAACGGGAAAGCTCGATGCGGGGACCGCCTCGGTGACGTTCGACGTGGAAGATTCGGCCAGCGATCCGGCACAGGTCGTGACCTTGACGCAAGCATTCACCAACAACGGTGCGGCGCTGCTGGTTGGCCCGACGCTCTCCGCCGAAGCGAAGAAGGCCGATCCGATCGCCGTCGCAGCGGGGCTCACGATCCTTGCGACTTCGAACACGGCGCAAGGCATCACCTCGCTTGGCCCCTGCGTCTTCCGTGATTCGCTCGCCGAGGAGCAAGTGGTCCCCGAGACCGTCGCCAAGATCGCCGGCACGTGGAAGCCCAAAACGGCCGCGATCATCTACGGTGACGACAACCAATTCACCAAGACCGACTACGAAATCTTCGCCAAAGCACTCGCGGAGCATCACATCACCGTCGTCGACGTCGAAACGTATCACACCGGAGACGTCGACTTCCGTGCACAGCTGACGAAGATCGCCGGCGCAAAGCCCGATCTGCTCGTCGTCGGCGCGCTTGTCGACGAAGCGGTCAAGATCGTGGCGCAGGCGGCTGCGGCCGGCGTGAACGCGCACATCGTCGGCGGCAACGGCTTGAACTCTCCCAAGTTCATTCAGCTCGCCGGGCGCAGCGCCGAGGGCGTCGTCGTCGGCGCCGCATACTACGCCGGCGACCCCAGCCCCGTCAACGCCGGCTTCGTGCAGCGCTACGAACACGACTTCGGCATCGCCCCCGATCAGTTCGCCGCCCAAGCCTACGCTGCCGCAGAAGTCATCGCACGGCTGGCACACGACGGGGCCACCAGTTCCGCCGCCTTCTGCAGTGGGCTCAAGAGCGTGCACGTTGCGACCGTGCTCGGCCCGCTCTCTTTCGATGCCACACACGACGCAAGCGCCCCCTCCGACGTCATGATCGTCTCGAAAGGCAGGTTCACGCTTCTCAAATGAAGGGCGACTGAGACGGCTTCATGTTGATACAGCAGATAGGAAACGGCGTCTTCTTGGGCGCCGTTTACGCGCTGTTCGCGTGTGGTTACGCGCTCGTCTTCGGGGTGCTCGACATCCTCAACTTGGCGCACGCGGCGATCTACATGTCGGCTGCCTTCATCGCGCTTGCGCTTGCGGGTGCCGGCGTCCCGCTGCTCTTGGCCATCGTGCTCGCCATCATCGCGGCCGGTCTGCTCGGCATCTTGCTCGACCGGGTCGCCTTCGCGCCGCTGCGCCGGCGCAACGCAGGGACGTTGGCTCCCCTCATTTCGTCGATCGGCGTGGCAATCATGATCCAAGGCATCGCACGCGCCTTCTTCGGCTCCGACGATCAGCCGTTTCCCTCCGGAACCTTCGCAACGGCGCAGCTGCAGATCGGGAGTCTGCGTCTCGGCGTCGTCGACGTGACGGTCTTGGGGGTGGCGATCGCGATGATGCTCGCGCTCAGTTCGGTGCTGCGGTTCACGTCGCTCGGACGCAGCATTCGCGCCGTCGCCGCCGACCGGATCGCCGCGGCGCTGCTCGGGATCGACGTCGAGCGCACGATCGCGCTGACGTTCTTCATCGCCTCCGCATTGGGCGGTGCGGCGGGGGTGCTCATCGGCCTGGAATTCAACAGCGTCAGCGTCGACATGGGGGCGCGCATCGAGCTCAAAGGCCTCGCCATCATCGTTCTCGGCGGGATGGGGAGCGTCACCGGCGCCGTCGTCGGCGCGCTCTTGCTCGGCTGCGTGGAGACCCTTTCGGTCGCCTACATCTCCTCAGGGTATCGTGATGCGATCTCCTTCGGTGTGATGTTCTTGGTGCTCGTGCTGCGGCCGACCGGCTTGTTCGGGCGACGCTCACTGCGCGCGGCGTAAAGCACCGTGCTCGCGTTTTTTGCCCAGTATTCCAAACTCGTCGATCAAGCCGGCATCAACGCACTGCTCGCGCTCTCGCTCTCCCTCTCGTTACGCGCCGGCCATCTGGCACTTGCACAAGCGGCATTCATGGGGATCGCGGCCTACGTCGGCTCTATCGGCGCGGTCGACCTGCACTGGACGTTGCTGGAATCGACGTTCGCGGGGGCGCTTGCCGCCGGGATTGCCGCCGCGATCTTGGCGTTACCGGTCGCGCGGTTGCGCGGCATCTTTTTGGCCATCGCAACCATCGGGTTCGGCGAGATCGCACGGGTCGTCGAGATCAACGCACCCATCACCGACGGCGCCGAGGGCTTCTCCGATATCCCCAACGACGCGGGGACGCTTGCCATCTACGCGGCGTTGCTCGCGACCGTAGCGGCACTCTTCCTCCTTGGACGTTCGAAGTGGGCCTTGGCGATCGCGGCGACGCGCGAAGACGAGAACGCCGCACGCGGATGCGGTATCGACGTCGGACTCGTACGTACCACGACGCTCGTGAGCGGGGCCGTCATCGCGGGCGTCGCCGGCGTGCTCTACGCGCACGCGAACTTCTTCATCACGCCGGGCGACTTCGGGTTTCCGCGTATGGAGCAGATTCTGGTGTACTGCGTGATCGGCGGGGTGACGAGCTCGACCGGAGCCGTCATGGGGGCGGCGGTGATGACGGCGCTCCCGGAGACGATTCGCTTCTTGCACGACTATCGTGAAGTGACCACGGGGGCCCTGCTGCTGGCGATCATCATCTTAGCTCCCGGCGGCCTCGCGCAATTGTGGCGACGGCACGCGTGAGCGCCGTGCCACGGCTCGCAGTCGACGGTATCTCCGTGCACTACGGTGGCGTGCACGCATTGCGCGACGTCAGCTTCCACATCGCTGCAGGCGAGGTGCTTGGGCTCATCGGCCCCAACGGGGCCGGGAAGACGACGCTGATCAACGCGGTGACCGGAATTGCACATCTGAGCGAAGGCGGCGTGAGCCTCGATGGCCGGCGTCTCGACGGCCTCCCGGCCCATCGCGTCGCGCGCGCCGGCATCTCGCGGACGTATCAGAACATCCGCCTCTTCCCCGCGCTCACGGTCGAAGAAAACATTCGCGCGGGGGCTTTCTCGCGGCGCGGCGCCATACGAGAACATGAGCTTCAGGCGTTGCTCGAACGCACGGCGATCGCCCCCACGGAACTCCCGCACGTGGCGAGCAGCCGTTCTTACGGCACGCAGCGCCGCATCGAGATCGCCCGTGCACTCGCAGCGGAGCCGCGGCTGCTCGTTCTCGACGAACCCGCGGCCGGTATGAACGCTCAGGAGACGGCGCATCTGCGGGGACTCATCGCTTCGGTCGCGCGCGAGGGAGCCAGTGTGCTGCTCGTCGAGCACGACATGGCGCTGGTCAACGCCGCCTGCGATCGCGTCGTCGTCCTCAATTTCGGAACGGTCATCGCGCACGGAATCCCCACGGCAATTGCGCGCGATCCGGCGGTCATCGAAGCGTACTTGGGGACGAGCGGGGCGGCGTGAGCGCGCCGCTATTGGAGATCACGGGTCTCCGTGCAGGGTACGAGCGCATCGAGGCACTCCACGGCGTCTCCCTTACGCTCGAACGGCATGCGCTGTGCGCGGTGGTTGGAGCAAACGGCGCGGGGAAGACGACGCTTCTGCTGGCCATCTCGGGGATCGTGCGCAGTACCGCAGGTCACGTCCGCCTCGAGGGGCGCGACCTCACGCGTGCCGCCTCCCACGAGATCGTACGCGCCGGAATCGTCCACGTTCCCGAAGGACGGCGCATGCTAGCGACGATGTCGGTGGAGGAGAATCTGCTGGTCGCCGCAGCACGTTTTTCCCGAGCGTCGCGACGCGCACAACTCGAGGCAATCTACGTTCGCTTCCCCGCACTTGCGAAGCGCCGCGCGCTCCCGGCCGGCGCGCTCTCCGGCGGTGAGCAGCAGATGCTCGCCATCGCCCGGGGGCTCGTGTTACAACCGAAGGTGTTGTTGCTCGACGAGCCGTCGATGGGTCTGGCCCCGAAGCTCGTCGATGAGGTATTCGAAGTCATCGAGGCGGAGCGCGCTGCGGGGACGGCGATTCTGCTCGTCGAGCAGAACGCGCGCAAGGCACTCGCCATCGCGCAGACAGCGTATGTCCTCGAACACGGCCGCGTCACCTTGCACGGAAGCGGACGTGAATTGCTGGAGCACCCCGAGATCGTCAGTGCGTATCTCGGCTAGTCTCCCAACGCCGTTTACGCGTGCCAAGCACCGAACTGATTGAGAAAGCTCCACGTCACATCCGCCGCGATCCCAGCAGAGGCGAGCCGATGTGAAAACGCCTGCGGATCGGCAACGGGCGCCGCAGTGAGCAGCTCACCTGCACCGCCCGGCGCGTGCAGCCAGACGCGGTCGGCATGTGCCGGGATCAGCGCGCTCGCGTATGGCTCGATCTCGATCACTCCCTCTTCCGTCCGGCACGTAACCGGATGCTCGAGCGCAAGAACGGCCAGCGGCATCCCCTCGAGCGCGAGCGGCCGGGGGACGTCGTCGAGCTGCACGCGTTCCATGAGGAAATGCGCATCGGCAACCAGCGCGATGCGCGCGAGCCCGTCGAGCGTGTACGTCAGTGGCTTGACGGCGCCCGCCCGCGACTGGCGATAGTCGAGCACGTCGGCCGCCTTCTCGACATGCAGCTGGCGCGGTTTGCCGTCGGGGCCGAGGCGATTCCAATCAAAGATCCGATAGGTCAGATCACTCGCCTGCTGCGTCTCGAAGAGAATGATCCCGGGACCGATTGCGTGCAAGGTCCCTGCCGGAAGGTAGAAGACGTCGCCCGGGTGGACAGCGACGTGGCGCAGGAGTTCGGCGAGCGTCCCGTCTTTGACGCGCGCGAGATACTCTTCGCGCGAGGTCTCCCGGTTCCAACCGAGCACGATGGTGGCACCGGGCTTGGCATCGAGGATGTACCAGCACTCGGTCTTCCCAAAGGGCTGGTGCTCGACGCGCTGGGCGTAGGCGTCGTCCGGATGCACTTGCACCGAGAGCGATTGGCGCGCATCGATGAGCTTGGTGAGGAGGGGGAAGATGCGGGTGGGATCGATCGGCCCGACGAGCTCGTGACCGAACGCCGCGCGCAACTGCGCGATCGTACGGCCCGAAAGATCGCCGTTGACGACGTGGTTTTCGTCCCAGCATTCCCACGATTCGCCGATCGGGGTCTGCGGATCGCCGCGCTTTCCGAAGCGCCGTACCAGCGCGTCGCCGCCCCAGATGAGCGGCACTTCCTTGGGCTCGATGAGCAGCGGATACATACCGCCGCGACGGTTCGCGCTCGCGTGCGCCGCTCCCGGGCCGGCAAGCCCGGGAGAGATTGAATTTTTTAGTGGATGGAGACTTCGCTTGCGAGCGAGCGAGCCATCGTCCCACGCAACGCGCCTTCGGTCTGGATGCGCGGCGCGAGTGCCACCAGGACAATTGGAATGATGAGGTATTTGAGACCAACCTGGGTGAGGTAGACTGCCAGCGGCATCCGTTGCGGCCCAAAGATCGAAAGCAGCATGCTTTGGTCGAGCACCACGTTGATCAGCAGCCACGCCGTTCCAAGCGCAAAACCGTCGCTGACGTGCACCGGGGGAACGGTACGGTACCATAGGCGGCCAAGGCCACCGGCGCTCACGAGGATGAGGATGGAGACGATCGTCTCAAAGAGCGGCTCATTGGTCGCTTTGAGCGGATACAAAGCGATCGAAGCCACGAAGGGCACGATCCAGCTCATCACGCCGAACCCAATGAGTAAACCTACTCTTCCCTGATACTTCATTGCGGGATACCTCCTATTGGTGGCTTATCGGCTATTCAAAAGCTTTACACTACGTTGGCCGGATCGAGGAGCCGCCCAGAAGCCGTCCGGTGACCCGAGGGACGAAGCACCGAGCCTTCCCCTAAAAACGTAGCCCAAAAGACCTAATTTGTAAAGCTTCCATTACAAACTACCGAAGAACTCATTAATATGGGAAAGAACTTTCCCCGACTTCGAAGTTTCAACGACGACCAGGATGTCTATACCGCCACGCGATACTTTCATCGTAGAGGCCTTCCTCAGTTGGCTCGTACGGGAGAGAAGCCATGTCCTTAGGCCAATACACCGACGACCGCAAGACCCCGCCGACGCCTCAAACGCCACTGCGCCCCCCCGACACAGCCGCCGGCTCGCCCGAACCGTTTACCTTCGGGTGTGGTTGCGTTTCGTGTACGAGCGACACCGGATCGTACACCATCATCTGGTGCCCGCACCATAGCAGGGCACACGGTGATACACGCGATCTAGCTGCGCGCTGACGCGTTACGGAACCAACGCCACCAACTGCTCGTGAGCGGTGATTCCGACCCGCCCGCGCGACGCGCCGTGCTCTCGGGAATCACTGTGATAGACCAGCACGATGGAGGCGCCGCTGCTCAGCGGCTGTGGCGTGTCGATGACGATCGCCGCGGAGCCGTCGACGTGCGCCACGAACGAATTTGCCGATCCTTCACCGTCGAGCGGGCGATAGGTCGGGACCGTGCCGGCACCCGAGTTCGTCCCCGTGTTCTCCGCATTCTCCCCATTCTCAACGAAGAGGCTGTAGTCACCGAAGGCGACGAGGCTTCGGAAGACCGCGACGACACGGTCGTGCCCGTCGGGCTGCGGCTCGATCGCGACGGTGCCGCGCGCCGCGAGCCACCGCCCCAAGCTCACCGCGAGTTCGGAGCCGTCGGCCCCGTAGAGCGGGAGCTGCGGTTCATCGTCGAGCCGGGCGGCTCGCAGCCCCGCAATGTGCTCGACGCGCTGTGGACCCGTCCCCGGCGGAGCCGATTCGTCGCGCACGAAGACCTCGGGATCGATCGCCTGATCGAGTTTGGCCTGCTGCGAGAATGCCGTCGCCGCGTTGACGAACGGCACCTCGGTGCTATCGGCGCACGCCGCGCGGGGAGACGCCAGGGCAAGCAGGGCCGCGGCGACGAACGCCGGCGCGGCTCGAAACATTACACACCGTCGAACGTTCACTATACAGCCCCCTGCTTTGGAGATTTCGATCACGCTCACTCCCGATCTGGCATTTGAACACTGCGCGAACGCTGCTGCTGCGGCCTCCGCTTCCCCACCTGCTTACGTGAGCTATCATGTCGTCATGAACGTGGCGATCCCGTCGATGAACAAGACCCGCGCGATCGAGCGCTTCGTCGAGGAACGATCGTTCGACGACATGGCCGTCCTGCAAGATCTGCCGCGGGGAGCAAACCAGTTTGCCGAAGCCTTCCCTATACCGCCGACGTTCGACGCCCTCTCGGGCTTTTCGCTGGCATGGCACGCGGATCGCCATCTCGCGCTCTCCATCGCGCTGCAGAACATCCAGCCGATGACCTTCACCGACATCAACAAACCCGCAACGTCGGACGTCGTCGTCTTCGGCCTGCGCTACTTCTCGGCGCACTACGCTCCCGACTCGAGCGATGCGCCGACCGGTATCACGCACATCGTGATGCGCCCCTATCAGTTCGTCGTGAACGAGACGCCCAAGAACGACATGTTCTGGAGCGACGTCTACATCGACAACACGACGGGGTTGCCGACGCGCGTCGTCATGACCGGAAACGACGCGCTGACCTTCATCGTCGACTACGCGATGATCCAGGGCCACTGGCTGGTCGACAAAGTGCACTTCGAACAGACCGAGTTCGGTCCGCTGCACCTGGGGGCGATCCATTTCGTCACCGACACGACGTACGACCAGTTCGCCTTCCCGACGGCGCCACCCGACCCGCGCCTAGCGACCCCGCCGCCCCCCACGATCGCACCGCCGGCTCCGGCTCATACGCCGTAAGCCGGACCAAACGGATCCGGCGTACGGAGAAGCTGGCGGAGAGGGAGAGATTCGAACTCTCGAGACGCTCATCACGTCTGCCCGCTTTCGAGGCGGGTGCCATTAACCACTCGACCACCTCTCCGCGGTCTCGGGGACGTGCGGCCCGATGGGCCAGCCTGGATTCTACGCGGTCGGGTCGTTTCGTCCTATGGGCGAAGCACGGCGCCGCGCAAAGAATTCCCGCAGCTGCGCCGCCGCCTCTTCCCGCAGGACGCCCGCGGTCACGCTGATGCGATGATTGAGGTCGCCGTGCTGCACGAGGTCGAGGAGACTTCCCGCCGCGCCGCCCTTGGGATCCTCGCATCCGAAGACGAGCCGCTCGATGCGCGCGGCGACCATCGCGCCGGCGCACATGACGCACGGCTCCTTACTCACGTAGAGGGTCGCACCGGTGAGGCGCCAGCTGCCGGTGCGCGCCGCCGCCTCGCGCAGGACGAGGATCTCCGCGTGCGCCGTCGGGTCTGGACGGCGCTCCTTCTCGTTGCGCGCTTCACAGACGAGCGCGCCCATGACCAAGACGGCGCCGATCGGGACATCGCCCGCAGCCTCTGCCGTCGCCGCGAGTTCGAGCGCGCGGCGCATGTGCAGCCGATCATCCACGTGGTAAGCGAACGTGTTCGGGCCGGAAGCCGATGCCGACGATCCGCGCCGGGATGCGCTGAAGAATTGGGAGGCGGCCCAAGAGCGCAAGGAGCGCTGGGGCACGCTTCGGCGCCCTCTTTCCGGCGAGGACGCGCGAGACGATCCGCTTCTGGACGAAGACCTGCAGGCTTTGCGTCATCTTCGTCGGCCACTCGCGCCGCCGTTGCACGCGCCTGAGCACCGCCTCACGGACCGGGCGGCCGCGCCGGAGCACACGGGAGAGGATGTTCGCCGACGCCACCGCGTCCTGGATCGCTAGATTGATACCGACGCCGCCGACCGGCGACATCGCATGCGCGGCGTCACCGATGAAGAGCACGCCGGGACGATACCAGCGCGACAACCGATCGACGGCGACCGACAACAGCTTCACGTTGTCCCAATCACGAATCTCGTGCAGACGCTCGCCCAAGAAGGGCGCCAGCACACCGACGCGCCCGCGCAACTCGTCGAGGCCGTGGCCTTTGATCTCTTCGAAGGTTCCCTTCGGAATCACGTAGCCACATTGCCAGTAGTCGTTGCGGTCGATCATCACCAAGATGGCGCCCGCGCCGATGTACCCCAGCGCACTCTCGGGATCGCCCGCATCACGGGAGATGCGAAACCAGAGGACGTCCATCGGCGCACCGAGATCGATCGGCTGCACGTGCAAGAGGTCACGTATCGTGGAGTGACGCCCATCACAGGCGACCGTCAGATCTGCGCGGATCTCGAGGTCACCGTCGGGTCCGCTCGCGCGCACCCCCACGACGCGGTCCCTCTCCTCGATAACGCTTTCGGCCGCCGTGCTCATCAGGAGCGTGAAGCTGGGAAACCCGCATCCACGCTCGCTGAGAAAGTTCAAGAAGTCCCACTGCGGCATGATAGCGATGAAGTTGGTCTTGGCCGGAAGATGCGAGAAGTCGCCGATCGTGACGTAGTCGCGGCCGACCTTCCCACCGATCGTGCGGAGTTCCGAATGCGGCCGTGCGAGAAAGTCGTCGAGCAATCCGAGCTCATCGAGAACGGCCATCGTTGAGGGATGCACGGTGTCGCCGCGAAAATCGCGCAGAAAGT
>DATJTD010000144.1:0-10276 GCA_035503775.1 Candidatus Acidiferrales bacterium
GTGTCGGCGAGGGGCTCGGACTGGGTGTCGGCGAGGGGCTCGGGCTGGGTGTCGGTGACGGGCTCGCGCTGGGTGTCGACGATGCGCTCGGGCTGGGTGTCGGCGACGACGGTGAAAGAGTGGTGTTCGCAACGATGGCGATGAGATACTGGTCGCCCGCGGTGACCGGCAGCGTGAGATCTGAGGTCGCGTAGAAGGCAACCTGCTCCGTGGACGCGTCAATCGGCGTGATGGTGGCGGGAACAAAACTATATTCCAGGCTATCGCTCGCCGTTTCGTCCCATACTTCGAGAGCAAGCGTGCTCCCATCCGGAATCGCGCTGGTCGAGAGATTTACGAAACATATAAGTAGCTCGCCGGGCACTCCGAAAAGGGTTGAGACGCTATACGTTTCCGTCCAACTGTATAACGTTACCGGTGCATCGGAATCTTGGGCCCGGCGTAGCGAGAGGGGAGCCGGCGCATTTGGCGCGGACCCGGTGTAGCCGGTTACCGTGACCGTTTCGGACGTCCCGGCGGGACACGTGCCGAGCGTGTACTGCCCGGAGTTTCCGCCCGGGATTGGAAGCGTCAGTTTCTGCACCGTGCTCCCGTTGCACACGAAGCTTTCCTGAGTGGTCACCGGTGTCGATCCTCGTGGGATGGGGGGCTCAGCTGCGCCGGAGCAGCCTCCGATCGCTGCTGAAAGCAAGCCGAGGACGCAAAGGGCGATGCCCTGACGTGTAAGTCTCACCAGTTCAACCTCCAAAGGATACAGCGGCTCGCGCAAGCCTCCCGTGCGACGGCGCGGCCGAGAGCTCGCTCAAATCCCTTATCGTCACCAAGCGCCAAAAACGTAGGTGGTGCCGCCTACAAGCTATGATCTCGTGCTCGGCAAGACAAGTAGGCGTCGGCCATATGCTCTTCGAGCACTTGCCACGAAGACGTCGTTGTTGATGCAGCAAGGGCCGGACCTACGGCGCCTTCAACGCGGGCCTCGTGCAGCGCCCTCGTTCTACAAATAGAACGGGTCGGGAACAATTTCCAGCTTATGCGGTCTTCATACTGAAGACGAATCTTTCTTGCGACGTGGGTAGTACCGCTTCAAGGTAGGGCACGAATACAGCGTGAACGGCGTGGCCGTGATGAGCCCGGACGTGCTACGAGTCCCGGTCGCAGAGAAAGCCGCCCTCCGGATCCACCTATTCGGAGAGGCTCATCTCGTCTTTGAGCATCGACCGTATAAATTGCATGCACCGCCGCGTTCACTCGCGTTGCTCGCGTATGCGCTTTTACGACGTGCGGCCCCTTTGAAACGGGGAGACGTCGCGTTTGACTTATGGCCCGACGATCCTGCAGAAGAAGCGCGGGCAAAACTACGGCGTCACCTGCATCGTCTGCTACGCGCTCTGCCGAAACGGAACGAGCCGTGGATTCTCGCCGACGAGCTTATCCTGCACTGGAATGGTGGCGACGACGCCTGGCTCGATGTCGCGGCGTTCGAGGCCGCGGTACGCGACGAAGCGCGAATGCAAGAGGCCGTCGAGTACTACGCCGGCGATCTCTTGTCACCGCTGGATGACGAGTGGATCGTGCCGATTCGCGAACGGCTGCGCGCGGCATACACGACGGCGCTGAGCAGCCTGATCGCGCGCGCTCGCAGCCAGAACGCGTTTGGCGCCGCGTTGCAATTCGTGCAGCGCCTCCTCGCGAGCGATCCGTGGCGCGAGGATGCGCTCCGGCTGCTGATGACGCTCCGGTACGAGGCCGGTGATCGCGCGGGCGCCCTGCACGCCTTCGAGCAATTTCAGCGGCGCCTGCGCATGGAGCTGGATGTCGACCCGATGCCGGAGACGCTCGCGTTGCGTGAACAGCTCGCTCGCAACGCACTCGCCGCCGCCGCTCCCACGCGCAGCCAAGCCCCGAGCGAAAGTGCGCAGAGCCTTCGCTTTGTCGGTCGCGGTTCGGAGATGGAGCAGCTCACGGCAAATTGGAGTCGAGCGAAGCACGGCCGCGGGCGCCTCGTACTCATCAGTGGCGAAGCGGGTATCGGAAAGACGCAACTCGCCGTGCGGCTCTCGTGGCTCGCGGAATTGGACGGCGCTCGCGTTCTCTGGGGCGCGACATCCTTCCCGGAAAGCGTGCCCTATCAGTCGATTACCGAGACGCTTCGGTCGGGAGTGTCTTCGGCTCCGCCGCCGCTGGAGCTCATGCAAATGGCTGCGTTGGCACAATTGCTTCCTGAGCTTCGTGCGCAGCGCCCCGACTTACCGGCTCTGCCGCCCGTGGACGCAGCGAGCGAACGAACGCGTCTTTTCGAGGCGGTTGCTCTGGCGCTGGAGTCGATGACGACTTCACATCCGCTGTTGATCGTCCTTGAAGATATCCACTGGTCGTCTGCGGCCACGATCGCGATGCTCGAATTCATCGCGCGGCGCGCACCACAGAAATCGATGCTGATCGTGGCGACGTATCGCTCGGAAGAGACGGAGCCGACGCACCGCGTTCGCGAGCTGAGGCGGCGCCTGCAGGGCGAAAAGGCTTTGGCGCACATCGCGGTCGGACCGCTGGTGCGCCGTGATGTGGACGAGTTGCTTGCAAAGGTGCCGGCACTTGGTGCAGGGGGGCAATTTGCCGCATCGCTCCACGCGATCTGCGACGGCAACCCGCTCTTTTTGGTGCAAGCGTTGCGCGACATGCTGGAAAGTCGGGCGCCGGCGATTACGTCGGGCACGCTGCGTGACTTGATTGCAACGCGACTCATGCGATTGTCGGCGGAAGCCGCAAAGCTCGCCGAGATTGCGGCGGTGATCGGCACGTCGTTCAACGTCGAGGTACTGTGCGAAGCCGGCGGCTGGAAAGAGGCTGCCGCACTCGGTTGGTTGGACGAGCTGCAGGTGCGTAATCTCGTGCGCGAGGCGCATGAAGCGCATCACGTGGATTACATCTTCACACATCATTTGATACACGGAGCGATCTACGAGTCGGGCGCACCGGCGCTTCGGGCGCTTCGGCACAAGCGCGTCGCGCGCGTGCTCGAGCAAATTTACCCGACGCGTCGAGAAGAGTTGGCCGGGGAATTGGCCCGTCACTACGAGATCGGCGGAGAAGCCGAAACGGCGGCGGCGCACTATCTGCGCGCCGCGCGCTCAGCGCAAGCCGGCCACGCATACATCGAAGCCCTCGACGCGATTGGGCGCGCCCTCGATCTCACCACTCAGCTGAAGCTTCGTGCGGAGTTGCTGCTCCTCCGTGAGGCAATCCACGCGAAATGCGGCGACCCGTCCGCGCAAGAGCGCGATCTCACGGAGCTCGGCCTGCTCGTCGGGGCACTCGACGACCCGGATTTTCGTTGCGTGCTGCTCGATCGGCGCGTCTTCTTCGATCACAAGCGAGGCGCCGCCCACGAGGAGGGAGGCCATATCGAAGAGCTCCTGAGCTGTGCGGAAACCCTCGGCTCGCAACGCTGGCGTGCGACGGCTCTCCGGCATAGAGCCCGGCACGCCATATTTGGCGGACGGTACGCCGAGGCACAGGCGGCCATCGACGAAGCTCTGGCGTACTTCGAGCGCATGGGAGAGGTGGAGCAACAGTTGCTCTGCTACTCACTCTCGTTTGATCTCGCCGCGCAGATCCAATCCGTTCCGATCATTCGCGCAACGACCGACCGTGTGCGGTCGTTGCCCACGCAGGTCGCCGCCCGCGTGATGCAAACGGTCGTCCGCGCTGCCGCGGCGGCGGCTTCGTCCATGCATGCATACGACGAGTCGCTGGCGCTCCATCGCGAGCTTCTCACGCTAAGTCGAATGAACGCGGACTCCGAAGGCGAGGCGGTCGCGTTAGCCGGGATCGCGCACGCGGCCCTTGGGCTTTTCAACTCGCCACTGGCTCGCGAGTACCTCGAGCTGGCGCGCGCCGCATTTACACGAATCGGTTATCGCCGCGGCCAAGGAAACGTCGCCAATTTTTTTGGCTGGTACTATAAGAGGACTGGGCATTTCGAGCGATCGCGGGCTGAATTCGTCGAAGCCCATCGTATTTTCAGCGAAATCGGCTACGAACGGGGCGCTATTCACGCTCTTTTAAATCGGTGCTCCATGGAAAACGCTGCCGAAGAATATGCGACCTGCGCCGAGATCGCTCGGGGGCTCCTTGAATCTTCGCGCTCCACCAATAACGCGGATATCGAGGCCGGGATACTGGCGACCCTGGGTGAAGCCGAACGTGGGCTGGGTGCGATACTCGAGTCCGAGCAGCATTTGCGTGCGGCGTTGCCGTTTGCGAGGTCCGCGGGTCGGGCGTCGCAAATTGCCGACGGGCTCTGTCAATACGCGCTCACGCTCCTCTGCCTGGAGCGTATTTCCGAAGCGAAAACGTGCGCCGATGAAGCGGCCGAGCTCTGCCGCGGTGGACAGATATTCGATCATCCGGAGAGAGTCTTTTGGGATGCCGCCCGGGTGCACCACGCGGCGGGAGAGTGGCGGGGCGCGCAACTGCTGCTTGCCGAGGCTGCGGAATTACGCCGACAACGCGCCGCCACGATCCCGGACGCAGAATCGCGCCGTGGATTTCTCGCGCTCCGCTGGAACCGGGAGATCGACGCCGCGGCCACACATTTGCAATGGCCGTCCCGACCGACCGCGCAACGGCGCGGCACCAGTATCTTTGTAAACGGTTTTCCGACAAAGATACATTCCTGACGTTAAAAGTCCGGCCGGTGCATCCGGTATAGCTCGAAGAAGTGGACGCTGCGTGGACGCCGGTGGTGCTACGCTCGCCGGACCGGGACCAGTACGAGTCCCGGCGCCGCAGCGCAGGGAGCACTCTTGTGAGATCAACGTCCACGTTGAAGTATTTTATCGCGCGGTCTTACGCGATGCTCGTCGCCGCGACGGTGACCCTGGCAGCTTGCAACGGCGGCGCCGGGAATAGCCTCCCGCTCGGCCAGGACTCGCCCCAACGCGCACCGGCAGTACGCGCAGAAGCGCTGACGCTGACGCCGGTGACGTCTGTCGCGAAGTATTCGAACGGCACGTATACCATCACAAATACGTCCGGCGCCACGGTGAACATCTCCAGCATGGAGTTCACGTTCTCGTACAGCGCAACCATCTCCAATTTTTGGGGCGAACCGTGGATGGACTGGAGCTCGACTAAGAGCGGCAACCTCTACACGCTCACCGGCGGCAATACAACGCCCTGGACGAACGGTTCGACGATCACCGTGAGCTTCACGCCCAGCAAATCGGCGCCCGCGCCGACCGGCGCAGCACTCTACATCGTCGGCTCCGCTTCGCCGACACCGACGCCGTCTCCGACCGCGACGGTTACGGCCAGCCCGTCGCCTACGCCCACGTCTACGGCAATATCCTCACCAACGGCCACACCGACCGCAACGCCGACCCTGACGCCGAGCAGCACACCGAAGCCGGCGTCGCCGACGCCGACCGCGACGCCGAGCCAGACGCCGGGTGTGCTCGCCGTGATGACCGAAGTCAACAACTATTGGCAAGCGCATAACGCCGCGGGCGATGACAATTGGGACGGCGCGACCTACTGGCTCGGCGATGTGGCCGCATACCAAGCCACCGGCAACGCGAGTTATCTGAGCTCCGCGCTTTCCTGGGCGGCCAGCTTTTCGTACAATTTGCTCCCGGTTAGCAGCAAAGAGCCGCTCTACAACGCGCAAGCCGCGGGCCAAGTGTACATTGCGCTCGGGCAAATCGAAGACGCGCCGTCGGATTTCACGCACATCAACAGCAGCATCGACGGCCTGGTGACCGGCTCGAGCAGTAACGCCTGGCCGATCGCCGATGCGATCAACATGTCGATGCCCGATTTCGCAGAGCTCGGCGCGATCAACGGCAATACCGACTATTTCTCGAAGATGTACGCCGAATTCAGCACCACCGAAGGGCAGCTCTACAACAGCTCGGTGCATCTGTGGTGGCGCGACAGCTCGTACGTCGGAACGGGTACGTATTGGTCGCGCGGTAACGGCTGGGTGTTCGCGGCGCTGGCGAAGACCCTCACCGTGCTGCCGACATCGGATCCGCACTACGCGACGTTTGTGCAGATTTTCCAGAACATGGCCGCCGAACTTGCGAGCGTGCAACGCTCCGACGGCTTCTGGAATTCGAGCCTGACAAACCCAAGTGACGACGGTGGGCCCGAGACCAGCGGCACGGCGCTCTTTACCTACGGTATGGCCTGGGGCATCAACAACGGCATCCTGAGCAGCGCGACATACCTCCCGGTGGTGCAGCGCGCTTGGAACGGCATGGTGACGACCGCAGTGCAACCCTCGGGATTCCTGGGCTACGTGCAAGCCGTCGGCTCGGCGCCGGGTACGTCGTCGGCATCGACGACGGCAAACTTCGGCGTCGGCGCATTCTTGCTCGCCGGCCGGCAGATGGCGCTCCTGCCGTAGCACGTGGACGCCGCGTGGACGCCGATGGTGCTACGCTCGCCGCGGTCCATACTTTGCATTCCTATTCGGAGATACGGTTGTGAAATTTTCTTTTCGAGGCTCGGTACTCACCGCGGCGCTCGCGGCCGTCGGTCTTGCAGCCTGCAGCGGCGGAGGGACGCCGCCGGCACAATATGATGCGCGCACGACGCAAGCGGTCGCACACGCCCAGGCACTCGTCCCCGTCAATGCGACCTACTCGTACTCGGACGGCACGTTCACTATTACCAACACGTCCGGAAGCACCATCGACATCGCGGATATGGAATTCACGTTTTCGTATAGCGCGGCGATTTCCAGTTTCTGGGGCGAGCCTTGGATGGCGTGGAGCGGCACGTCGAGTGCGGGTACCTACACGCTCACCGGCGGCAACACAAAGGGCTGGCCGAACGGCTCGGTGTTGACCGTCAGCTTCACCCCAAGCAGTTCCGCCCCGGCCCCGACGAATCCACAACTCTTCATCGTCGGCGCTCGATTCGCACGTCGATGGTCGTCTTCGATACGTCCGTCGTGGACCTCACCGCCCACCTCGACGACCCCGTCGATCTGCTTTTCGGCACGCAGCTCGGCGGGGGAACAGACATCAATCGCGCCTTGAGGTATTGCGGGCAACTGGTGCGCACGCCAACCGATACCGTGCTGATCCTCATTAGCGACCTGTTCGAAGGCGGGAACCGCGATGAGATGCTCACGCGCGCATCTGCACTCGTGCGAGCCGGCGTTACCGTCGTGACGCTCCTCGCGCTCGACGATCGAGGGGCCCCGAGCTTCGATGCACGCAACGCGGCCGCGCTCGCGTCCCTTGGTGTGCCCTCGTTCGCGTGTACGCCTGATCTCTTCCCGGACCTGATGGCAGCCGCGATCGAGCGACGGAACGTCGGCTCCTGGGCGGCATCGCACGACATCGTGGTTGCCTCGTGATGGTCTGGCAAGCCGCAGACGCACGTCTTCGCGAGAGTTAAACCTGACGTCCGAGAGCCGGTATATAGGCGCAGCAGGGCAGCAGGGTTGTTATCTTGACAACTGTTAAGTTCTCCGGTTGACTAGCGGTATGAACACCTTCGCAGCGACTCTTCGGGCGGTGATGGAGCGGGAGAACCTGACGGCAAGTGAGCTTGCTACCCGATCCGGGCTGACCGAGTCGGCCATCTCTTACCTGCGAGCGGGGCGGCGGGAGCCGTCGTACCGGTCGATGCAGGCCTTGGCCAAGGCGCTTCCGGAGCTCGCGGCGCGGGTCGACCTGCCCGCTAGTGAGCCGGCGTTTGATGTCATCGACGACGCCATTGCCGAGATACGCGCCGGCAAAATGGTCGTGGTGCTCGACGACGAGGATCGCGAGAACGAAGGCGACCTCGTCATGGCGGCGCAGATGGTCACGCCCGAGGCGATCAATTTCATGCGCAAAGAGGCCGGCGGCCTCATCTGCGTGCCGATCATCGGCAAGCGGCTCGACGAGCTGCAGATCCCCGCCATGGTCGCCGACAACACGGCGCCGCGCGGCACGGCGTTCTCGGTCTCCATCGAGGCGCGCGGCCGCACCACAACCGGCATCTCGGCGCAGGATCGCGCGGAGACTATCAAGCTCTTGCTCGATCCCTCTGCGAAGCCCGCGGACTTCTTGCGTCCCGGACACACCTTCCCCATTCGCGCCGCCGACGGGGGCGTGCTCGTGCGCGCCGGCCACACGGAGGCGGCCGTCGATTTCGCGCGTCTCGCCGGCTTCTACCCCGCCGGCGTCGTGGTCGAGATCATGGACGACGACGGAACGATGATGCGCCTTCCCAACCTGCGCACGTTCGCTCGCAAACACGACCTGCGTCTGGTGACCGTCAAAGACCTCATCGCCTATCGCATGCGCACCGAACGTCTCGTGGAGCGCATCGCCGAATTCGATCTCCCAACGGCGCTGGGATTCTTTCGCGGTGTTGCCTTCGAGTCGAAGATCGACGGCATCGCCCACGTCGCGATGGTGATGGGCGAGATCGGCGACGGCAAAGGGATTCTCGTGCGGGTGCACTCCGAGTGTCTCACCGGTGACGCGCTGCACTCGGTGCGCTGCGACTGTGGCGCACAACGCGATGCCGCACTCGAGATGATCGCGCGTGAAGGCCGCGGCGTCTTACTTTATCTGCACCAGGAAGGCCGGGGCATTGGCCTTGCCAACAAACTTCGCGCGTACCAACTGCAAGATCACGGTGCCGACACCGTCGATGCGAACCTCGCTCTCGGTCTCCCCGCGGACAAACGCGACTATGGTATCGGCTCGCAAATTCTCCACGACCTGGGCGTTCGAGAGATGCGGCTCATGACCAACAACCCAACCAAGATCGTCGGCCTGGAAGGCTACGAACTCAAGATCGTCGAGCGCGTTCCGCTGCACGTGGCGCCGACACCGCACAATGAACGGTACATGGAGACCAAACGCGCGAAGATGGGACATCTCATCGAGCCGAACGGCGCAGCTCCCGTGGAGCAGTCATGAAAGTTGCCGCGCCGCGCAATGTGGAGCGCTTAGGCAATCTCGGCGGCAAGCGTGTCGGCATCGTCAGCGCGCGGTTCTACGAAGAGCTCGCCGATCAACTCGAAGACGGCGCCGCGCGTGCCTTGACCGCCTGCGGCATACCGCTGGAGTCGCGTCGCATTGTTCACGTCCCGGGATGTTTCGAGTTGCCGTTGGCATGTCGCAAGCTCGCCGACGCCGGGATGGATGCTATCGTCGCACTTGGTGTCGTCGTTCGCGGCGATACACCGCACTTCGACTTCGTCGCCGGCGAGTGCGCGCGCGGCCTGATGGATGTGCAGCTCACGACCCGCGTGCCGATCGGCTTTGGAGTGCTTACCACCAATACGCTTGCTCAGGCACAGGAGCGTGCCGACCCCGCCCGAGGGGATAAAGGCTTCGAGGCCGCCGTCGCCGCGCTCAGTCTGATCAACATTTAACAGAAAGCCCTCCAAAAAGGGGGGTCCTAGCTTGCCAGCGGCCCATAGGTTCCCTTATACTTCGCGATACGGTGGCGCGTTTTCCGAGCCATTGCTCATTCGTTTTCGGGGTATCGACCGGTGGAAGACAAGACCCTCACGTGTAAGGACTGTGGCAACCCATTCGTCTTTTCCATTCGTGACCAGCAATTTTATGCGGAGAAGGGTTTTGAAAACGAACCACAACGATGTCGCGATTGTCGCAACGCCCGCAAATCGCAACGCGGGGCGCCGGCAGCCGGTGCCCGTGAGATGTTCGAAGCGGTGTGTGCGCAATGCGGCGTGACGACGACGGTGCCGTTTCGGCCGCGGGGGGATCGCCCGGTCTACTGCCGCACCTGCTTCAGCTCGATGACTCCGCAGACGGCGCGCGCCTAGAAGCCGTCTGGTGGGAAGAAGATGCGGTCGGCTACGTCGACCAGCGTCTGCTTCCGCGTGAGCTGGTGCGCAAGCGCGCAACCAGCGTTCAAGACGTCGTCGAAGCAATTGCAACCCTCGCCGTCCGTGGCGCGCCTACCATTGGTATCGTTGGCGCGTACGGTGTCGCGCTAGCTCGACAACTGCACGCGGACGAAGCGGAGTTTCTCGCCGCTGCCGCGCGCATACGCGCCGCACGACCAACCGCGGTCAACCTTGCCTGGGCCGTCGATCGCGTCCTTGCCGAACCGCGGGGCACCGAACTCGAGACAGCGCGCGCCATTCACGAAGAACAGCGTGCGGTCGATGAAGCCATCGCCGGCTACGGTCTTGCGCTCATGCCCGATCGTGGCACCGTGCTCACCCACTGCAACACCGGGCCATTGGCAACCGGTGGAGGTGGGACGGCTCTCGGCGTGATCATCGCTGCGT
>DATJTD010000145.1:0-12776 GCA_035503775.1 Candidatus Acidiferrales bacterium
CAGTCGGTCAAGGCAGCGCTTCCGCAAGACCTTCCGGCACCGACGACGCGTTCATTCGATCCGGCCCAAACCACGATCGACACCTTCTCGGTCACCTCGCAGTCGCTGAGCATCGCGCAGCTCTCGGCGATCGTGACCAACAACGTCATCCCCGACTTCGAACAGGTCGACGGCGTCTCGAGCGCCAGCGCAAACGGTGTCGTGACGCCGGCGCTGGAGGTCTTGCTCGATCCCGCCAAGCTCGCCGGACGCGGCTTCGTGCCAACCGACGTGGTGAGCGCAATTCAGGCCAACAACGAACGCGCACCCGGCGGCATCGCCTATTCGCCCGACCGTGAGACCTCGCTCGACGTGCGCGGCGACGTGCAGACGGCCGGCTCTATCGCGCAGACCCTGCTGAGCACCAACACGTCGGTCCTCAAGGGGGCGACCTCGCCCTCCGGTGCCCTGACCGTCAAGTACAGCAACACCTCCGGCGCCACGAATCAGGCACTCAACCTGGGATCGGGTGCCGCTTCGTCCGCGAGCAGCGCGAGTTCCGGCGCGCAAGGTGGGGGGAGTTCCGCTTCCAGCGGCAGCGCGACCGCGAGCATCTCGAACTCGAGCGGCGCTGGATCATCCGGCTCGTCGTCGTCCGGCACGAGCGCCACGGGGAGCGGCGAGTCGGCTTCGGTTTCAACGGATGTGAATGCCGCAGCATCCTCTTCGAACGTGAACTCCGGGAACGCGAGCGCCGGCGAAACACAGACGTCACCGTCGTCGCCGGTTCTCACGGTCGTGACGCCGGTTCCGGTGAGCCTCTCACTTGGTGCGCCGGGCTCGCTGGCCAATACCGCTGTCTCCACTGTGGTCACCCCGGCGCCGCTTCCGACCATCGCGTCGCAAACGACGTCGACGGCGCCGGTCGCTGGGTTCGTACCGCCCACCTACGCTCCGCTGCCGGTAGCGACGGTCGCCGCGATGCAGGTGTCGGGAACGACGACTATCGTGACGCACAGCAACTTCGGATCCGCAGGAGGCGTCGCAGCCTCCGGCTCCATTGCGCGCGGCTCCGGTGCGGCGTCTAGCGGCGACGCCTCGGATGCGACCGAGCCGTTCTCCACCTCTGCGCTGTTGCCGCATATCGGCGATGTCGCGACGGTGACCGACGGCTACGAGCCCAAGCGCGTGATCGGCTATGTGAACGGCCGGCCCGCGATCTCGATCAACGTGCAGAAGGCGACGGGTGCAAGCGAGGTGCAGGCCTCGGAGGCGGTGCTCGCGGCGTTGCCGGCAATCGAAGCGAAGTATCCGGATATCGCGTTTCGCGTCCTCAACGTACAGGCCGACACGACGAAGGCACAGTTGTGGGGCGTGCTTCAGACGCTCATCGAAGGGATCGTCTTCACCGGCATCGCGATGCTGATCTTCCTCAAGTCGTGGCGCAACGCCGTCGTCGTCTTGATCGCGATCCCGATGTCGCTCTTCGTAACGTTCTTCATCATGAGAATTTGGGGGTTCACGATCGACACCGTCTCGCTGCTGGCGATGACGCTCATCATCGGGATCCTCGTCGACGACTCGATCGTCGTGCTCGAGAACGTCGAGCGGCACTTCGAAGATGGGGAGGCGCCGCGAACGGCGGCCATTCTGGGCCGCTCGGAAATCGGCGCAGCGGCCGTCGTGATCACGCTGGTCGACGTCGTCGTCTTCTTGCCGATCGCGTTCTTGCCGGGGCAGACGGGGCGATTCCTCGCCGAGTTCGGCGTCGTCGTCACCGTTGCGACCCTGACGTCGCTGGCGATCTCCTTTACGATCACGCCGGCGCTTGCCGGCAACTGGTCGCTCCTCTCGCGCTGGCGAGCGCCGCGGCCGATCGTTGCGTTCGGCAACGCCTTCGCACGCGCACGAGACTACTACAGCGAGCGTATTCTGCCGGCGGCGATGCGTCTTGCGATTCCAATTGTCGTGCTCGCCGCGCTGCTGACGCTTGGCGCCGTGGCACTGATCCCGCTCGGCTTCGTCGGCTTCGATTTCATCCCGGCCGTCGACAATGGGCAGATCTTCGCTACGATCCAATATCCCAGCGGTACACCGCTGACCACGACCGACGCCGCCGTGCGTAAGGTGACCGACGCCTTCCTGCAGATGGACGACGTACAACAGGTCATTTCGACGACCGGAACGTCGCAGGCCGGCTTCGGCGGGAGCCTCAACATCGGCTCGACCGGACAGCTGCGCATCCTCCTCCGCCCCGATCGCAAGTTGACCACCGACCAAGATGCGCGGCGCATGACCGGCATCGCGCACCGGCTCGTCCCCGACGCCAAGATCGTCTGTGTTCCGGCGACCGGAACGCGCGGCGGGAATTCACAACCGATCGACATCACGGTCGCGACGACGCGCGGCGAGCCCGATGCCTACGCAGCCGAGGTTTTGCAGGCGCTCTCCGACACGCCGGGCGCGACCAACGTGAACAGCTCGGCCTCGACGCTGGCGCCTCAGTTCGACATCGTCTTCAACCGCGATCGCGCGCGCGTCCTCGACGTGAACATCGGCCTCGCCGCGCAGGCAGTGCGCGCGGCCTTCGGGGGAACTCTGGCGACGCAATTCGATACGGCCAACGGAACCAAGTACGTGCAAGTCCTCTACCCGCAGAGCTACGCGGAGAGCGAAGCGAACCTGCGCAACATATCGATTCGCAGCAGCAGCGGGGCGCTGATCCACCTCTCGGATATCGCCACGCTGGTGAGCTCGCCGACGCAGGTGCTCATCACGCGCAACAACCGTCAGACGGTGATTCATATCGGGGCGAACGTCGCCCCCGGCGTCGCCATTTCAAACGTGCAGAAAGACTTCGCAAATCGGGTCAAGGCGCTGCATCTGCCGGACACGGTAATCATCAGCACCGGCGCCGGCGGTACACAAGCCAATCTCGTGCAGACGGTCAATGGCCTCGGCGTCTCGCTGATCCTCTCGTTTGCACTCGTCTATCTGCTGATGGTCGCTCTCTACAACGCCTACCGCGCGCCGCTGGTCATCATGTTCGCCGTCCCCGTCGCTGCCGTCGGCGCACTGGGTGCGCTCGCGCTCACCGGCCAGACCCTCAATCTGTTCTCTTTGATCGGTGTCGTGATGCTGATCGGTCTCGTCAGCAAAAACGGCATTCTGCTGGTCGACTTCGCGGAGCTCAAAGTAGCTGCCGGGATGGAGAAGTTCGCCGCGATGAAGGCCGCGGCGCGCGAGCGTTTCCGTCCGATCGTCATGACCACCGTCTCAATGATATCGGGGATGCTCCCCTTGGCACTCGCGCTCGATCCGGGCTCGGCGGCGAAGCGTTCGCTGGGGACCGTGGTCATCGGCGGCCTCACCAGCTCGCTGCTGCTCACGCTGGTCGTCGTCCCGATCATGTTCGTCTGGATCGCCCCCGGGCCGCCCAAGGAGGCCTCTCCCGAAAAGGCGGAAGGGCGTCCTTACCATCGCCCGGCGCTCGCCTCGGAGTTCCGCTGATATGTGGTTGACCCGCCTCTTCGTCGCGCGGCCGACGCTAGTGACGGTCTTTCTGGCGCTAGTGATCCTGGCGGGTTCGGTCGCCGCGACCACCCTGGTCAAACAGCAATTTCCGAGCGCCGAGACGCCCTCGATTCAAGTGCTGATCAGTTATCCGGGTGCCTCGACGACCGAGATGCAAGACGCGATCGTGCGCCCGATCGAAGACCAGGTTGCGGGGACGCCCGACCTCGCCTACATCGAGAGCTCGATCGAACCCGGTCAGGCGTCGATCATCGCCGTCTTCAACCTGGATTCCGATCAGAACAACGACCTCGTGCAGGTGCAAGGGCGCGTGCAGAACGCGCAGCGCTCGATTCCCAACGACGTGCAGACGCCGCAAATTGCGCTCTACAATCCGAGCGAAGCCGTCGTGACCTCGCTCATCGTGCGTTCCAGCTCGCTCGCTCCGGGCGATCTCTCGTCGCTGACGATCAACAAGATCGTCCCGGCGATCGAACAGGTTCCCGGCGTTTCGTTCGTGCAGGACAACGGCGTCGTCACGCCCTCGATTCAGATCAACGTCAACCCGCAGGCGCTGGCTGCTTCGGGCTTCACGCTGACCGATATCGTGAGCACCGTAACCAACAACAACGTTCGCGCTCCGGGCGGCATCTTGTACTCGAAGAACCGCGAGACGAACCTCGACGTCCGCGGCGATATCCAAGACGCCGCAACCGTCGCGAACCTACTGGTGTCGGCGTCGGTCCCCGACGCGACGGCGAGTGAGACGGACCCGTGGGCCACGTCCACGCGGCTCTTCCGCATCGGCGACGTTGCCAACGTGCAGGATACCTACGAGACCCAGCGCGTCTACTCGTACTCCGACGGCGTGCCGTGCGTCGTTCTGGACATCCAGAAATCTGCCAACGTCAGTGAGGTGGAGACGTCGAACCGCGTGCTCGCGCTTTTGCCTGAGCTGCGGCGCACCTACCCGGACGTCACCTTCGACGTCCTCAACGTGCAGTCGACGTACACGGAGCAGCAGCTTACCGGCGTGATGCGCACGCTGATCGAGGCGATCCTCTTCACCGGGATCGTCATGTTGTTCTTCCTGCGCTCGTGGCGCAACGCGATCGTGGTGATGATCGCGATTCCGGCCTCGCTCTTCGTGACCTTGGCCGCGATGCAGATCGCGCACTTCACGCTCGATACCGTCTCGCTGCTCGCGATGACCTTGATCATCGGCATCCTCGTCGACGACTCGATCGTCGTGCTGGAGAACGTGGAGCGGCACTACAGTGCGGGTGAGAGTCCGACGCAAGCCGCGATCAACGGCCGCAGCGAGATCGGCGTGGCGGCGATCGTCATCACCCTGGTCGATGTCGTCGTTTTCTTGCCCATCTCGTTCTTACCGGGTTCGGTCGGCCTCTTCTTGCGCGAGTTCGGCCTCGTGGTAACCGTCGCGACGCTGACCTCGCTCTTCGTCTCGTTCACGATCACCCCGACCTTGGCCGGCCGCTGGGCGCTCATCTCGCGATGGAAGCCGTGGCCTGTCATCGATTCCTTCACACATACCTTCGAGCGCCTGCGCGTCTGGTATTCGACGCGGGTGCTGAGCTGGGCGCTGGAAAACGGCCGGCTCGTCGCGCTGATCTCCGTCGGTTCGCTTGTCCTCGCATTCGCCCTCATTCCGCTGGGCCTGGTCGGCTTCGAGTACATTCCGCCCGTCGACCGCGGCGAGCTGTACATCACGATCACGGGGCCAAGCGGCACGCCGCTGGAGACGGCGCGGCGCGATACGCTCGCGGTGGAGCGCATCGTCGACGGCATCTCCGACCTGCGCACGGAGTCATCGACTGCCGGCGAATATCTGGGGCAGCTCTCCGGCTACACCCAGAACGCCGCAGTCGGCCAGATCGACGTCTTTCTGAACAACAATCGCAGCCATACGACGGCGTATTGGGCCAGCACGCTGCAAGCACAGGCGCAGAAGTTGTTGCCGGATATGACGGTCGTCGCCGTCCCCGCGACGAACATCTCGGGCGGGAACGCGCAGCCGATCGACGAGGTCGTCTCGAGCATCGACGGAGACCCGGATCCGTATGCGGCGAAGGTTGCGGCGGCGCTCGCCTCTACCCCGGGGGCGATCGACGTGCAGAGTTCTGCCGTCGCGGATGCTCCGCAGTTCGACATCGAGTTCAACCGCGACCGCGCACGTGCCCTCGACACGAGCATCGGCACGGCGGCGACGGCGATCGAAGCCTCCTTCGGCGGCGATCTCGCGACGCAGTTCACGGGTGAGGACGGGCTCAAAGACGTCGTCGTCACCTATCCGCTGAACGACCAGCAGTCGCTTTCGGCGATCGGCAGCATTCTGATTCGTTCTTCGAACGGTTCGATCGTGCACGTGGGCGACATCGCGCACCTGGTCAAGACACCGGCGCCGCCGATCATCATGCGCATCAACCGCGAGAACGTCGTCGACGTCGGCGCGAATCTTGCACCCGGTGCTTTGCTTTCGAACGTTCAGCGCGACTTTTCGCGCCGCGTGGCGGCGCTGCATCTCCCTTCGACGGTCACCGTCGCGCCGGCGGCCGGAGGCAACGAGCAGGAAGTGAGTTCGACCGTCCTCGGTCTGTCGATCGCGCTCGCGCTCTCGACGGTCTTGGTCTACTTGCTGATGGTGGCGCTGTACAACAGCTATCGCACGCCGTTCATCATCATGTTCGCGGTGCCGGTCGCCGTCGTCGGAGCGCTCGGTTCGCTTGCGCTCACGCACCAGACGCTCAACCTCTTCTCGTTGATCGGCGCCGTCCTCTTGATTGGCCTAGTGACGAAGAACGGAATCTTGCTGGTCGATTTCGCCGACGCGCGCCAACGCGACGGCCTCGACCGCATCGCCGCGATGGAGAAGGCCGCGCAGGAGCGATTCCGCCCGATCATCATGACGACGTCGGCAATGATCGCTGGGATGCTGCCGCTGGCGCTCGTTTTGGATCCGGGGGCGCAGGCCGAATCGTCTTTGGGTACCGTCGTCATCGGAGGACTTGCAAGCTCGCTCTTGCTCACGCTCCTCCTCGTGCCGGTCGTCTACGTTGCGATGGGCCCGCGGCACGAGCCGGTCGTAAGCGACGAGGTACCACCGCACGGCACGATACCACGTGAGGAGTACTCCGTCGAACGGTAAGAACCGTTCGTGCGCGAGTTGAGGTCGTTGCGACCGCATCACCGAAACTACGCCTTGCATTGGTGGAAGTGACGGAATGTAGTGTGTCTCCAATTTATTAATTACAAAAAAATTGCCGAGTTGACTTAGCGCGTTTTCGATGCTGCGCTGCATCGGTATCGACCAGCTTCTAGGGCAATTATGCAAATAAAAATTGAAACTAATCTTAAAAAATAATTTTGGGCGACGTCCGAAAGTGCGCGATGGCAGGTTATCTCTTATGGCATTTTTTATTATGTAATTTTGCAATCTTACCGCGGGTCGGGCCATCGAACATCTCGGCAATTTTGCCGTCTACTGCATCGAAGTCCGGTGCAGTGGCGATGAGGCCGTGATCTGGGCCGAGAACACGCCCCGGCGCCGTCCCGTACGGCACCAGGCGAGCCGCCGGTACGCCGTCAACGACGATGACGATTTCACGTTCCACGCCCTCGCGCACTTCCCGCACGAGGCGCGAGAGGTCGGACTTGGCTTGGTGCATGTTCACGGTCTTCATTCGCCTAATCTAGCACCCTTGGCTAAGATGGCCAAGGCATCTTAGGCGTAGACTGAGGAACAGGGCTTATTGCTCCCGGGCAATTGCGGAAGAAATATTGTGAGGAGCTTGCAGATGCCAATTTCAGCCACGACCAATACGCCTAGCCAGGAGTGTGGACTCACAGCGGCCCGCGCAATGCCGGAAGAACGCGCGCCGGTCATAGCGGCCATTCCCGGCGACCGGATTACTCCTTCCGTTACAGCCGCGAATTCTGCGCATCAGGCGGTGGGGGCCGGCGTTCACGGCGCGGCCATTCACGCGGGGAACGTACTCAATCATGACGGGACACTGCGGGGCGAGTATCAGCGGCGAGCCGCTCGTTTAGAGCAGAGCAAGTCGGGATCGGAGCAGCGTCTCGCCTTGCGGAAAGATATCGGTTCGCGCCTGACGCCTCTCGGTCAGGGTATCACCGAACGGCTCGTATCGTCCCCGGCCCGAGATGCCGGTCGAGCTGCGAAGACGCCCGCACAACTCGCGCAGAGCGCGCCGCGCACGAACGAAGCCGTCAACCGGCTCGGGGAAGCGTTCCGCGTCGGCGGCCGCGCGCTTCTGGCAACCAGTGTGGCGGTCTCCGCGTACGATATTGCAACGGCCCCTCCGGGGAAGCGGGTGGAAGTCGCCGCGGGCGAAGCAGGGGCCTGGACCGGCGCTCTTGCGGTGGGTGCCGAGGGAGCAGAAGTTGGATTTGCAATTGGTTCGGTGGTTCCGGGAACCGGAAGCGCGGTGGGCGCGGCAATTGGTGGTCTAACGGGAGCGGCTGCCGGCGCAATTGGTGGTGAAGACGCCGGCAAGCTGCTGTACGACACACTCTCGGGCTCTGTTCCTCGCGGTGCGCAATCATGATAGAAAAAGGGAAGGCGATGTTCTGGCGCCTACGGGCTGCAATCGCGCCTCGTCAGAGGAAACCGGCCACGCTCGATACGATTTTTTGCGAGGTCGCACGCAAGCGACCAACTCCGGAAGCGACGGCACCCGGCGAATACGCCGTCCTCGGCGTGAGTAGCGCGGGCCGTCCCCTGCTCGATTTTTTTCAAGCAAGAGACTGGGCGGCCGTTACGACGGTTGAATCCTTCGATCCGAAGGATGATGACATCATCGTCTTTGTCTTGCGCGAAGGCAATGGTCCGTACGCCGTGGTGCCGATCCTAGACCCCTACGGATTGGGGATGCCGAGGCTGCTGGAGGGATACCCGCCGGTGTATCTCACAAGTCACGAAAGCGTCAGCGTCAGCCGGCTGCCGATCGCCAATTGGCACCCAATCAGCCTTGGTGACTGACGAGACGAAGCGCAGAGCGAAACAGCGCGTGGTCAGTAGAATGTTTGACTCCAAGTTGACAGCGCGACGCACGTCGCATGGTGGTAATAGAAAACGGGTGTGATATACTTGACAAATTAAGCCGACTTGGTAGGGTTTGGCTATGGACAAGCAGCCGATCCCTGAGACTCTGCTCCAAGCCGTGCGACAGTTTGCCGATCCCGAAGTCGCCCATGCGTTCTTCGTCCAATACCGCTGGCCGAACGGTATAGCGTGCCCGCGCATGGGGTGCGGATCGGCTGAAGTGACGTACCTCGCGAAATACCGGCGTTGGAACTGCCGCGAGTGCAAGCGTCAATTCACGGCTAAGGTCGGCACGATCTTTGAAGACTCGCCGATCGGCCTCGACAAGTGGCTTCCGGCGTTCTGGCTGCTCGCCAGCAATCGTAACGGCATCTCGTCGCACGAACTCGGACGCGGCCTCGGCGTCACGCAGAAGACGGCTTGGTTCATGCTGCACCGCATTCGCGAGGCATTGGGGGACGATTCGGCAGACCCGTTCACCGGCACCGTTGAGGCGGACGAGACGTACATGGGCGGAAAGTGGGAGAATAAACCCAAGCACAAGCGCGCCTTCCGTTACGTGCCCAAAGCTGCGCGCGACGCGAAGACGCCGGTCTTCGGTATCGTGCAGCGCGGCGGCCGCGTCCGGGCCTGGAAAGTGGACAACGTGACGGCGAAAACGTTGCTGCCGAAGCTACGCGCAAGCATCGACCCAGACGCCACGCTCTACACCGATTCGGCGACGATGTACACCCACATCAACGAATACTTCATGGCTCATTCGTCGGTGAACCATTCTATCGAAGAGTACGTGCGCGGGAACGTTCACACGAACACCATCGAGTGCTTTTGGGCCGTGCTGAAACGGACCATCGGAGGTACGTATACGCACGTTTCGCCGAAACATCTCGATCGCTACCTAGCCGAGCAAGTCTTCCGCTTCGACGAGCGGGAAAACGAAGACGGATGGAGATTCGTAAAGGCGACGAAGCGCGCCGACGGCAAACGGCTAACGTACAAAAAATTGATCGCGAAATAATCGCCGCTTGGCACGCACCTGCGCTTTCTGCGGCAAGAACGAGCTGACGAAGGAGCACCTTTTTGCTAAATGGGTACGTAAACAGTACGAACACCTTCGCGCCTCTGGTCCAGGGGATGTGGAGTTTTTTCGCAACGAAGACCCTGTTTGGTCATATAGTGGAGACGCTCCAGAGCACGTCGTTAGGGCGTTTTGCAAAGACTGCAATAATGGCTGGATGAGCCAAATGGAAACAAATGCCTCAAAAGTGATGGCGCCAATGCTACGGGCTAATATTAACGGACCCGTCAAGCTGCGTTATGCCGAGCAGGCCTACATAGCTTCATGGGCGGCGAAGACCGCATATGTGCTGCAACAGCTTCATCCAGCCGATGACCTCATACCAACCTCTGACTATCGCGATTTCCACCGAAAACAACAGCCGTCGAGCAATGTTTTTGTCACGATTGGTGCCAGACATATTGCCGGGAGTAGCAAAGGTGCGAACGTTTTCGAATACAAGGCACGGTTCATCGGCGAGAAATCCCGCGGAATCCATCACGCCCATTTCGTCGTCGGCGCGATTTATTTCGGAATAGCGACCTTCGTCGGCAGGGAACGCCGCTATCCCACGGGGCTCAATGACGAGGTGGACCGGGGAGTCAAAGTTATTTGGCCGCTCACGCGCGAAGTGCTCTGGCCGTGCCCCTCCATCAGCGACGTGGGCGGCCTTGACGGCATGTTCAATACCGTGACCACCGCGTTTTGGGGACTTTAACTCTTCGGTTCGCGCTTGCGCTTCGGGCGCTCCGCTTCCACCTTGCCGACCTCGCCCGCCGGCTTCGGCTTGTTCGCAACCCGGCCGAGGAGCTTCCCGAGTTCCTCCAGCGGCATCAGCTTGAGCGGCTCTTTCTTCACTCCCGGATTCTACCACGGGATGCCCTGTCGCGGCGCAATCAACCGCACCGTTGCCTTCAAAGTTTGTCAAGTATATCACTCCCTAGAAAACAAATTTCTTGACGCGGGGAGCGTTGCTGGAGTAGTCTGACAAACAGAGCCCCGTAGGCGCGTTGGCGCACGCCCATGGACGCTCAGACGCGGCGTCGTTTCTGGAGGTGGTGGATGAAGTCGCTCGTGCGTCGGGCTCTTTTCAGCTTCGCTGCTGCCTCTCTGCTCGCCGGCTGCGGAGGCGGAGTTTCAGTTCCCCCGTCGAGCCCGAGTTCGCCGCCTAGTTCGCCGGGAGCCCCGACCGCGAGCCCAGGGACAGCGACGAGCTCGCCTACCGCAGCGCCCACGGCAACCCCGACGGCCGGCCCGGGAACCTCCACGCCAGCGGCAACGCCGACCGCAAGCCCGGTGACGACACCAGCGCCTTCCAATGCGCCGACGGCGACTCCGGCGCCAACCGCGAGCGCGGCGCCCACGCCATCGCCTTCGCCAAAAGTGACTCCGAGCCCGACCTCGACGCCGACTCGGACTCCAACCGCATCGCCGTCTCCGTCGGCGACGGCGTCAACCGCGTCATCGGGCTCGCCCACCGCGTCGCCGGCGCCGAGCACGTCGCCGATTTTGACCGGGTGCGCGCTTGGTTCGGGGCCGCTCAACCCTGCCGTCGCGCCGGGGTGCAATTTCGATCTCTCGCTGTGGTCGCTCCAAGAACCAATTGGTGCGGTGGACAACCCGGACGTGATTCTGCCCGCGCAGCTCGAAGGCTCGAACGGCTACCAAGACGCGTATTTCTACACCGACACGACCACTGGTGCGATGGACTTCTTCGATCCGTCGACCAACTGTGTCACGACCGGCCATTCCAACTATTGCCGCTCGGAGTTGCGTGAGATGACCGCCTCCGGCGACGACGCGAACTGGCCGGTCAGTGGAACGAACACGCTGAGCGCGACGCTGGCGGTCACACAAGTTCCCGATCATGTTTGCGTCGGGCAGATTCACGTCGGTACCGGTACACCGGTCACCACCAAGCCGCTCCTCGAGCTATTCTATTTCGGCAGCGCTGACGACGCACCGGGGGGAGTGGGCGGCACGACCCCGGTGCCGGGGGAAATCGTGATCGGGATCGAGGGTTCGACGAACGGCGGATTCAGTGTCGAGAAGCCGGTTGCGGCCGTACCGCTCGGGACGAAGTGGAGCTACGTGATCGGGCTCACCGGAACGGGCGCAAACGCCGTGATCAGCTTGTCGATCAACGGCGGCACACCGCTTACGTGGCCCATCCCCGGCGGTTCGGCCGCCGACGGCTTCAGCCAGGAGGGCATGTATTTTAAGGCGGGCGATTACGATCAAACGGAAGTGGGCACCGCTTCGGCCGGTGCGAAGGTCTCGTTCTACTCGCTTAGCATCTACCACGGACCGTAGGCCCATGCCCGCGGATGCTCGGATGCCGACGTCGGAATCTTGGAGGTTGTGTACATGAACTGGTCCGTGCGTGCCGTCTTGGTGAGCTTCGCTTCTGCTTGTGTGCTTGCGGGTTGCGGAGGCGGAACGAGTACGGTGCCGATCTCCGTAACGAGCCCAGGGGCGGCAACCGGTTCGCCGACGGCTGTGCCGACGACGAGCCAGGCCGCATCCACCAACACGCCGACGGCGACACCGACGGAAAGCCCGACGACAAGCCCGGAATCGTCAGCGATGCCAACGCCTACGCCTACGCCGACACGTACCGTTCCTCCGACGGCCACGCCGACGCCGTCTTCGACGCAGACCAGCCCGACTTCGCCGACGCCCACCGCCACGCCGACGCCCACCGTCACGCCGACGCCGTCTCCCACCCCGTCGGCGAAGCTGACGCCGACGCCGACCCCCTCGGGGACGGCAACCCCCACACCGTTCTCGTACGGATCGCCGACGCCCACACCGAACGGCTCGCCGCCGCTGACGGCCTCGCCACCGCCGGCTGACGGCTATCCCGGTTCCGAGCTACCGCCCGGAACGCTCAATCCCGGTGTGCCGCCCGGGACCAACTTCAACCTCAATTTGTGGGAACTGCAAGAGCCCATCGGCTCGCCTGGGAATCCGCAGACCGACACCCCCGCGCAGCTGTCGGGCGGCTACACCGACCCGTATTTCCTCACCGATCCGACCAACGGGTCGATGGAGTTCGTCGATCCCTCCAACGGCGTAACGACCGCGCATTCGGTTCACGCACGTTCCGAGTTACGTGAGATGTACAACGCGACGACCCCGGCG
>DATJTD010000146.1:0-11324 GCA_035503775.1 Candidatus Acidiferrales bacterium
TTCACATCAGCCCTTATATCTGAAAAACGGACGGAATCTTTCGATCAGCCTGCTCATAAGCTGAGGACCGATTGGGGAATTCTGTGGATGATTGTAAAATTCTGAGGATGAGTGTGGATAGCGAGGGATCCTGTGGATTCACCGTGGATTGACCTGTGGACAACTTAGCACGATGCTCCGCGCCAAAAGCCGACATCATTACAATTTTCGATGTTTGCTCCCTTTACGCTAGGGCACGAGGGTGACCTCGCCATGCGGGCGCCCACACGGCACGACGGAACTCTTCGGCCTGCAGCGGCGTGCCGTCCCAAATGTGGTAGAACCGGTTCGCTTCCAGATCTTCGGTGGGGATCGAACTCAGCGGATGCGCAATCAATCGAAACGACTTGCGTTGTAAAGCCGCGCGCAGTTCCTCGCTAGGCTCCCATTTTGAAAACAGCTGGATGCCCGCCTGGTCCGTCCCATACGCCGGGATGCTAAGGATGTCGGCCAAGGTGCGATGCGGCCGCTGCGAGCATTCTTTGCAACCTGGGTGTACGCGGGCGTCAAATAGCTGGTCGATCACGGTCTCGCGGAACTCCTCTTGGCGCATCGCCGTCCCAATGAGCGTGATGTGGCGCTCGATGCACGCGTTCTGTGCGTTGGTTTCCACCCGCGAAGCGACCGTGTTAACCACCCCCATCGGGAACTCCCAAGCTCCGTTCCAACCAGTAGCAATCGAGGCCTCAGCTTCAGCTTCAGTCTCCGACGCAAAGTCAACGACGATCGCGTTACGCAGATCGACCATCGGCGGCTGCATGTACCAGCCATGACCCCAGGCTAGTGCCACAAGCGAATCGGCGAAGGTCGTCAGCGAATAGCACTCATCTGGGTAGCCGTGCCACATTCTCTCTTCATCCGTATCGATCTGAGGTGCAGCGATAAATGCATGCGCTCGGTCAGCGTCATTTGATCCCTGGGCGCGGACAGTCAGCGGCAGCGTAGCCGCGGCTCCGAGGGAGGTCAGGAATTGCAAGCGGGTCGAGTGTCCCATGTCCTCATCGTAGACCACGAGGCTGCCGCACGTGTGGCAAACGGGTCCTCTACCATTGCCCCATGCCCTGGAACCCCTTTCGCGATGCCAGGACGCGCGCTCGGTGGCGCGAGGAACTGCTTCAAGAGCAGAATGGGCGTTGCGCCCTATGTGGTTTGCCTTTTCCCGCACCCGGAACTGTCGATCCAAGTCATGAGGCAAAGCTAGCGCCGACGTTTTATCGTATCGTTCGACCTTCGGCCGGCGGTACCGACGCGCTCGAAAACTTGCGCATCGCTCATGCTGCCTGCAACCAGATTCACGGCAACGCCGAGAACGCTGCGCCTTTTTACACATTTATTGCAAGGTTGCTCGGGGAGGCGCCACCCCGTTACCGTCGATTCCGACTCGGTGTTAATGGCGAGCAGTGGTGCAGACAGCGTAAATGGAAGCTTGTCTATTCATCGCTGGACGCGGCATGGTCAGCGGCGTTTCGTATGTTCCTCGATACGGGAACCATACTGACGCCCTACCGGTGCAACCAAAGTCTGTTCATGTTTTCGATAGCAGAGCGTCGTCTTGCGAAAAACCCCTGGGCCTTCGAGCCGCACGTTCACTGGCTCGGCACGGTGCGCCGCCGAAGCGCCGGCTGCGGATTCTGGCACCTCACGTCGCTCATCGTCCACGTGTTGCCTCCCGCAAAGCTACCGGCCGCCCTTCCAAGAGCAGTGGGATGGGAGGCTTACCATCGGGCGACCGATGGGAGCTGGGCGCGCCGCGATCGGGAGTGCCTTCGAGGAGACGGTCATCCCAAAAAGCGGTTTGCGTCGATTGAAGAGGCGGCGCGCTGCGCGAAGGCCATGTCCGTTCCCGATGGCAAGCGGGGGCGACGATACCACGCCTACGTCTGTACTCAGGGCCACATACATGTGGGCGCCTTGATGGGATGAGGAGTCAGACCGGAAGCAGCGACGGCGCTGGGTCCGTCACTTCGTAAATAAGGCGCCCAGCGAAATCTATCGTTGAATTGAAGTCGACTTTTTCGACCTCGAAGAAAGCAAAACACTCATCCGGGCCGTCCTCATAGAAGGTTGCGGATAGAAGGTTCGCGTCCACTAGCGCCTCTAGCACGGGCTGCAGAGCAGCGTAGATGTCGCGTACGATATGGTGGCGACGCTCGATCAGGTCGTCGCTTTCCGGAGTCCACTCGTGGCCGCTGCTGTCGAGCTTCGCGTTTAGCGCCTTGCCCAGAGCAATTTGCGGGCCGAGGACTGCGAGCAACTCAGCTACAAGTGCGTGCGCTCGCGGCGCTGAGGGATTCCCGATGTAAGCCGCCGCTGACGCAGGGGTGGCCGGCAGCAGGGCCGCGGTAGCACTTCCGGCCACCGCGATGAACTCCAAGCGCGTTTTCGTTTTCATCTGAGGAGTATCGGTGTTTGTTATGCCACCCGTCCGGCAAAGGCAGCTAAACTGCAAACGATTCTTCTACAGAGCATTGGACCCGCATTAGGCCAACTCGCCGATCGTCCGCCGCAGTTCGTCCGTAATCCGCTGCACGCGTGAGTCAATGGATTGGCTGTAGATATCGATCAGAGTCGTATAGTTCCAAAGTGCCTGATCTTTCGTTGCATTAAAGCGGCTCCAGACCGAAGTGCCTTCGTTCCTTAGGTCGGCCGCGGTAGCGCGAGCGTTGTGCAGTTTATCTGCTGCGCTAACCAGATAGACTAAAGAATCGCCACTTTCTAGCAGGTGCTTGTGGTAGGCTTCTTTGCGTTCGAGCCACCCTGGTTTTTCGGCTTTGGTTTCAGTCATTGCATCCGAACATGCCTCTACGATCTCGGCTACTCGGCAACCAAAGCGTGCGCGGATTTGCTCGAGTTCTCGCTCGCCACCTTGGTCTTCGGGAGCATCGTGCAATAGTGCAGCGATTGCTTCGTCTTCATCGCCACCGAACTCTAGCACCGTGCCGGCCAGCATTAAGAGGTGACTGACGTAAGGTATGCCGGTGCCCTTTCGGCGCTGGTTCCGATGGATGAGCGCAGCATAGAGTAAAGCCTGTTCGAAGCGACTCGTGAGGGCAACCGGACCCCGCGTACGCACGACCTATGCGCTCCGCGAGCTCCCAAAACTTCGATCCCTTTGGTTCGTCCTCGTTCATCGCGTACGCTCCTGCTGACAAAAGTCGTTCATGCTGAACTCCGATTCGGGAAGTCCCAACGTTGCATCAGTTCCCCTTCACCGCCGACGATCGGAATGTCTGAGACGAGGACTCCATCGCCACCCTTGTGAAGCGAGAAACGTAGAACTTGCTTCTCACCACCGCTTTCATACTCGACGCTCCACCAGATGACGAAATCAACGAGTTCGTCGGGATCCTCTTGCTCAACGATCAGGAACGTACCCGGTGCCACGGTATCGAAGTTTTTTGGCTCTCCTTTTGATTCTACGACACCCATGTCCGGATCGGAATAGTGCCCGCCGGTCTCGATGTGTAAATGGGTCATCTCTAATTCCGTCGGATTAACCAAGAGTAGTTGTAGCGTGCAGTTCTGTGGATATTTTGGGTTTGGTGCACGCTCGACGAGTGCTAGAAATGGTTGAGTGGTATCGGTCCAGTATTCGGTCATATTCCTCCTCCAGGGAGGAGGCGTCGATCGCAATCGCTTTTCCGGTTCGGCGGCTCTCGACCGCCTCCGGCAAACACTATCTCATGGACGCGCGTCGCACGTCTGGCGGGGCTGGGCTACCCACCCTAAGTGAGTTGTCGCCACGTCGGCTGCCAGTGCTTGCGACGGAACTCCTCGTCTTGAAGCGGCGTGCCGTGCCACACGTGAAAGAAGCGATTTACCGCCAAATCTTCCGCCGGAATGACGTCGAGCGGATACCACGCTAAGTTGACGCTGCGACGCCGGAGGGCTTTTCGCATTCGCTCGTCGGGCTGCCAGCGCGCGAAGAGCTCGATGTGATACCGTTTAGTTTTTCTGGCTAGGATAATCATGGCATCGACCAGGGTACGATTTGGAATCGTCGCGCATCCTTCGCAGTTCGGGCAAGATCGTGAGTCGTAGAGCTCTCTGATGACGCGCGATACAAACTTGTCCATGTGCATCGCCGTTGCGATGAGACTGAGGTGACGTTCGACCCGATCGTTCTGCGCGTCGACCGCAATGCGAGATGCAACGGTGTTCACGGCACCCATCGGAAGTCCGTAGCCGCCGGAAGTCCAGCGTCCGTCGATCGAAGCTTCGGCTTGGGCCTGCGTGGCGGACTTAAAGTCGACAACCATGACGCCACGGACATTCGTAATGGGCCGCTGCGGCGCCCAGGGCTCGCGCAAATAGGCCACCGCGGCCAATGAATCGACAAACGAGGTGAAGTCGTGCAGTTCGTTGGGATATCTGCGCCATTCGTGTTCGGCGAAGACGTCGGGCTGAGCCACTGCCGTGAACGTCCGATTGGCGGTATCGTTCGATCTGGAATCACCAGCTATCAACAGCGACGCCTTTCCGCTAACGCCTAGGACCTCAAGAAACCTTGTGCGCGATAAACCTGCGCTGCAGATTCTATCCATACGTTCAAGCGTTTCACATCCTCTCGCCACCCGTCCGGCAGAGCGCACTACCTACGCTGCGCGTGAGATGAAGGGACGCACGAGCGCCTTCGATCTTGCGAACTGCGACCAGCCGCCCGGGCCGTAGCGCTCAGTAAATCGCCGCCGGCAAGCTAGCAGGACGTGGGCCGTCACGACGGCGTCGTCGAGGGCTCGGTGTGCCCCGACCGGTCCGGCGAGCAGCTCGTCGATACGCAGAAAGTCACGCAACGTCTGGTTCTTGTGATTCGGCGCTTCTGGGAAGAGAACGCGAGCCAGGCGCATCGTGCACAACGCCTCCCGCGCAAACTCCGCTCCGAGAAAGGAGAGATCGAACGCCGCACAGTGCGCGACGATGCGAGCCCCGCGGCAGAAACGCCGTAGCTCAGGCAGGACGCTGGGGATCGCAGGCGCCCCGGCAACCATCCCGTCCGTGATGCCATGCACGGCCGTCGCATACGGCGGGATCGAAATCAGCGGGTTTACCAGCGTCGACCACTTCGGTCCGATGCCATCGCCGTCGAGGAGAACGCAGGCTACTTCGACGATCCGGTCGTTTGATGGGCTAAACCCGGTCGTCTCGACATCAACTACGGCATACCGCTCGGTGAACATGAGCGGATATTAACGGGCGGTAATGCCAGACGTATGGCATTCTGCAAAAAGCGCCGGAAAGTTTTTTTGGGGTGCCACCCGTGTGACGCGTTGACCTGAGAAGATCGCTACAATGGCCAGCCTGTTCGATCAGTTCGACCTTGAAGTTCCTTTTATCGCGATCCGCTCGAGATCGGCAAGGAACGAATACGTTATTAATCCGCTGAACGACGCGCTTACGGATGTCTTGGTCGCCCTATGGCCCGAGTTTCGGCGCCAGGGCTTGCGCCGGCCGCCGGAAATAATTTCGAACCTTCCAGCCCGGTCGTACGTGAAGATTCGACAGTCATCAACCGGCCGATTTCGATTTTTCGGCCGGGTAATGCGGTATCGAGCCGGTGAAGACGATCTCGAACTTCAATTTCAAGGATTCGACGTGGGAATCGGTCTCCGATACGTGCCGTACTTGGCACGGCCGGGGTGCGTTCTGCAGCGAGCGTTGCCAATCGCCGTAACGTGTCTGCCGACCCCGACAGCGGCGAGCAAATGGCCGGCCGCGTTCGCGACCCTTCCGGCACATGAGCGAGACGCCGCCCTAGCCGCAGACCGCCGGCTGCGCAAGGACGATCCCGGCTGGCAATCGCGGGGCACCGCGAGATTCGCTTGTGAGGACCGCAGCGGCAGCGGAATCGTTTGGGCCGTGCCTGCGGACCTGCAGTACGCGGATCCGACGATCGAAGTTCTCAACCGCAGTTACGCTCGTGCCGCTTTGGCGGAGAGTCTCGTCTTCGGCTGGGGGAGCCCTGGACTTGGTGGGCCTTTTCCAGAGAACGAGATCGCGCCCAGCGATCTGCTTCCGATGCCCGCAGGTGACACCGCGCCCTGGCTCTTTCGCGATCGTGAAGAGTTGTTCGCCGAAGCGGCCGGCCGCGCAGCATTTCTCTGGGACGGAAAAATCTGGTTGCCACACGTCTGACGCGTCCCCACCGTATGCTCAGAATATGAGGAAGACCACATGACTTGTGAAGTAGCCGTAATGAACCGTCGTGGGATTGCGCTTGCAGCTGACAGTGCCGTGACGCTCGGCGACAGTAAGAAGATCTACCACACCGCAGAGAAGTTATTTTCGATTTCGCCCTCGATCCCGGTTGCGATCATGACTTTCGGCTGCGCCGACATGATGGACGTGCCGTGGGAAACCATCGTCAAAATGTACGCTCGGAAGCTGGCTGATGGAAGGTTCGACTCGCTCGAAGATTATGCAACGAACTTCTTTAGCTTCATCGAGGGATCGGTCGCGCTGTTTCCGCCTGCGAAACAAAAATGCCGGCGTCACGGGCAGCGTCGGTGCTATATGGTCGTCCTATCGAAGCAGCCTAGACGAGCGCTTCGAGAAGATGCCCCATGCAACCCAGACCGCGAAACGCGCGGCGCTTGCCGAAATCATCCGCGAGGATCAAGCGTACTTCAAAAAATATAGCGACCTCGATGGCTTAGGCGCGGGCTATGGCACGCATATTGCTAAGACCCACGCAGACGATCTGAACGGCCTTGAGACTGAAATCTTTGATGGCGTCAGTCTGACGCAGCAGCTTCGGCGCGACCTCCGAACCACAGTCGAGTTCATGTATGGAAAGAAATGGATTCACCCGACCGATCGAAGCGGCGTCGTTATTGCCGGGATGGGCGAGGAAGAGGCCTTTCCCGCGCTCCTGCAATTTTTGGTCGGGACGATTGCGGGCGGCAAGTTACGGCATTACAAGGAAAACAGCTGTCGCATCGGCGTGGAGCTCAACGCGAGCGTCGTGCCGTTCGCCCGTCGGGAAACCATCGATACGATTATCGCGGGGATCCACCCAGATCTCGTTGAGACGATCTTCACGGAAGTCGACCGCCTCGTGCCGCGAGGCCGTGGCGACAAAACGCGAAATGCTAAGCGTGTCGAGCGCTTCAAGGAAGATTTCGAAAAGCACGTGCTGGAGCGCTATGACGGACCGTTCATGGCGGCGGTTTCCGGTCTACCGCGACAGGATCTAGCTAAAATGGCCGAGGCGCTCGTCAGTCTCACGGCGTTCGTCATGCGGATGACGGCCGATCAGGAAGAAACGGTCGCCGAGCCGATCGACGTCGCGCTGCTGTCCAAAGGCGACGGCTTTACGTGGGTCAAGCACAAAGATTTGATCCACGAAGCGGGACGCTTGGCATTCTGAAAGGCGGATTATGGAAGAACATTTTATCTATGTCCAAGGTCAGACCGAACCCATTGCGATTCATGGATCCCTCGTCGATGAAGTTCGGCGAAGCCTGACGACCCCCGGCGATGATGGAGCGATCGTCCTCACGCAGAGCGACCGCCAGTTAATTCTCCCGTTACGCAGCATCGTCGCGATGGAATCGCGGGCTCGCACCGGACCCTAGCGGAAGCACAGCGATGGGGCCGCTCGATCCCAGCAACCCAAACTTTCCGGTGTACCTCAAGATGATGCGGTCCGGAAATGGCCCCGGTCGACGTCCCGGAGGGTGCACGCCCGGCTGCGGCTGCCTTGTGCTCGTTGTGCTCACTTGCGTCATCTTCATCGTCGCACTCGCGATCGGCGCGCGATAACGCCCACGGTCGACCGCTCCGCCACACGTGTGGCGCGACCAAATGCGAAGATCGCCTCATGAAACTCGAAGAGTATGACCTTCGGCTGTATGGCCTGCTCCGGCGCTGCCTGCTCGGCGACTATGTTAGTCCGGCTCGCGACTCCCTGACGCCGGCGATGCGCGCGGGAATGCTGCACTCACTTTCATCCACGCGCGTCGGGAGGCGCTGTCAGTGCGGCAGCAGCTTCTGCCGTTCGTTCGAGACACTCGCCCAGAACGACGCCGGCAACCCGCTGCTGGTCATCCGCTTTCATGTGCTTGGCGAGCTCCACGTGACGTGCGACGAGCAAGGCACCGTCTACAAAATCCAATACCTCCGCGATGAGCGTGATGAAGACGCTTCAACCCGTTGCTATGCGCTGACCGGTGATGGATGGGAAGAGCGTCCCATTGCCGAGTGATTCATCGTAGGCTTCAGGTTCGTCGAAGCCGCCTACAAGAGCCGGTAACTCGTCGCCCTCCAACTCATCGAGCCCAATCCCGGCGATGCCTCGGATGTCGCCGATGAGCCGATGCACGCTGCCCTCGGCGATCCGGATTTGCTGCTCTTCCTTAGCCATTTCACGTTCGACGCGCGCACGGCGCTTGTCGAGATCCCGGCGCATAGAACCGAGCGACTCGATTACCGGGAGAATCCGGTGCGCGAACCCACCGCTGGTCAGATAGTCGTAGATCATCTCCGCCTTCGTCTGGCGGCCTTGCGACCTCGCCCGCGCGATTGCGATACGGATAATCGCAACACGCAGCATCGACGCCATCGGGACGATGACCGATCGCCGCGCGACCCACACGTCGTCGATGTTCTTGAAATTCGTGACGTCCGGCGGGAGCGCCTGACTGACTAAAACACTGACATCCGCCGCAGCCTCGCGCTGATCGGTGCGCAGCTTCACCAGCCACCCGGCATTCCAGTTCTTCGTGCGTTTGCACTCCCACAGAATCGAACCGCAGACTTGACCGCCGGGCGCGACGACCGTTTGCACGAGGTCTGCACCTAGCTCTCCTTTGGGCACGGGGACGAATGTATCCATTGGGAACGCCGCGCGGAGTTCTTGCTCGATGGTGAGTTCTTGACTCTCGCCTTGAAGCTGCTGCGAGCCCTGCGCCAAACGCCGCTGGAGCTCTTCAATCTGCGAGCCGAGCTGGCTAAGCTTGGTGTCGCGGTCCTGAATCTCAAGCGTATACCTCTCTTCCAGAGTCTGCTTGATGGTGCCGGTCGCCGTTTCCAGGTGTTCGTGAACGCGCCGCTCGACTTCCAGGTCGACTTCGTTGACTTTTTGCTCGAGCCGGTTGCGCTCGCGTTCGAGCTCAAGTTCCTTGGACTGCGCGCCGGCGAGCATCTCGCGGTGTTCGAGCAGCGTCGCGCGCAGCGCTTCTAGCTCGCGATCTTTTTGTTCCATGCGCGCGGTGGCAGCGATAGTTGCGTTGCGTGCGGCCTCCGCTTCAAGGTGCTTGCTCTCGGCAGCGATGCGCGCGGCGACCCGGGTTTCGATCTTTTCGTCGATCGCCCGCGCACGGCGCTTGAGTTCACTTTCGTGCCGGGCCAGTTCACTCTCGCGTTCTTCAATGGCGCTTTCGCGCTCCCCGATCGCGCGCTCGAGTCGCGCGCGCTCGCGCTCGATCAATGGCTTGGCCAGCGACTCGGTCACCGGAATGGTCGCCTTGCAGTTCGGGCACGCAATCGTCATGGAGTCGTTCATCCGAGCACTCATCTCAGGCTGCCCGCGCCCGGACGGCCCTGCCGATCGGCCGTTCCGACCCGGGCTTATGCTTCGTTGCCAGATGGTACGCGCCGCAGTTCGCGCAACGGTAGACCTCGTCGTGCTTAGTGCGCGCGGCCTTGGCGTCGGCCCGCGTGGCGTAGGAGATTTTGGTGACGCCGTCGAGGCGCCGGCACGTGCGTGGGAGCATGAGACGCGGCACGAGCACTTGCGTACCGTTAGGCATCGGACGCGTGACGAAGATGTGGCGGGCGCCGGCGATTGGTTCGAGCATGGTCAGCATGGTCTGGCACCTCCTAACTCCTTCATTCAACCACCGTCGTTTGCCAGACGTGTGGCAAGGCGCGGATGCACTATATGATTTAATATGGGCACACTCGGCAAAGCTCGTGAGTCCGGCACACCGTCGCCGGCCACCAGCCGCAAGATCCAGCTTTTGATCGCTCTAGTACGACGGCGATATATCTCTTTGCAGCAGCTTCAACGTGAGTTCCGCATCTCAGAACGCACCTTGCTGCGCGACCTTCAGGAGCTGCGCCAAATCGGCAGCGAAGCCGGCTTTCGGATCGGCGAACGCAATGGCTCGGATTCGGTGCAGCTCATTGAGTTCTAGGGACCGACGACCAAAAGCGCCTCCAGCCTGTCCCAAGCGCGACGGGCCAAAAATGCCTGCCGATCGCCTACGGACTGCCGGGGCCCGAATAAGATTACTTCTCATGCCGAAACTACGTCTGCGGCACGCCGGCGCACCCGGCTGTAAAGCCGAAACACCGGAGCTGACCAAACATGCAGATTCGACTCGACACGCATGACATGCCCGACAAACTACGCCTTTTTATAGAGACGCCACCGCCGGTGATTGAGATCGCTCTCGGCATTTGCTCCTGCGCCGCAAAGCAGACCGTGACACATGGCGTGACGATCGACCGAATCAAGGAAGTCGTGGCTGGGAACTACGGACTGACTCTAAAAGACCTTGCCTCAGCGCGACGCAACAATCGCTTAGGACCAATCAGGCAGCTCGCGATGTTCATCGCCACCGAAATCACGAATTATTCTCTACCCCAAATCGCGCGTGCATTCGGCAAGCGCGATCACAACATCGTGATGCAGGCGCGCTCCGCAATCCAGCATCAGTTGAAGAGCGACGAAACCTACAACAATAGAGTTGCGCGGATCATAACAATTTGCCAGCACGGATAAGTCCCCGTGCGGTATCAGTTCAAATACTCCACGGACTTCTTAAGCAGGCAAGCGGAGCTCCGGCATGACATTGCAAAAACGAAACCATCTATGGCACCTATTTCATAGGGACGGTACTTCTTGACACGATATAGCCCTAAAGAAAAGCATCGCATGATCATGGCAACCTTGGACAAGTTTCCTGGCACCCTGATTCACTGGGGAGATTTCTTTCAGCGTCTGCACGAGGATTTTGGCGAAGAAGGGTTATCCTACGGATCGGTCTATGGATACATGACTCGTGAAAAAATCGCCGACTTCTCCACGCGACCATTTAGGCGGCTCGTCTTCAAATAACCAAGGAGAATCCAACTTAGCAAAAACACCCGACAAAGACTTTGACTTGGGTAAAGCGAGGCATCGATTATGTCCGAGCACGACACTCGACCGCGGCCAATCCCGACTGAGTACATGGACCGATACCGTGAGATTCTTCTGGGAGACGAAATATGTCGACTTCTAAACAACGACGACGATTTCGTGGCTGTGATGCGCATACATGCTTACATCGAATCGCTCG
>DATJTD010000147.1:0-2726 GCA_035503775.1 Candidatus Acidiferrales bacterium
GCGTTGGTGAACGAGAGGTAGAGGTAGTCGATGAACATCGGCCGCCAGTTCTGCGGCGCACCTTTGATCCGCGTGCGATCGATCTGCATCTGCGGAAAGAGAAAATCGACGGACGGATAGTCGTTTGCCGACGGATAGCGCTCGCGATCGAACGGCCCGTCGCCGTCGAGCTCCCAATACCAGAGCGCAAAGATGATGACGTTCGTGGTCCAGATCAGTCCGCCGTAGGTCAGCAACTCGATCGCGCTCACCGCCGCGTGCTCCTTGGCATGCATGTTGACGAGATCGTAGATGAGGAACACGACCGACATGACGTTGAAGAAGTTGAGCACGGCGACGAGCGCGATCGTCAGCACGCGCATCAAACGAACGCCGCGCAGCTGGGTCGGCGCGAGAGCCACGAGCGGAATGAGCAGCACCGCAACCAACAGCGGCACGATCCAGATCGGGCCGAAGGTGAGCTTCGAGGGCAGGAGCACGTACAGCGCAACCGCGACGATCACGGCAAGCCGCGCCTGGTGACGATCCTTCATTGCGCGTTGGCTTCGCGCGCCCTCGGCAACCGCCTTCGGCCGCGATGTGGTTCAGAGCGGTATGGCTACTGACTTTCGAGACGGCAAGACGTTCCCGCGGCGCGGCCGCCAGGCGCTCGACGGCGTCCTATGGCTCGCGCGGGTTTCCGACAAGGCACGTGCCTCCGCCGCCGGCACGATCTTCGATTACATCTATCCGTGCCCGATGGACAAGGGCGTCTTCGAACGCTGGGGTATCACGCCCGCCGACTTCGATCGCGCGATCGGCGCGCACGCGAAGGACGACGAGCTCCTCGCGTGGCTACGCTCGCGCGTTGCGCAGGAGGCGATCACCCGCGCGAACGATTGGCTCCTAAACGACAAGATCGAGAACCTGGACCGGCAAGACGCCGAGGAAGGAGTCGCCGTTTGAGCGAGATGATCGAGTTTGCGCGGCCGGACGGCCAGCGCGCTCCCGGGTACTACGCCGCGGCAAGCGCCGCGCATGCGCCGGGCGTCGTGATGCTCGAAGAGTGGTGGGGCGTCACGGAGCACATCAAGCAGACCGCCGACGCGCTCGCAGCCGCCGGTTTTCGCGTGCTCGTCCCCGATCTCTACCGCGGCCGCGTCGCCGCGGTTGGCGACGAAGCAAACCATCTGATGCAGGGGCTCGACTTCGGCGATGCCGCAACGCAAGATGCACGCGGCGCCGCACAATATCTTCTCTCGACCGGCTCGAAGAAGGTCGGCGTCATCGGCTTCTGCATGGGCGGCGCCCTGACGTTCCTCTCGGCGATGTACGATCCCGAATTCAGCGCCGCCGTGTCGTTCTACGGCTACCCGCCGCCGCAAGCCGGCGACGCCGGCACGATCAAGATCCCGCTGCAAGGGCACTGGGCGCTGCACGACGAGCACTTCGGAATCGCCGGCGTCGACGCCATCGAAGCCAGGCTTACCGCCGCCGGCACCCCGCACGAGTTCTACCGCTACGACGCGCAGCACGCGTTCCACAACCCGAATCAGCCTGGGCACGCCGGACTCGGGCACTACCGTAAGGACCTCGCCGAGCAAGCATGGGCTCGTTCGGTCGAATTCTTCAAGAAGAACCTGAGCTGACTACTTGCTGAAGAGCGTGCCCGCGTTGACGGGTGCGCTCCGCAGCGCTCCCTGTTCCAATCCCCACTTCTTCAGCAGCGTGTCATAGGTGCCGTCGGCGATCACCGCGTGCAGCGCGGAGACGACGCGCGCGCGCAACGCGGGGTTGTTCTTCGGCACCGCGATACCGTACGGCACGAGATCGAACTGCCGCCCGGCCACTTCGTATTTATGGTCGTTCGTCTTCGCCAGATACGCGACCACGGGGAAATCGGTCACGTGCACGTCGGATTTCCCGGCCTTGAACGCTTCGAATGCATCGTCGTCGGTAGGGAACGTCAGCAGCTCGATGGGCGCGAGATGGATCGCTTCACACCGCTTCGACTGTTCTTCCAACGCCGTCTCCTGCGACGTACCACGCTGCACGTCGACGCGCAGACCGCAGAGCCCGCCGAGATCGAAGATGTGCTTCGGATTTCCGTTCGGCACGAGCATGCCGCTGCCCGCGAGCAGATAATCCACGAAATCGACCTGCGACTCGCGCGCCCGGGTGTCCGAGATCGCCGAGATCCCGATGTCGAAGGTGCCGCGACTCACCGCATGCAGCAGATCGTCGAAGGTGTGGTTGGTGACGACCATCGGCTCACCCAACTTGGCGGCCAGCGCCTTCGCGAGATCGATGTCGAAGCCCACCATCCGGTGCCCGGCCCCGTAAAACTCGAGCGGGGCGTAGGAGACGTCCGAGCCGACGCGGAGCCCCGTGCCGGCTTCCGCGGCCGGCGACATCAAAAAGAGCGCAGCCATTAGGAAGGCCGCCGCCCGAGCAAAACGAGTCATGGAGGAGGGGTTCGGCCCGGCACTCCGGCCGGGCCTCCTCCCTTTACAGAATGGTGCCAAGGGCCGGAATCGAACCGGCGACACCGCACTTTTCAGGCGCGTGCTCTACCGACTGAGCTACCTTGGCGCATGCACCCGACTCCCGCGGGTCTATGGAGAGGGCGCTTCCGCTTACGCGGAGCGCCCTCCCGTGAAGTGGCGACGTTGATGGGGCTCGAACCCACGACCTCCGCCGTGACAGGGCGGCGCTCTAACCAACTGAGCTACAACGCCATACCGGCG
>DATJTD010000148.1:0-6534 GCA_035503775.1 Candidatus Acidiferrales bacterium
GTGGCGGCCTGGCGAGACGACTATAACCACACCCGCCCTCACACCGCCATCGGGGGCTTGACGCCCACCGAGTTCATTCGGCAAAATCCAAATCATCAAAACTCACGGTTAGCCGTGGCCTGACACTCGGGGCAATGTCACAAGGCCCTACGGTCGGGGCCGTTGGCGCTAGTGGGATCAGTACCCTCCCGTCGGATGAGGTGATTAATGATAAAGATAAATACTAGTCAACGCGAAATGAGGACTGCGCGCCGAGTGGGATGTTTGTCAGCAACATTCTTGATCATTGCTTTATCCACAGGTTTCTATTCCCGCGCGATTGGCGCGCCCCAAAATGCAGTGCCGGAAATCGAGCCTCATTCGTATCGGCTTGAAGAGAAGCGCGTCTCGGTGCCGGCCGCCGACGTATCGGTCGGCGTGCTGTGGTCACGCGCTGCGAATGCTCCAGATTTGGATACCGACCAGTCGCCGCCATATCTGGCGATCGGGAAAGGTGACGTCGCTTTTACGTCAGGCGGACAAGTTTGTGGGTTTAGAGCGGTAGACGGAGCACGGCAATGGTGTGCCGGACCGGGTTTGGCTCCCGTATACGGAGGCGGAGAAGTCGCTTTTGTACGTGATGACGGACGAATAGTGGCGGCTGACGCGAAGAACGGCCATATCCTATGGTCCTATAATTCATCTGGATCAGCGGGACTCCACGGGAATCCGCTCACGCCGGCCTTTGTTGCTTACTCCGGTATCGGAACGTTTCTAGCTGCAGGCGTGTCGATCGTCGAGTTGTCAAAAACCGGCAAAGTCGTGTGGTCCACCTTGCCATGCCCCTGCTCCTTTGAATTGCCCGTTTCCGTTGGACCTTTCACGCTCCAGCCGGTTAACGGTACCGGCGCATATACTCAGTATCGGATATACGATTATCGCCTCAACGGTGCAGCGAGAACGGTCGGTGAGTTTGGCGATGCCGAGAGCGTCTTGAAAATTCAGGGCCAACATTTTTTTGGTTTATCCGACATAGAGCCTCCGGCGAGATTTCTCTCCGCCGATGTTTTCGAGGCCGATCTCGCGAGTGGGAAGGTCATTGCATACCGGCACTACGAGCCCGACTACGATGACAATTATGCGCGCTTTCTCAAGACCGATTCGCAGAACCAAGTGATCCCCGGGATCGAAGGACCTTACATCTATGTTCCGGTCCAGTCGCGGCTCTACCGGTACCCGATCGACAAGACATCAACGACGGTGCCGCTCGAGATATCCGACAACGATACCTTCGTCGGCGGCCCATACCAGGGAAGTGTCTACGTCGCCAGAGCCGACGGCGTCTGGTCACTGCACCCGTTAGAGAAGGATATCGAAGCTCGTCTCGTTGCGCCGTCGGTAAAGCCTTTCGTGACCATGACGTTTTCACAAAATGACGGATACGTCGCTTTCGAGGATGGCAGAATCGAAGGCTTTGACGTGCGCGACGGTCGGCCGACTCTCGATGCGTCCGCGCCATGCGTTCCTTGGAAAATCATAGCGGCGCAAACGAACGTATACCTCATCTGCAACAACCGGTCTAAACAGATATTTGGGAACCGTTTGTCCTGGCGGGTAGTTGCATTTTCACGTTCTAGATGAGGACGTCCGCGAGCGCGCGAACGAGGCAATCGTTATCGGTTTTGCTGCGTACGGCAACGCGCAAGTAGCCTGCGCCGGCAAGCCCCTCGAACGTGTCGCAATTTCGCACGAGGATGCGATGCTCGCCTGCGAGCCGGTGTACCGTCGGCGCACTTGGGCGTCCGGTTCCTATAAGGATGAAGTTTGCGTGCGCCGGAAATGAACGTAGGGCTAGGGCTGTGAGCGAACGCGCCAACTCTGTTCGACGCTGTTCGTTTAACGTGCGCGTTAAGTCGGCGTAGGTTGCATCCGGCAGCGCTCGCATAGAAGCTTCGGCCGCGAGCGTTGAAATCGGCCATGCAGGCAACTGTGCGCAGAGGGCGCGCGAGCGCGAGGGAGCTACGACCGCATAGCCCACGCGCAGGCCGGGTATCGCATAAAACTTTGTGAAGGAACGAATCACGATGATATTTCCGGCGACCGGTACGTCTCGGGTCAGCGTCTCGCCGGGAGCATAGTCGATAAAGGCTTCGTCCACAACACAGGTCACGTTGAAAGCTTGGGCTTGCCGCGTGAGCGCCCGGAGATCGTCCGCCTTTATGAGATTTCCGGACGGATTATGTGGATTGGTGATGATGCACAGGTTCGGGCAATATTGCTCGATAGCTTCGCTTAGTGCGCAAACGTCTAGGGTAAAGTGTGAAGCTGCGTCGAGTGCGAACGGTATGACGGTGACCCCTGCGGCGTCCAATGCGCGCGAGTACTCGCTAAAGGCGGGAATGGGAACCAAACATGATTGTGGGCGAAGCGTACGGATGATCGCGTCGAAAAGGGCTGCCGACCCGTTTGCGACGACGACGGATTCGATCGGAATACGTTCGTGCGCGGAGATTGTGCGCCGCAAAGAACGGTATTCAGGATCAGGGTATTGGCCGAGCAGCCGTGCGTCCGTCGCATGTTCACGAAGAAATTCCAACACGGCCTCGGGTGGTCCGAGCGGATTGATGTTCGAGCTAAAATCGAGAAACGTATTCGGGTCGCCGCCGTAACGCTCGACGGCGCTCTCGATGTCGCCGCCGTGGACCGCTCGGGCCGGGCTGTGCTCGGTCATCGGACGATCGATCGTATGACTACGGCAAAGATCATGCCCATGAGGGAGGCGGCAAAAACGAACCGGCGGGCGAGCGGAATGTCTGCCCCCGCGGGTCGTCGGAATTCAGCTCCAAGCGGCGGTGCATTACGGACGATTCCGTCGTATCGATTGACGCCTCCGAGGCGCACACCGAGAGCGCCGGCCATCGCGGCCTCGCAACGTCCTGCGTTCGGGCTTGCGTGAAGTCCGCCGTCACGGAAGCACATGCGCAGTGCACGGCCGCCGGCTCGTCGGCTCGTCGCCGCTGCTGCGATGAACAGCGCGGCAGTGCGCGCCGGCACGTAGTTCGCCATATCGTCGGCGCGTGCAGCCGCTCGGCCGAAGAACGTGTACGGCGGCTCAGGATGACCGATCATCGAATCGAGCGTGCTGATCGCCTTGAATGCCATGGCGCCGGGAATACCGAACACCGCGAGTGCGCACAGAGGCGCGATGACGCCGTCGCAGAGACTTTCGGCCAAGGTCTCGATAGCCGCCCGAGCGATCTCGCTGTGATCGAGGTCGGCGGTGTCGCGTCCGACGACACGAGCCAGCCGGACGCGTGCCAAGGGCAGATCGTCTTGCTCGAGCGCGCGTTCGACGGCGTACACCTCATCGAGGAGATTTCGCGTCGCCAAGGTCGTCTGTGCGAGCCAGAGGTTCACCAGTACTTCGGCCGGCATTCCAAGGCGCTTGGCGCTCCGCAGAGTTGCACGTGTCGCCGCCCATGTTGTGGCGGTAACGGTGGCCCAAAGCACGCCGCCCGCGATGAGCTCACTGCGGGGCGTCGCAGGTGTAGCGCGTCGTAGCACGCGCTCGAACGTCGTCGCGACAGCGCCGATGGCACGGACGGGATGGGGAACGCGCGGCGAGTCACCCACCAGCAAATCGAAGAGATACGCGACGAAGAGCATCCGTGCGTCGAAACGCGTTGCGCGCATCAAGGGGCCGGCGCGAGCGTTGGGTGAAGGAGCGAGAGGTCGAGTGCGGCACGAACGTGATCCGCAAGGCGGTCCAATTCCGCCGCTCGTTCGGCGCCGACGTTGGCAAAACGCGGCGCCGCAGCAAGCCCGGCTGCCGCACGTGCCGCGCAAACGAATGCATGGCGCGCCTCGTCTGGAGCGAAGAGGCCATGAACATATGTGCCGACGACGCGACCACCGCAAGCGCTTGCGCCGTCGAAGCACTCCTCGCCGGTGGCAGCGCGCCGAATACGTAGGAGCGGTTCTGCGGGGTCGAGCAGGCGCGTCTCGCCGACGTGAATTTCATATCCGCTGACCTCGAAAGAATTCAGCTCCTCTCCGAAGAGCGTTGAAGCGGCAAACGAACCGTGCACCGGCGTCGTCGTCTTCTGTGCCCGCAAAAGAGTCTCGATCGAGAGCAAACCGAGGCCCTCCGCGGCTCCGCCGCCTTCGACGCCGTACGGATCGGCGATCGTCCTGCCGAGCATCTGCATGCCGCCACAAATGCCGACCACCAGTTTTTGCCGTCTCGTGTCGGCGACGGCGTCGGCAAGACCCTGCTCACGCAGCCACGTGAGATCGGCAATCGTTGCTTTGGAGCCGGGGAGAATCACGAGGTCGGCGTGTTCGAGTTCTTGCGGCGTCTTTGCATAGCCGAGTTCTACGCTCGGCTCGGCGGCCAGTGCGTCGAAATCGGTGAAATTCGAGAGGTGCGGAAGGGCGACGACGGCGACGCGCAGGGCGCGGCTCGAATCTTCGGAGCCATCGGCCCATCGCAGGCGAGTCACGCGGGGACGGTCTTCGAGCGAGACGCTGTCTTCGTCGTCCAAACGTAAGTCTGCGATCCATGGTACCACCCCGGCACACGGGATGCCGAGACGCCGTTCGATCTGAACGATCCCATCGCGCAGGAGGCGCAGATCGCCGCGAAACTTATTGATCACGAACGCAACGATTCGTGCACGCTCGTGCGGTTCGAGCAGCTCCAGCGTTCCAAGCAACGAAGCGAAGACGCCGCCGCGGTCGATGTCGCCGACGAGTATGCAGCGCGCATCGGCGGCTTGCGCCATGCGCAGATTGACGATGTCGGTCTGCTTGAGATTGATCTCTGCCGGAGATCCCGCGCCTTCGAGCACGATCATGTCGTGCGCCTCGGCGAGCCGCTCGTACGCGCAGACGACCGTCGGAAAGAGCTCGTCGCCGCGCCGGCGATGATAGGAGAAGGCGTCGACGTCACCCCAGATGCGTCCGAGGACGACCACCTGCGAATGACGGTCGCCGGTCGGTTTGAGCAACACCGGGTTCATCTCCGCGCGCGCTGCGATGCCGGCGGCTTCGGCCTGCAGCGCTTGTGCGCGGCCGATCTCCAGACCGTCGGGCGTCGCTGCCGAGTTGAGCGACATGTTCTGCGCCTTGAACGGAGCGACCGAGATGCCGTCTTGCGCGAAGATGCGGCAGAGCGCCGTGACCAAGATCGACTTGCCGACGTGCGAGGCCGTGCCGAGCACCATCAGCGCACGTGTCTTCATCGGCGCTGCGACACGTGTCTTCATCGGCGCTTCGAACCGATCTGTCCGAAACGATCGGTGAAGATCACCTCTTCGAGCGACGCGCGTTCTTCCCAACCGTATCGTTCGAGGTCGGGATCGCTCGCGAACGACGAGACGTACCCGAGGCAGAGATAGGCAACGGCCGTCGCGGATTCCGGAATGCCCAGCGTCGCGCGCAGTGCCTGCGGATCGAGGATGCTCACCCAGCCGACGCCGATGCCTTCCGCGCGCGCCGCTAGCCAGAGATTCTCGACCGCGCAGACCGTGGAATAGAGGGCCGTCTCGGGAATCGTCTGACGTCCCAAACCCGCGCCGCGGGACGTCTCGCTTTCGCAGACGACGCAGACGTTGACGGGCGCTTCGAGAATGCCGGCGAGCTTGAGATTGCGGTACTGCGTCGCACGCGACCCTTCGTAGCGCTGCGCTGCAGCAAGATTCGCACGCTCGAAATTGTGGTGCACGGCCGTTCGTATCGCGAGATCCTTGATGACGATGAAACGCGACGGTTGCATGAACCCGACCGACGGTGCGTGGTGGGCAGCATCGAGGAGTCGCTCCAGCACGTCGTCGGGCAGCGGATCTGCAAGGAACGACGAGCGCACGTCGCGGCGTTCGTAGATGGCGCGGTAGACGCCGCGCACTTCATCGTCGGAGAACCGGTGGCCGCGACTCATCGTGAGAGCGGGCTCCCCGGGACGCGAACGGGCGCAACCCGATAGACGCCGCCGACGTGCACGGCTTCAAACGGAATGCCGTACGCTTGCTCGAGCAACTCAGGCGCGAGCGCGTCGCGCGGCGTACCGGCGGCCAGCAACGTTCCCGTGCCGAGCAGCGCAACGCGGTCGGCAAAGTCGGTCGCTTCATCGAGGTCGTGCAAGACGGCGACGATCGTGGTGCCTTGGGCTGCGATGCGAGCGAGCAATGCGAGAACCTCGCGGGCGAAGCGAACGTCCAGATGGCTCGTCGGTTCGTCGAGCAAGATCGTGCGCGCCCCTTGGGCCAGTGCAAGGGCGAGCCAGGCGCGTTGCCGTTCGCCTGAACTCAGTGTCTCGCACGGACGATCCGCGAACTCCGCTAAACCGACGCAACGCAAGGCATCGAGCACGGCCTCGCGGTCGTCGGTACGCTCCTGCCACCCCCACCACGTGCGCGCCGCGAAACGGCCGGTAGCGACGACGTCGAAGACGCTCATTCCGCTGGGCGCACCGGAGTCGGAGGTGAGCAGGGCCACGTGCCGGGCGCGCGCTCGCGGTCGTAGCCGTTCCAAGCGCACGCCGTCGACGAGCACGTC
>DATJTD010000149.1:0-16153 GCA_035503775.1 Candidatus Acidiferrales bacterium
GAGTGAGAGCGACGACTGCGCGTTCGGCAGTGTGAGATAGGTACCGCCTGCGAATTGCAGGGCGTAGTCTGCTGGATCGATCGTCGAGACGGTCGTGTCGTCGGCAATGCGCGCCAGCGTTCCGTCTTTGGAGAGCCCGAAATCGAGCGTGGAGATCCAGCGTGTGTCGTCGGCTTTGGTTACCGGAAGTGAGACGAGGACGCGAGCCGTGCGTTTGAGTAAGAGGCTGTCGCCACTGGTCGACTCGACGCGCTCGTTGAGCGTATACATCGTCGCGCTCGGCGCACCGGCATAGCGCAGCGGCACGACCGATCCGCCGCTAGAGAACTGCAAGGCGATCGACGCATCGGGGGCGATGTTCCCCTCTTCGTCGAGCGGCTGCTCCGAGAGGTCGAAGAGGCCTACCTCGTCCATCGGGAAGCAGAAGAGGTTCAGGCGTTTGGTCGCGTCGTCAATTGCGAAGAACTGCCAGTTCTTCTTCGTGCCGCTTTGGTTGGGAAGAATTGTGACCGCGAAGCGGCCGTCGACGAGCCCGTCGATCATCGGCAGCTCGATCATCGGCTCGATGAACGGCGTGCCGTCGGTCGCGAGGTAGCTCTGCGAATCGCGCGTGCCGCCCGGAACGTCTTGCTTTTCGGAGCGTTGAAAGCGAACTTCCCACACGGGCTCGAGAACCGGCGACGGCTCCTGCCCATTGGGGCCGGCGACGCGCTTGAGCATGAAGCGCGAGAGCAGCAGCGTGTTTCGCGCCGATTGTTGGAAGAGGCAGACGTACTGCCCGTCGGAGACGACGCTGAACGGCGCATCCGCGGGGGCGAGGAGATTGCCTTTCGCGTCGTCGAGCGTGATGATGCCCAGCCCGGCGGGGCGCAGTTGATCGGGGAAGTCGAGCTTCGTGAAGCCCGTCCACTCCTGATCGTCGGGAAGCGTCGTGACTTTGAGGTCGAGGACGTTGTAATAGATCTCCGTCGAGCCGGGCGATGCGTCGCGGCCGAAGACGATCACGGTCCCCTGGTGGTTGACCGTCGTAATGCTCTCGAAGAGCCGTTTGAGCGCAGGCTGCGGCCCGGTAACCGGTGCCGCTGCCGGAGGACGTACGGCAAGTGGGCGAGGCACGCTGCCGTTCCACGAAAGACGCGGAGCGCGCGTCGCGGGATTCAGGGTCTGCATTTCAAGACCTCCACGCCACGAAGACGTTAGCTGGCATGATGAAAAAGCACGAATCGTTCAACGCGGCAATTTTGCATTGCGGGCGAATGCCATGAGCGCGCAGTGAAAACGGACACGCAAATCTCCCGCTCGATGAGGCCGCGAAACGAAGCCAAAATTGCTGTCTCGGCGCGTCGTTAGGCCAAACGGCAACGCAAATCCTTCCAACCTAGAAGTTCGTTATTTCAGGTATGGGGATAAACTTTTTGTGAGAATTTGCCGAGTATACGCGTCGGCTCGCGAGCACGACGCCCGTTGACGTCTCGTTAGTTTAACGTTCCATTAAATCCGCGGCAGTTCGTTCGAACGGCGGAGCCCGGTGCATCCCGGAGGGCGTGTCTAGGTTCGCGCTTGCAGCCGTGCTCGAACGTCTTCGACGTATCGCGCGGCGACAACCGGCGATCGTAGCGCCCGGCAGTGCGACGGCTCGATGCAACTGCCGAGTGCGCTGTCGACGAGCATGGCAAGCGATAGAGCTCCCCGGTCGGGCTCCGGCCGGCGCGATTGCATGAGCGCGGCTCGATCACGAAAGACTTGTGGGAGTTCCCGCGGCGTATCATCTCTGATCTTGCCGTCGAAGAGCCGGGCAAGGGAGGGCTGATGTGCGACCCTCGGGGTGAGCCGCGGAATGCCGAAGAGTTCGGCGAGCAAAAGGGGAACTGCGGAATGGTCGTAGTGCGTCGAGTCGACCAGGCCGCGCTCGACGCGGGGAGAGATTAGAATTGCCGGCACGCGGAAGCCGAGCCGGCGGAAATCGAACGGATGCTCCGGGCTTGCATAGCGCTCGTCGTCGCCCGTCGGCACGGTCGTACCGGGCGGCACGTGATCGAAGAAGCCGCCGTGTTCATCGTACAGCACGAGAATGGCGCAGGTGTCCCAATACCGGGAGTTTCGCACGGCTTCATAGAGTCGCTTGAGCAGCGCCTCGCCCTCGGCGATATTCCCGATCGGGTGCTCGGAGTTTCCGTACAGGTAATCGTGTTTGAAATCCCAATGCGGCTCGATGAACGCGTAGTTTGGAAAATCGGGTTTTGCCAGATCTCCGGAGAGGTGCTCGAACCGGCGAAACGCCGTGCCGCCGTGCAGCTTGGCGAAGACGTATTTTGCCGGCATGCCGTGCAGCGAGATGGTTTGGGGTAACCAGTCGCCGGTATAGATGCGCCACGTGGCACCGACCCGGTCGAGGGCGTCGAAGACCGTTCCGTTACGGAATTCGTACCCGAGCGCGCCCGCCCAGTCGTACCGGTTGCCCCGCAACAGCGCCGGGACGTCGGTTGGGTCGGGGCTTAAAACCAGGCCGCCCGACGTACCGGCGTGCATGAAATACCGGTTCGGCCATGTTGGCCCCGGAACAGCCGAGAACCAGCGGTCGAAAAGCACGAAGTGGTCCGCCAGTGCAGTGATGATCGGTAATTGTGCGGGTGTGTAAGCGAAGCGCCGCAGATCGGCCGTGGGACTTGGCGCCGCGCCTTTCCAAGGCGCGCTCCACTCACCGCGCAGCTGCGCCTGGACGTCGACGAATTGGTGGGGTGGATCGACTGCAACTTGCAACGGAGGCGTCGTCCACAATGCTCGATCGGGGTTGAATCGACGTGCGAAGATGTGGTCGAAGGAGCGGTTTTCGAGCGATAAGACGATGAGGTGCCGGACCGTGTGTTCCTCAGATAGCACGTTGGAAGAGTCCATTAGGTGTCGCCACCGAGCAGCTCCTTCAGCTCGAGGCGCTCGGTGACACACCGGTTCGCGCAGCTACTCACCTTCGTATGTAGTAGTCGTAATTACGTTGAATCCGGCCCTGTACCAAAATCATTCCGGATTTTCGAGCGGCAGCACGTTTGCACTTGAGAAGAAGAATACACGCGTTATATTGACAGCTGGTGGGACGTAGTGATAAGCTCGAAACGTGTGCACGCCGATGTGCCCGTTTTCGGCTACAAGGGATGATTGGTTGAGAGTAATCTAGTCCTGACTCGCGGCTGCGTAATCGACTGTAGGAACCCACTTACGTCAGTGCGCTAAGAAAGTCGAGAGAGACTATGTCCGTCGAAACAGGCCTTCGCGGCGGGGCGATGCGCCGGGAATCGAGCCGCTGGGTCCAGGAACTATTCCGTAAAGAAGATTGGTGGGCCGTCTGGATCGGCCTCACGATCGTTGTCGTCGCCGTCGTATTTTTCGATTGTGGCAACAGCATCAAGTGGCTCGCCGTAGCTCCGAAAAAATGGAGTGCGTTCCCGGACATCGTAGGCCAAATCAGCTCGCACGCATTGCAATACGTTGCGCTCTTCATCGCCTGGGCCGTGTTGCTCGGTGTCGGCGCACGCGCCGTCGGCCTGCGACTCGCGTCCTTTCTGCGCTCCTTTGCTTTTCTCTTTATCCTGGCGATTCCGATCTTTGCGCTCGGGCTTTGGGATCAAGCGGCGCGCTATAGCCTCGAGCCCCCGGTCGTCGCACTCATCGTTGGCCTGGCGATCTCGAATTTCGGCCGTCTTCCGGCCTGGATGACCGAAGGCTTCCGGGTCGAGTACTACATCAAGATCGGGATCGTTTTGCTTGGAGCGACGCTGCCGCTCACGTTGATCTTGTGGGCCGGTCCGGTCGCAATCGTTCAAGCGGCGATCATATCGCTGATCACCTTCGGCGTCATTTATTTCGTTGCAACGCGACTGGGATTGGACCCCCGACTGGCGGCAACGCTTGGCGCGGGCGGCGCGATTTGCGGGGTCTCGGGCGCCATCGCCGTTGCGGGCGCGGTTGGAGCGAAGAAGGAGCACGCGCCGATCGCAATTGCTCTGGTCGTCGTTTGGGCGATCGTCATGGTATTCATACTTCCCGTCGCCTCGCATGCGTTCGCTCTTCCGACGGGGATTACCGGTGCATGGATCGGCTCATCGGAATTTGCCGACGCAACCGGGTTGGCCGCCGCTCAATTCTACGGCGGCTACGCGGGGCAGGATCCACAAATAACCGGTACGGCTGATGACGCGGTCGCGACGTTCACGCTCATGAAGGTGGTTGGGCGTGACATTTGGATCGGTGTGTGGGCGTTCGTTTTGTCGATCGTTGCGACGACGCGTTGGAACGAGACGGGTGTTGACGTCCGTCCCGATCCCGGTGAGATCTGGCGGCGCTTTCCAAAATTCGTGCTCGGTTTTTTGGTGGCGTCCTTCGTCATCACGTTGTTGTCGCAGAACCTCACCTTCACCAGCTACACCAAGAGCAGCTTTGCGAGCGATCTGGTGGAACCGATCAAAAATTTACGCACGTGGGCGTTTACGTTTTGCTTTTTGAGCATCGGATTGACGACACGCTTTCGCGACCTTGCGACCGTGGGCGAGCGGCCGTTTTGGGCCTTTTCGAGCGGCGTCGTGGTCAACGTGCTTCTTGGCTTACTGCTCTCGACCGTTGTCTTTGGCGGCTATTGGAGCCGGTTCGGACATTGAACGAGACCGAGGCTCCGTGCTGTGCGACGTGCGTCTACTTCGATAATGAGCCGAGGTCGCTCGAGCATGCCATCCCGGGGTTGCGTTCTCTGAGTTCCGGTTTTGCTGCGGTTCGCGACCGGGACGGCCTCTGTAGCCTGAACGAGCGGTATCTTCCGGCAAGTGCGCGGTGCAGCGCGCATGCGCCTCGCCTACCACAGCGGAGAAGGTAACGTTGCGCCGGTCATTGTGCCGGCGCTCGCGTTTCGTCCGGTGCGAAGCGCGCCGCGTGACCCTGGCGTCCCGACCAAAGGCGAAGGCTTTGCGGATCGACAAGTATGCCGCGAAAGGAGCGGCATCATGGTCAAAGATATGGCATTCATCGCCTACTCCGTCCGCGACGTTCCTCGTGCGGTCGAGTTTTATCGCGACGTTGTCGGGTTGGAACCGGGGCAGGCGTTCGGCGATCACTGGGTCGAGTTCAACGTCGGCCCGATGGCCTTTGGAATCGGCAACGGCGAGACGCTCGGTTTCATTCCAGGTAACTCGACCGGCGCCGCTTTCGAGGTCGATGACATAGAGGCGATGCGAGATCGCTTCGTTGCCAAAGGCGTGGCGGTGAGCGAGCTCCATACCTTCCCGAATTGCTCGGCGGTCTTTGTCACCGATCCTGAGGGGAACCGCTTCTCACTGCACCAACGCAAAGCGTAAAGGTCACGGCCGCTTCGTCGCTCCGAGCTCCCCCTCGTCGATTCATGATTTGACGAGCCTCTCCCACGGAGGAGCAGCCAGATGCATGCCCTTCTTGGCCGAAGTGGTAGCGACGTGGCGTCCTATTTGTCGAAAAATGCCACCGGCTCGCTCAAAAAAGTGAAAAGTGGTACTGTCGTCATCGGCTGCGGCCCCCTTATGGTGTTCGGAAGATCGGCCAATCGAAGGAGGGCTCGCTGCCTGGATATCACGGTCGTTTTGCGCGATGAGGACGACCGCGCGGTTCCGCTCAGCCTTCCGGCTGGCGAGGACCTCATGCATGGCCTTCAGTCGGCCGGCGTCGACATCACGAGCATCTGTCATGGACGTGCCGTCTGCGGTATGTGCCGCGTGCTCGTGACGTCGGCTGCGACCTCTATCGTCGAGGCCGCGCGCGACGAGCGCCGGCTCCTCGATATCTTAGCCGGCACGACTCCTCAGCACCGTCTGGCATGTCAGATTTCGCTTGGACCCGAGCACGAAGGGCTTACCTTCGCGCTCGATCCGCCGTCGACGTAGTAGCTCGTCTCACCGCTTATCAACCCGAAGGAGACTTTCATGATCGAATCCGCCCCCGCTCCAGCCCAAGAACAGCTCGAAGCCGTCGGTGCGTCGTACGATGTCGCAAAGATGCTCGAAGTGCGCAAGATGACGCGCGACGCCATTCACGAGATTGCAGCGGCCGTCGAACCCGGGATGGTCGAAGAAGACGCGGTCGAGATGGCAAAAAAGATACTCGCTTCGAAGTCGATGCTGCGCGGTTGGCATGACGTCTACGTGCGCTTCGGCCCCAACACGCTCAAGACGTTCGGCGCGCCGTCCGATCCTGGCGTCGTCCTCGGTGAGACCGACATTTTCTTCCTCGATATCGGCCCCGTCTTCGCGCAGTGGGAAGGCGACGGCGGCGAAACGTTCACCGTCGGCTCCGACGCAATGATGGAGAAGTGCGGCGCGGACGCGGAGGCGCTCTTTCATACGGTCCGTCACAAGTGGCTGGAGGAGAAGCTCACCGGCAAAGCACTCTACGATTTTGCCATCGCCGAAGCGCAAAAGCTCGGCTGGGAACTCAACATGGACCTCTCCGGGCATCGGCTCTCCGATTTTCCCCACGCCGCAATTTATGACGGGCCGATGGCCGACGTGAACTTCACTCCCTCACCGCTCTTGTGGGTGCTGGAGATCCATATCCGCCATCCCGAGGGCGGCTACGGGGCCTTCTACGAAGATATGCTCCTCGACGACTCGTATTTCGGTGTCGCCTCAGGGGCCTGATAAGGCACAGGCTACTCGCTTAGGCCGCGCAGCACCTCGACGGCGAGATCGGGGCGGAAGGCGTTGCAGCGCGGGCAATACGGGCTCGGAGCGGGGACGTTGAACCAGTACCCATCGACGTCTGCGCTCGTCGCGCGGATGGCGCCGAGAATCTGGTCGGCGGTCACGCTCTGTCCGTTCGGGTTGGTGCTGATACCGGCGAAGACGCGAACGCGCGGGTTCGCAGCTCGTGCCTGCGCGGCGGCGGCGCGCACGAAGGCGCTATAGGTTGCGACAGACCGCTCAGAGCCCTGTGCCTGGATGTCGACGATGTCGGCAAAGCGCGCGACGCCGCCGATGATTCCGAGCTGCAAGAAGCGATCGTAGCGCTTCCCCGAAAACATCGGGTCGTATGCGCGCACCAGATCGACCGCCGGAGTTGCAATGAAGAGCAGGCCATGGGAATGCACGAGCTGCGCCGCCCGCTGCGCGAACTCCACGCACTGCCGCTGTTCGTCGCGCGGCGTGAACGTCCAGGCCTCGTTATCGTACAAAATGGCACGCACGCCACTGCCGATCGTTCCGTTCGCAAACGCCGCCGCGATCGCCCGGTAGCTCGTAAACGAACGAACTTCCTGCGCCCCCCACGCGTCGGGGAGAAGCAGCGCTTCGCCTTGGCGGCGGATGGCCAGCGGTTGCGTCCCTTCGAAGAATCTTCGTGCGAAGGCGTCCGCGGCGAAATAGCGCAAGGCCGGGCCGTTGATGATCCACTGGAGCTTTGGTGCGGGCTCACTCATCGCCACCCCCACGGCGTTCAACATGAGTGCGGCGATGAGCGTAGCCCGCAGCATCACGCGGATATCCGCATGCGCCTGCTCTGGCGCGCAAAACGCTCACGCGCACGACGGTAGAGCTCGATGTCGGCGGCGCGGGTGCGCTCGATCACGCGGCGCTCGTCCGGTCCGACGCCGTACCCCTGCGTCATGCGCCCCTCGTTGACGTTCTCGAAGAACGGCTCGCCCAAGTTGTGCCCAAAGGTGTGCGCGAAGAGATCGAGGCTCTGCTCGTAGCGCTCGGAGAGGCCGACGAACGCAAGATCCTCGATCGATAGCGAGCCCAAGAACTGCGATTGATGATTGTGGAACGCATCCCACTCCAGGTATTCTGTAAGGCTCATTTGCCGCTCCTGGACGATCCTCGCCTCGGGATGCGGTCGCTGCGGGTTACGCTTCACGAAGTGATAGTGCGCGATGGCTTGCTGGTACGGATCGCGGAAGAACGCGATGAATTCGGCCTCCGGAAAGAGCCCAAGATATTTGTCTGCGATAAAGTGGCCGTGGATCACGTCGTAGGAGGCGAGCAACTCGTCGCGCCGGGTGCGCATCGCCGTCTCGCGCGCCTGGCGGCGCGCATTGACCTCGGGAAGGTTGAAGCCAGCCCAGTCTCCATAGTCTGTGAAGACCCGTGCTCCGAACGTTCGTAGCAGCGCCTCACGGAATGAATTGCCGGCGGTCTTGGGGACATGGATGGAAAGAAGCATAGGCACACCTCTCCAAAGCTCATGTTGTCGAGATGCCTCCTCCATGGGCGTTTTTCAGAAGAGCATCACGCACACGCTTCGTTCGTGCTTTCAGTAAGAAACGAGACGTTCCGTGAACGCTTCTCACGAAGATCCTTAAGGACGCCGGCGAGGATTTTTCTTGAGAAGCCCTCTCAGCAAAAAAAATAGAGCCTCCCCGGCGTGAAGCTTGTTATAATCGCGCCGCCAGGAAAATCCTTTTGGAACTATGGCCAGAGCTCCGGCCATAGTTTTCGACTGCAACTGCGGAGTCATGATTTATTTCACAATGTGAAACGCCTCGCGCCTCGCCTGGTGATCCGCCGTCCTGGGGAGCCGCTGTCAATGATAGGGGATACTGTCCCAAATGCGGCGCGGTACATAGGGGTGCCACGGCTTGATCATGAGGAGCTCACGGGTGACCTGGACGACTTGAACGGCCAAGAGCGGTAAACGATAGAATGCGTAAAACGGTACGAGCCAGGCCATGCCAAAGCGAGGCTCGCCACGCGTCATGTCGTGGCCGATCAGGAATTTCGTTGCCAGGATCACTACCCCGAAGCAAAAGAGCCCGCCGACGACCACCGGCGTATCTGCAGCCTTGACGAAATGCATGTAAATCACGAGCCCAACGATGAAATAGGGATGCAGCACGCGATTGAAGACTTGCTCGTAAAAGCAAAATGCATTGGTCATGCCGTAACGGAACGATCCTAGGTCGCGGTGCTTGCGCAAGCGCATCTTCACCATGTTGCGCGTCCAGCGGGAACGCTGGCGTATGAGATGGCCGAGGGTGACCGGGACGTCGGTCGAGATACGCCCCCGCAGCGAGGTGCGTAGGCGCCAACCGGCCTTGCGCAAACGGATCGTGATGTCCGTGTCGTCACCGAGCCCCATGTCGTAGCCGCCCATCGCGCGTAGCGCACTCGCGCGGAACATCGTCCCCATCCCCGACATGATGGTGATGAGGTTCCCGCTGTCGCGCCAGAGTTGGTTGAGCGTGTACGTCATGACGTACTCGAACTCTTGAAAGCGCGTCAGGATCGACGCGCGCGTATTGCGCACGAGGATGCTCGGCGAGACGCCGCCGACCGTGGGGTCCTCGAAATACGGCAACATGTTGTGGAGCGTATCCGGGAATATCTGACTGTCGGAGTCGAGCACGAAGATGAACTCGCCGCGCGCGAACATCAGCGCGACGTTGAGGTTCGCGGGCTTGCCCGAGTGGTTCTGATTGGCGAAGACGCGCACGCGCCGGTCACCTTCGAGTGAGCGCGCGAGCGCGACGGTGTCGTCGGTGGATTTGTCGTCGGCGAAGACCACCTCGACATTCTGGTAGTTGCTCTCGAGGATCGAGCGAATACACGTGAGGACGGCGACGCCCGGATTGCGCCCGGCGATCAGGAAGGAGATCAGCGGCTCATGCCCGGCGTACTGCCTCAGCGCAGGTGGCTCGAACCAGCGGGGACGCAGCAAGTAGGCTACGTAGAGCAAGAGCTCCGGCAACTGGTATCGCACGAACATCAAAGTCACGATCCAGAAGATGAGATTCGTGCTCTGCAAGAGCGTTGGGATCGCGCTCAGTCCGAAGTGGAGATAGAAGCCGTCGAGGGTCTCCGAGAGCCAGTTGAGGTACCCGTTCACGACTGCCTGCCCGTCGCGTCGTCGATCGCCCGCAGTCCGAGCTCCGTAATCCGGTAGGCGAAGACGTCACGTTGCTTGACGTTCTGCATCCCCCTTTGATCGAACCGGCAACCACACGAGAGACAGCGCGCCCCGACTTCGGGGATCTGGAACATCCCGGTGCAGTTCAAACATCGGAAGTACGTTCCCGGACTGTCGTGATCGGTACCCGGGCCGGCAAGGATGCGCCGGCATTTCGGACAGCGCAGCCCCTCACGCTCTTCGCGGAAGGTCTCCGTCGGACCGACGTATCCGCAGCGAAAATGGAAGAGCGCGGTGAACTGCACGACATTGGAAGAGCCGCAGGCCGAACAGATGTCGTGAACGTTGAGCGCATGGCTCTCGCAGTTCGGACAGAGGGAGAGCCTATCGACGAAGACGCGCTCGGCGTAGCCCTTGTCGGCGAGCCACTCCAGCGAATCGGGGTGTAGGATCGGCTCATCCGGCGTTGCGCCGGGATAATAGAAGCCCTTCGGTGACGACGTATTCCAAACGGGTTGGAGCAGCGCCTCACGCGGGAGCGCAGCGAGAACCGCCGGCAGCCGCTCGAAGTCTTCTTCGGCCGTCATGGTTGTGACTCTGCCGTCGTCTGCGAGCCGTCCTGCCCACGCTGATGCAGCGCGATCGAGATGCGCGCTTGCGCGTCGTAGTACAAGCGTGCACGGTCCGCGGCGGAGAGTTCGTCCAGCGAGATCTTGACGGGCCGAAACTCCGAGAACTGCACGTGTTGCCAGAAGAACTTCGTGAGCTGCGGCGGCAATCGAACGAGGTCCGGGTAGATCGCGGCGACGCGCCCGGCCACGCCGTGCGGAAGCCCCGCGATCGAGACGTCGGCCGGCTCGCCGATCTGGACCTTCGCGACCGAGTCTGGATTGAAGTAGCCGAGGACGTACGCGCGATCGGGTGAGTAAATGTCGAAGAGCCGCGTTCCCGGTTCCAAGATGTTCGCCGGCCGGTCGACGCAGTCGACGATGTACCCGCTCACCGGCGCGAGCAGCGGTTGGCTGCCGATCTGCGTCGAGAGGGAGTGCGACTGACTCATCAGCTTTCGATCGACCGCGACCTTCGACTTTTGATCCGCGAGAACGCGGTTCACGATCTGCTCCGCGTGTTGCCAGGCCGCGTATGCGCTTTGCGTCAACGCGGCATCCGTCTGCAACTCCGTGTGCCGGTCTTGCCAATCGATCTTGGAGACGACGCCTTCGCGATAGCCTGCATCGTAGGACTTGAGCGTGTCAGCGGCACGCTGTTCGTCGAGCTCCGCGGCCAGATACCGCTGATGCTGCGACTCAGCGTTCTCTTGCGCTTGCGCGACGCTTTGAAGGAGCGCGATCTCCGCGAGTTCCGACTGCTGCTCGCTCTGCAGGTACTGGCGCTGATAATCCGCCTGAACCAAGAAATTGCTCACGACCGCAACTCGCTGCCCCGCCGTCACAGCGTCGTTGCAGCCCACGAGAAGCCGGTCGACGCGGACGCGGTAGAGCGACGCCACCGGGACCAAACTTCCCTGCACGAGTGCATCGGCGCGGACATAGAAGAAATCAGGTATATAAATATATGCGAGAAGGCTGACGACGCCGACGCCGAGAATCGTCCGCGCCCACGGGAAGGGGCGCTTCGGTGGGGGAAGGAGCGGCGCCGAGCCGCGCCAGGAACGAAGCTGCATCCAAAGCTCCGACAAAAAAGACCGCGGCGAAGCCGCCGCGTGAAAATACGACACCTCGGGCGTGCAGTCTTTGCCGTTCACCCGAGTGACGGTAAAGGCCTGGGAAAGACGTGGTATTTGGCGGGACGACGATGTGCTGGAAAGAAAAGTGACTGTTCTGATGAGCTTGGCCAGACCATTGCGAGGACGGCCCTCTTCGCGGCTGTTCGTGTATACCGCCCTCGCTCTTGCATTAGCTTTGGGCGCGGGTGCCCGCGTGCTCGCGCAGAGCACGCGCACGCTGAGCGCGCTGGAGGGTCTGCTTCCGGCATCGCCCGCGCTCCAGGCCGACGAGCTCCAGATCAAGGCCGCTACGGAGGGCGTCCAGGCAGTCCAAGACAAGGTCGGGCCGGCTTTTACGTATGACAACGACGTCGGACCGCAAGCGATCATCGAGCTTCCGCAAAACCTCGACGACCACGTCCTGCGCTTCGAGCAGACTGCGGGTTTGACGGTCCCGCTCGACACGCATATCGATCAGGTCCTCTCGCTACTCGATGCGGAGAAGCGTGAGCAACTCGCGCGGATCGCGATGAATCAAGCGTATCGTGAGCGCCTCGCAGAGTTGCGTGAGGCCTACTTGCAGTATTGGACCGATATGCGTCAAGTAGATGCGGCTCAGACGTATCTCTCGAACGAAGACGAGAATAGTGCGCATGCGCTGCTTCGGAACGGCTTCTGGACGCAGAACGACCTCCTCGATTTTCTCGAGACGATCGCGAGCGTGCGCGCGCAGCAAGACGAAGACCGTAGCCTCGCCGACGGGGAGTTCGCTCTCGTCCAATCAGCCGTCGGACAGATCATCGCGCCGTTTGTCCCGACCGATCCGACATTCTACACCGACTGCTCGCCGAACCGGCAGGAGGCGACGGAATCGGCTGAGGCCGTGGATGCGACGCTTGGCGAGCTCGAGGCCGAAGGATACGAGACGGCGCAACTCGCGAAGGCTCCCGGCTCCTCGGTCGACGCCGCGTTCGAGACGCGTGCGGGCAGCGTCACCGACATCAACCATCACATCTCGGGATACGGTGTCGTAGCGGGCGTTGATCTTGCGCTTCCTTTCAAGGGCGGTGGAGAGCAGCACGCGTTGCGCGCGCAGTACGCGATGCAGCTCCAGGCGATTGCGCTTCAGGAACAGCAGCGCCGCATCGAGCTGACCGCGCTGGTCGATTCGCTGATGGCACAACTCAGCAGCGAAAGCGCAACGCTGCGCCAAGCCCTAGCAGAACAACATACGCGGATGCTCGACCTCAAGACCGCGATCGAGAAGTCCAACACGATCAAGCAGGAGCCCCAGATCGGGTTCGCCGATGTGCATGCGAAGGCTGATGCGCTCTACGCCAGCGAGCGCGCGGTGAACGCCGAGACGAGCACGCTCTATCTCGACGCGAACAATCTGTTGCTCGTCGCGCCGGGCGCGTGCGGAGATCGTTACGACCCGATCCCCGTCAGGGAGCTACCGGAGTCGCATTCGCATAGAGCGGCACGCGCCCGGGGTTAGCGAGAGCATTGGACGTGTTTTGCGGTATGCGAAAAATCGACCGTGGGTACGGCTCGCCGGCAGCTGCCGCTACGGTGCGTGCTCGACTGTCGCGCCTCGTGATCGTCCCGTTGTGCTGCTTGTTAACCCTGGCGGCGTGCTCGGGAGGAGGCGGTTCGCCGCCTGCACGCGCCGAGACGCCTCCAAGTGCCTCGCCGACGCCGGTATCTACGGCGACGCCGGGACACACGCCGACGCCCGTGCCGTCGGCGACGCTTACGGCCACACCGACGCCGGTAACTACTGCGCCTCCCGGAACCAATGGGTTCTCGACGATGCGTGTCACGTTCGAGCACTCGCTCATCTGTGACAACGGCGTCTTGATCGCAAATTATGCCAAGCAGTACGGCATCACGACGATTTTCGTCCCGGTCACGGGCGACGACATCACGAGCCTCTTACAGAACAACCCGACGACAGTAAAGAACCTTCAGGCGATGATGGCCGTCGCCAACGTCTACGTCGTCGACGGTAGTCCAACGTGGCTTGCGACGCCGAGCACGCTTCCGTCCGACGTGCCGTCGCTCGTCACGATCGCCGGCATGTTCCCGCAGATTGCCGGCATCTTTTACGATGTCGACCCGGAGCAGGCGACGAATTGGAACTCCGCGCGACAATCGGTGATTACGTCCTACTTCACGCTCGTGCAGACGCTCACCACGCAGTCCGCCGCCTCGGCGTTCAAGCAGACGTTCTTCGTCGCCGACGACGACTGGTCGACGCTGCAGAACCCCGCAACCTCAGCGACGATGTTGACATCGCTTCAGGCCGTCGCAGGCGTCAGCGGCGTGATCCTCGACGCGCCGGGAAACTCCGCGGCAGTGCAGCTCTCGAACGTCTCGGCGTCGCTCTCACAGATGACAAAGCCGTTTTGGGTCGAGAGCGGGACGTCGAAATTCAACCCGGCCAGCTACTACGGGGTCAGCCCGGCGACCTTGCAAGCGAACCTTGCGCAGCTGCAGCAGTCGATCTCCGCCCAGAACAATAAGCTCCTCGGGATCGAAGTCAACGGTTGGAGCGATCTCTACGACAGCTTGCAGAGCATCTTGCCCCAGCCCCCCGTCTTCAATGGTACGCTACCGTCCGGTCCGCTCGTTCCGCCGTTGGGGACTACCTACCTTGGCGCATACGCCAACCCCAACGGCGACCCGGTCAATACACCGGCGGACACGGCGGCGTTCGAATCGCAGATCGGCCGCAAGCTTGCGTTCAATATTCACTACTATGGCTTTAACAAACCGTTTCCCGGGCCCGAGGAGAGCGACGACGTCGCAAACGGACGCATCCCGTTCGATGCCTGGAACTGCGGCGACAGCGATGCCAACGTCGCCGCCGGAAAAGACGATGCAACGCTCATCGCCACGGCAGACGCAATCAAGGCGTTCGGGTATCCGATCTTCCTGCGCTGGTTCTGGGAGATGAACCTGGACGACACCAACAACGGGCGTACGTCGTGCTACGACGCGAACACCGACCTGCCCGGCGGCTATTTCTCGCCGGCAAACTTCATCTTGGCGTGGCAGCATATCCGCAACGTCTTTGCCGCGCAAGGCGTGACCAATGTGATCTGGGTCTGGTGCGTCTCCAACGCCCACGGCGGACCGGGGCAGTACTACCCGGGCGACGACGATGTGGATTGGGTCGCGATGGACGACTATGACACGAACAGTCTATCGTTCCAAGGGACGTTCTTCATTCTCGGCAACGAGCTCGCCCAGTTCCAGGAAAAGCCGCTCATGATCTCTGAGACTGCGGCGCTCAGCGCGAACCAGCAGGCCTTCTTGACCGGCGCCGCATCGGTGTTGCAGTCGCAGTATCCACAGGTGCGCGCATTCGCCTATCTCGACGCGACGGGCGCAGCGTCGCAAGGCTGGACGCTCACGTCGACGACACTCCCGGTATTCGCGAGCTTCGCAACCTCCCCGTATATGTCGGCTTTCACCGCGACACCGTAACGCCGCGCCTTGCGAGGCGTCCTCAAAATTCAGCGAGCATCCGGAAGGCGTCGGGCCTCGGCGACGAAATGCGAGTGCCATGCCGGAACTCCCTGACGTTGCCGCGTACGTCAGTGCACTCGAGCCGCGGGTCGTGGGTCAGCCGCTTGAGCGGGTGCGCGTCGCCGGCGTCTCGCTTCTGCGCACGGCGGACCCTCCGCTTTCGGCTGTCACCGGGCTCGTCGTTCGCAAGGTACGCCGGATCGGCAAGCGCATCGCCTTTGGTCTCGACGGCGACCTGTGGCTCGTCGTGCATCTCATGATCGCCGGCCGCTTACACTGGCGTCCGCCCGGTGCGAAAATCACGGGACGTAATGGCCTCGCAGCTTTCGATTTTCCCAACGGGACGCTGGTGCTCACCGAGGCGGGCAGCAAACGCCGTGCCTCATTGCACCTCGTCGTGGGCGAGGAGGCTCTTCGTGCCTTCGATGCCGGTGGGATCGATGTATTCGCGAGCGATCTCGATGCATTCCGTACCGCCCTTACCGCCGAAAACCGCACGCTCAAGCGTGCGCTCACCGATCCGCGCATCGTGGGCGGGATCGGCAACGCATACTCCGACGAGATACTGCATGCGGCACGCTTATCGCCCGTCGCGCTCACGCGCAGACTCACCGCCGGCGAATGGGAGCGGTTGTTCGCTGCCACGCGCGCGACGCTTCAGAGCTGGATCGATCGGCTCACCACCGAGACGAACGGAGAATTTCCAGAACGCGTCACCGCGTTTCGTAAGGAGATGTCCGTTCACGGTCGCTTTGGAGAGGCGTGCCCACGGTGCGGAGATTCGGTGCAGCGCATTCGCTATGCGGACAACGAGACCAACTACTGTGCGCGCTGTCAAACGAATGGCAAGCTGCTCGCCGACCGCAGCTTGTCCCGGCTCCTCAAGAGCGATTGGCCGCGCACGCTGGCTGAACTCGAGGAACTCAAGCGGAGTGGTCCGGCCCCCGAGCTGCTTCGAGATGACCCGGTTAAGTAACGAAACCCGGGTACGGCTCCGTGCTCTTCGTCAGCGTGTAATCCAAGATGGCGAAGTGCGTGGTT
>DATJTD010000150.1:0-25968 GCA_035503775.1 Candidatus Acidiferrales bacterium
GCGTACGTTCCGAGCGGCGCCTCCACCGACGTGCAAGAGATTGGCGCAGCCGAGACCACCAGCGATGGCGTGACATACCAGACGACCTACGGAAGCGGGAACGGCCTGATCGACATCATCCCGGAGTCCGGTTCGGGGCAGATCGGGACGCCCAACACGGCGGCGCTCGTGCAGACCGAGACCGATCCGGACGGCCAAGTCACACAGCGCTCCGTGAACGCCGACGGTTCGTACACGGAGAACATCACCTATCCGTCAGGTACGAGTTATCCCGGCGGTGCAACGACGGCGACGGCGATCGAAGCCTCCAACGGCTCGGGGTCGTACACGTTTCCGCTTTCAGGTCTCAACGTCAACGGCGGGACCGTGGTCAGCGTGCCGACACCCGCGGGCTCGGATGTCGTGATCACCGTCGTCTATCCGCCGGGGTTCAACGGACCGAGCGCGATCACCACGCAACAAACCTTGATGCTGTGGTACACGAACCCGCCGCAGCTTTCGCACCAGACGTACGTCGATAACGGCCCGACGGCGCTCCCCTCGGGCTGTAGCGGCGCGACGTCAGTGCTCGCCGGGCGCACCACCAACCAACTGGTCCAGACGATTGCGACGATCGATACGATCTTCGGTGAGAGCGAGACGTACACGCGCACGATCTATACCGCAACGGGTCTGGGCGTGGTCTGCTCGGTACTCAGCGATATCGTGCTCCAGTATTACGACTACAGCGGCCAAACCAGCTCCCCGCTCTCGTTCAACAGCACACCGATCCAAACCACGACGACGAGCGAGACGCTGGCGATGACCGCGGAGAGCGTGCTCGGCTTGAGCAGCGCCGCGCGCCGGACGCTCGCGCTCTCATCGCAAACCGGCTACGTCTCGGACGCGAGTTTTCGCTTGCTGCTCGCGCGCGCGCGTACGCGCAGGCACGCATCGCTCTTCTTGGGCGCCAAGACGGAGGGTCTCACGTTATGATCACGCCTCCTCGGCGCGGCCGCTCGGCGGTGGCCATCTTCCTGATGCTCGCGCTCACCGGGTGCGGTGGCGGCCGTGCTTCTTCGGGGGGGGCGTTGCCGGTTACCGCGCAGCGGCCGGTCGGCTCGACCGGCACGACAGGCTTTGCGTATGCGGCGGACTTCGTGCAGAGCTCGACGCTCGTGGCGCCGGCTTCGTTCGGGCGCATGGCGGTCGACGCCGTGCTCAAGATGCAGAATCCCGACGGCTTGCGTGCGTACGCCAAAGCGGTGGCTGACCCGCAGTCGCCGAGCTACCGGCGCTTTCTCACACCGCAGCAGATCGCCGATCTCTACGGAGCGACGCAGGCGAACCAAAATGCCGCAATCGCCTATTTCGCGTCGCAAGGGTTGAACGTCACGACGTGGTCGACGCGGATGATGCTTCGCGTCGAAGGGACGCAAGCGCAGCTCGAGGCGGCCTTCCACACGAAATTCGGCGCGTACGTCAACGACGGCGAGACCGTCATCGCGCCGATGACGCCGCCGTCGCTTCCCGCGGGCGTCCCCGTCGTCGGCTCGGCGAACATCGTGCATCGGACGAAGCGCTTCGCACCCACGATCGTCAAGACGCAGCAGGCTTCCAACGGCAACCAGTCCGGCTATTCGCCGCAACAGATCGCCGCGGCGTTCGATTTCGACGGCGCCTACAACGCGGGCTACACCGGCACGGGCATCACGATCGGCATCATCGGCACCGGTGGCATCTCCGTAGAGGGGCCCGGCCATGAGGGCGACGTCGACGCCTTCAAAAAACTGTACGGCGTGGGGGGAAGCGGAACGGTCACGATCATCTCGGCCGACCCGGGGAGCTCGCCGCCACCCAATGCGGCGAGCGGCTTTACGACCCCGCTGCCGGTGACCGACGAGTCGACCAACTGCACCGACGGGCCGCCCGAAGAAGGCGGGGTTGCGCCGGGCATACCGCCCTCGGAGTCACCGTCGGTATCCTGCAACCCCGAGGACATCGAGGCGCAGCTCGACACCGAGCAAGCCGCCTCCCTCGCGCCCAACGCAAACATCGAGTTCTACCTCTCCTACAATCCGAACGATGGGTGCGTCGCCAGCAACGGAAGCCCCGTCATCGGCTCACCCTGTCCGACCTCGACGTCGCAACCGGCCGGGCAGCCCGGTGGCCCCGGCTGGCCGTTTCAAGGGCTCGCCGAGGTCGACGAAGAGCTGCAGACGGCGATCGACCGCCATACGGCGGACGTCATCTCACTGAGTTTCGGGGGCGCCGAGTACGGCGAGGTCGCTCAACCGGGCCAGAGCAGTCCCCCCGCCGAGTTCGACTCGAGCGGCAACGGCCTCGAGCCGATGGAGTTCGCTGCGCTTGCCAGCGAAGGGATCGCCGTCTTTGCGAGCTCAGGCGATTCGGGGGCTGAAGCTTGCCAAGCCAGCGACATCTCCGGGCACCTGGATCAGCTCTGCGTAAACTACCCCGCGACGGATCCCAACGTCGTTGCCGTCGGCGGCGTCACGACGCCGCTCGACAGTGCCGGCCAGTTCATCGGTCCAATCGCCGGGTGGGGGGTGCAGACGACCGGGGGCGACGGAGCAACCGGCGGCGGCATTTCGCTGTACTTCCTGCAGTCGCAGGAGCCCGACGAGTTTCAGGCCGGTGCTCCCGGGATCACGGGCAGCTATCGCAACATCCCCGACCTCGCACTCGAAGCCGACGTCTCGACCGGCGTGCCGGTGCTCCTCTATGCCGATTCGAGCTACAGCGGCTCCGCACTGTACGACTCGCTCTTCGACGTTGGAGGGACGAGCGTCGCCGCGCCGGAGATGGCGGCGATGTGGGCCCTGGTGCTGCAGGCCTGTAAAGCGACGCCGAGTTGCCAAAACGGCGGCTCGTACCGCCTCGGCGACCCGAACCCGCTCTTCTACAAAATCTACGAGAGCGCGACGGAGTATCCCGACACCTTCTACGACGTCACCTACGGCAACAATTCGCAGCTGCCGTACTGCCAGATCAATAGCTGCGCCGGAGCCACTCCCGAGCCGCAGACCGGCCCGCTCGACCCCGGCTACAATGCCGGAACCGGCTACGATCTCTTGACCGGGATCGGCGTCCCCTTTGCCCGCGCACTGATTCGCGCTATCGTGAAAGTCTAGCCCGGCCCGCAATTTCTTTGCAGATCAATTCTGCAAACGCGAAGGTCTTTGCCGGCCACGTCGCCAAGGCGCAGTTCCGAACGTCTTGTTCGCGACACCTTCGGTTGAGGGTTCGCTCAGGTCCGGTGGCCGATGGAGGGGGGTAGCCGGGTGTGGGCAACCCTTGCCGAGGGTGTTATACTATGCAGGTTGTGAAAGAGAAGATTCATCCCAAGTGGTTCCCCGAAGCGCGCGTGCACTGCGCCTGCGGCCACACCTTTACGACCGGCTCTACGCTCAAAGATATCAGTGTCGAGATCTGTTCGGCTTGCCATCCCCTCTTCACGGGGCAGCAGAAGCTGATCGACACCGCCGGCCGCGTCGACAAGTTCAAGCAGCGCGTCGCCGCCGCCGAGAAGAAGCAGGCTGAGGCAGCCGAGCGCGCACGCCGTAAGGCCGAAGAAGCCGCCGCCAACGCGTAAGGGGAGACTTCCACACGTCGAACGGGCTGCAGCAGTGCGGCTCGTTCTTTTTGTGGTGCACAGCTGATGTTCAATCGCGAGCGCCTGGATGCACTGGTCAAGCGTTTCGACGAGATCGAGATGGAACTCGCCAATTCCGGCGGAGCTTTCGATCAAGCGCGCTTCACCGCGCTCTCCAAAGAACGTGCGCAGTTGGAAGAGACCGTCGAAGCCTATCGCGAGTACCGCCGGATCCTTGCCGAGACCGAGGCGAACGAACTGCTCCTGACCGACCGCAGTGATCCCGAACTGCACGCGCTCGCCGAGGAGGAGATGCAGGCGTTGCGCGTGCGGCGCCGCCTGCTCGAAACGCAGCTCACCGAACTCATGCTGCCGCGCGATCCCAACGACGGCAAGGACGTCTTCGTCGAGATTCGCGCCGGTGCGGGTGGCGACGAAGCGAGCCTCTTCGCCGCAGAACTGGCGCGCATGTACGCCCGCTACGCGGAGTCGTTGAAGATGAAGGTCGAGGTGCTCTCACAGAGTGACAGCGAAGCCGGCGGTTTCAAAGAGGTGGTCCTCGCCGTCAAAAGCGGCGAGCCGTACCGCTTCTTGAAATATGAGAGCGGCGTCCACCGGGTGCAGCGCGTCCCGGTCACCGAGGCGCAGGGCCGCGTGCACACGAGCACGGCGACGGTCGCCGTCCTCCCGGAGGCCGAGGAAGTCGAGATCGAGATCAATCCCAAAGACCTCGACGTCGACACCTTCAAGTCGTCGGGAGCCGGCGGTCAGCACGTCAACAAAACCGAATCCGCCATTCGCATCACGCATCGCCCCTCGGGGGTCGTCGTCGCGTGCAGCGAGGAGCGCTCGCAGATGCAAAATCGCGAGCGCGCGATGCAGATGCTGCGCAGCATCTTGCTCGATCGCAAGCAGCGCGAGGCGCAAGAAGCCGTGGGGAATCTGCGCAAGAGCCAAGTCGGCACCGGCGACCGCTCGGAGAAGATCCGCACGTACAACTTCCCGCAAGATCGCATCACCGACCACCGCATCAACGAAAATTTCGGCAACATCCATCAAATCATGGAAGGCGATCTCGGCAAGATCGTCGCGCGGCTGCAGCAAGACGAACGCGAGCGGCTGCTGGGTGGAAATGATTCGGCCTGATCAACCAGGCCATGCCTTCGCGTGTTGCGCCAGCGCTTCGTCCAGGGCCGCATTCCATAGATCGCCGTTCCGTGTTTCTGGGCAGCCCGCGAGGAAACGTAGCCGCGCGGGGCGCCTTCATTCCTACAGCAACGCTCGTAGTTCATCCGGCGTCATGTCGATCGTGCGCAAAATGCTCCCGAGAGTTCCCTTGGCAATTGTCCGGTGATCCGGCACGGCAACCTCGATCGACCCTCGCTGCAAAATAACGTGAGAGCCGCTTGCGAAGACGCTCGAATCCGGCGCGCGTAAGTGCACGCACGAGTTCTTCGCCTGACACCACGGGCAAATGTTTGCTCACGTTGCGCTCCGATTAAAACGGCTTGCTTTCCAAATTTACCGATAGGTCGAAGTTGTCGCCGCTAAGTTTTCTCAGTGGCCGAGCGGGGCTTGCGCGTTCGCACACGGGCGCGGTGGATTCGAGCGCCTCCGCGAGCAGGGTCCGCGCTGACAAACCTTAGGAAACCAAGCTTTGACTCGGAACCCTAAGCTGCGGGCGGCTGGACGTCGATCATGACGATCGGGGCGTCCTCGGCGTCGGACGGCGGGATGTCGCGGCCGTTCGCTACGAAGTGTTCGAGCATGAGTTCGATCACCTCGCGCGCGTTGAAAATCGCCTCTTCACGTGTGTCGCCGCACGTATGCGCATTGGGGAACGCCGGAACGACGACGTTGTAGCCGCCTTCGTCTTCAGGCTCGAGAATTATACGGTACCGAAGCGCGGACTCAGCCATAGCTCGGTTTTCGGCACGTTCGCAGCTCCATCCGCTTCTAGGATGTTGCGTTGGACGTTCTGGGACCCGTACTCTGCGTCACTACCACTTCTGCTGGGGCCGATCACCTTGCTCGTGATGCCCGGTGCGATACCGCGAGCATGACCAGGTACACTTGGGGCGAAAGAACCGCGTGTGAAGATCGTCTCATACGGCGAGACGCTACGTCGTGCCGTTGCGACGTTGCGGGGCGCTACGCCGACGCCGTCGCTGGATGCGCAGTTGCTCCTCGCCCACGCCGCGCTACGCGATCGTGCGTGGCTGCTCGGCCATGCGCGGGAGCCGGTGAGCCGAGAACTTACGGCGACGTTCGCCGCGTTCACCGAGCGGCGTCTCAAAGGTGAGCCGGTCGCCTACATCGTCGGCAGCGCAGGTTTTTTCGGACGAGAATTCATTGTGGGTCCCGACGTGCTCGTGCCGCGGCCCGAAACCGAACATATCGTTGAGGCGGCGTGCGCCGCCGTGCGGTTGCAACGAAATCCGCGCGTCGCGGACGTCGGTACGGGCAGCGGTGCAATCGCCGTGACGCTGGCGTTGGAACTCCGCAGTGTTCCGGTCTACGCAACGGAGATCTCGGCGGCGGCGCTCGCCGTAGCGCGCAACAACGCGATACGCCACGGCGTCGCCGATCGCGTCGTCTTCCTCGAAGGCAATCTCGCCGAACCCCTGGAGCCGCACCTCCCCTTCAGCTGCGTCGTTGCCAACCTGCCCTACGTGCGCACCGCGGAGGTGCCGATCATCCCGCACCCCGTCGGTTTCGAGCCCCGCGTGGCGGTCGATGGTGGCCCCGACGGCCTGGCGCTCTACCGTCGGCTTCTGGACCAGTTGCCGCCGCTGCTGGCACCCGGTGCCAGCTGTTTCTTCGAAGCTGCGCCGGATACGATCGAGCCGCTGTCGGAGCTGGTCGAGCGCGCGCTTCGCGGCGCTCACATCGAGATCGGCGAGGATTATGGCGGGCTCGAGCGCTTCATCGCGGTGACGGTTCCCGGGTGAGTGGTTTCTTAAGATTCACGCGGGAGCCGGTATCCGGACCGCCGAAGCGCTAGCTCCCATCGTGGCCAAATATATCTTCTTTACCGGCGGTGTCGTGAGTTCGCTAGGAAAGGGGATAACGGCGGCTTCGCTCGGCCGGCTACTCAAGAGCCGTGGCTTGAGCGTCTGTATCCAGAAACTCGACCCGTACATCAACGTCGATGCGGGGACGATGAATCCGTACCAGCACGGCGAGGTCTTCGTGACCGACGACGGTGCGGAGACCGACCTCGATCTCGGCCACTACGAGCGCTTCATCGACGAGTCGCTGACCCGTACGAACAACGTCACCACCGGCCAGATCTACGCCTCGGTGATCGATAAGGAACGGCGCGGCGACTATCTCGGGGCCACCGTTCAAGTGATCCCGCACATCACCAACGAAATCAAGGCGCAGATCACCAGCGTCGCCAAAAAATCCGGCGCCGACATCTGCATCGTCGAGGTCGGCGGGACGGTCGGCGACATCGAATCGCTCCCCTTCCTCGAAGCAATTCGCCAGATCCGCTACGACGTCGGCGACGAGAACGTGATGTTCATCCATCTCACGCTGGTGCCGCATCTCGGTGCCGCCGACGAGCTCAAGACCAAGCCGACGCAGCACTCGGTCCGGGAACTACGCGCCATCGGTATCTCGCCCGACGCGATCGTGGTGAGAACCAACGCCGAGACGCCGATCCCCGTCGAGATGAAGGAGAAGATCGGCCTCTTCTGCGACGTGAGCCCGCGCGCCGTCGTGCAAAACGGCGATGCGCCGACGATCTACCGCGTCCCGCTCAATTTGGAGCGCGAAGGCCTCGCCGAGGCGGTCATCCGCAAGCTGCGCCTGACGACCAGGCCCCTGGACATCGAAGACTGGGAGCGCATCGTCGAACGCATCATGCATCCCGAGGACCGGGTGCGCATCGCCCTGGTCGGCAAATACGTCGAGCTCAAGGACGCGTACATCTCGATCAACGAGGCCCTCTATCACGCCGGCATCGCGCACAACACCGCCGTCGAAATCCGCCGTCTCGACTCCGAGACGATCGAAGACAGCGGCACGGCGGCGCTCGCGAACGTCGACGGCGTCCTCGTCGCTCCCGGCTTCGGGGCTCGCGGCGTCAAAGGGAAGCTGCGCGCGATTCAATTTGCGCGTGAGACGAAGCTGCCGTTCTTGGGCATCTGCTACGGGATGCAACTCGCCTGTATCGAGTTTGCGCGCAACGTCTGCGGCCTCTCCGACGCGATGACGACCGAGGTCGACGAAACCACACCCGATCCGGTGATCGACTTCTTGCCCGAGCAGCGAACGATGTCGATGATGGGCGGTACGATGCGCCTCGGTGCCTACGACTGTACCTTGGAGCCGGGCTCACTGGCGGCGCGGGCGTACGGGACGCTCGAGATCAGCGAGCGGCACCGTCACCGCTACGAGTTCAACAACCGCTATGCGGCACTCTTTGCCGAGCATGGGATGTTTTTCTCGGGGCACCACGTCAACGGACACACCAAACTCGTCGAGTGCATCGAGCTGCAGCCGTCCGCTCACCCCTGGTTCGTCGGGACGCAGGCACATCCCGAATTCAAATCGCGCCCGACCCGGCCGTCGCCGCTCTACCGCGACTTCATCGGCGCCGCGCTGGCGCATGCGAGACTGCGTGCGGAGACGACGGAGCCGGCGGTGCAGACGGAGCAACCACTCCGCGTTCGCAGCGCGACCTGAATCCCGCCGACGTCACCTTCGTCGTCCTCACCCGCAACGAGGAGTCGCGCCTTCCTCGTGCGCTCGCAAGCGTGACTCCGGGATCGGCATTGCTCGTCATCGACGCGCAGTCCACCGATGCGACCGTCGCCGTGGCGCAGGCGGCGGGGGCCACGATCCACGTGCGGGGATGGGAAGGATTCGTGCAGGCGCGGCGTTTCGCGCTCGCGGAGGTGCGCACGCCGTGGACCTTCATGCTCGACGCCGACGAGCAGCTCGACGGCACGCTGCGCGCGGCGTTGGCGGCGGCGCAGCCGTCGTCGCAGACGGCAGGCTATCGCATGCGGCGCACGACGTTCTTCTGCGGGCGGCCAATTCACGGCGCCGGTTGGGGCGATGAGGCGGTGCTGCGTCTCGTCCGTACCGAACGGGCGAGCGTCGCGGGAAGACCGGCGGCGGGCGGGACCGCAGAGATCCACGAGCGCTTACAGGTTGAAGGCGAACTCGCCGCGCTCGACGGCACCTTGCTCCACGATTCGTATCCGACGCTGGGGTCGTACTGGCGCAAGTGGCACCAGTACACGACGATCGAAGCGCGCGGCTTGCGGCCGAGCCTCCTGCGGCTTGCGCGCGATGCGGTGCTAGCTCCGGTGCGTCTGGTCTGGCTCTTCGGCGTGCGCGGCGCTTGGCGCGACGGGTGGCGCGGCCTAATCATCGCGCTGGGCTCCGCGCTCTATCCGGCCGCGGCCAGCGCCAAAGCATTTGTCCGGCGATGATCGACATCGCACTGGATGCGCGTCTGACGCCTCCGATGTCGGTGGGAATGAAGGCGTATGCGGCGCAGATGACGGCGCGCCTCCCAGGGGTTGCACCGGACCTGCGTTTTGCGACGTTCACGCAAGGCGCAAATTTCTCGCTGGACGAGCAACTCGTCTTCCCCTTGCGCCTCGCGCGGGCGAGGCCGCGGCTGACGCACTTCCTCTCGCTCTACGCACCGCTGCTCGCGCCGCGGCCGTTCGTCATCACGATCCACGATCTCATCCACCTGCGCTTTCCGCAGTTCGTCAAACGGCGGGTGGGGCCGTATTATCACACCGTCGTGCGTTCCGTCTGCGCGCGCGCAGCACGCGTCCTCACCGACGACGAGAAGACGATCGGCGATCTGCGGGCGCTGCTCGGCGTCGCGCCGGAAAAGGTTCGTGTCGTAGCGCTCGGTGTCGACGACGTCTATCTCGCGCCGGTCATCCCCGAAATCGCGCAGCGGCCGTATTTTCTCTATGCCGGAAATCACCGGCCGCACAAAGATTTGCCGACCTTGCTCAACGCTTGGGCGGCGCTTCCGGAGGACGTTGCCGTCGATCTCTGGCTCACCGGCGACGACGACCTGCCGCCCGCGTGGCACACGACGCGTAGGAACGGGACGCTGCGCTTCCTCGGCGACGTGACGAACGAGCGTCTTGCAGGGCTCTACGCGGGAAGCGTTGCCCTGGTGCACGGTGCACTTTGCGAAGGTTTCGGGCTTTCGATGCTCGAGGCAGCAGCGGTAGGGGTGCGCGTCATCGCCACCGCCGAAGCTGCCCCCTCCGTCCTCGCGCCGCACATGGAGTGCTTCCCAGCGCGCGATACGCAAGCGCTGAGTGCCTTGATGGCGCAGGCGCTCGAGCAACCGGAGCCGGGGCGCCGCGACGCACTCCGCACGATCGCGCGCGGTCTCACGTGGGACCGTTGCGCACGAGCGACCGCCGAGGTGTATCGAGAAGTTTTGGCGGAAAGCGAGGCTCGATGAATCGACCGGCAAGGGTTGCGGCGGCGCTCACCGTCTTCTTCTCCGTTCTCCATACGGCAGCGGCCGGCGCGACGACGCGCGCGACCGCGTCTGCTTCCGTGCGTGCCGCGCTCGTTGCTCCCTCAACCGCCACCGCCGAACGGCCGGTGCGTACGATCGAGGTCTTCATCAACGGCGAGCGACTGCAGACCGAGACCCCACCACAAGTCGTCGGTGGCCGCGTCTACCTGCCGTTGCGGGCGATCTTTGCCGCCCTCGGGATCGGCGTCTGGGAGAGCAGCTCCGGCTTCACGGCGGCGCTTCCCGAAGGCAGCGTCGTCTTCCGGCTCAACAGCGACGTCATCCTCGTCAACGGAACACCGCAACGGCTCGACGGTCCGGTGATTCGGCGCGGCGCAGTCCTCTACGTGCCGCTGCGCGTCCTCACGGCGGCAGTCGGTGCGGTCGTCTCCTATGACCAAGCGGGGGCGCGTCTCGAGATCGTCTCGGGCTACATCGGTAAGAACATCGGGCCCGAGCAGCCTTCGCAAGACGGCGGCTCGACGGTCACCGGCGTCGTCTCCGCCATCGATCTGAATTCGGCGCCCCCCTCGGTTACGGTCATCGCTGCGGGCATCTCGCGCACGATCTCCATCACGTCCGGGGCGCTGGTCTACGTCGAAGACGCGACCGTGCATTCCCAGACCGCCGCTACCTTGGCCGACGTGCACGTGGGCGATGCCCTGCGCGCGGTGCTCACGCGCGACGGGCGCGTTGTCGAAGTGCACGATTTCTACAAGTCGACGAGCGGCACGATTGCCGCCGTCTCGCCCTCGGCCTTCGTCTTGCAGAACGGGCGCGTCATCACGCCGTCCCGTTCGACGACGATCACGCTCAACACGGCGCCGGCGACCCTCGACGATCTCAAGGTCGGTGATTACGTGAGCGTGCGCAGCAATCCGGAGAGCGGCGAGCTGCGCGAAATCATCGCCTCGCGGCCCTCGCTGCAGACCAAAGCGCCGGCGACGACGGTGACGATTACCGCCTTTTCGATCTCGGCGACGCATCCGCTGCGCGCCGGTGATTCGTTCACCGTGCAACTCGTTGGAACGCCCGGGGGGACGGCGACCTTCGACGTCGGCGACGACGTCGTGGGGATCCCCATGCACGAGCAGACACCGGGAACGTACGTCGGTCAGATGACGATCCCGGATCGCTTCAACGTCTTACAGATTCCGGTGTACGGCCATTTGGACGTGAACGGCAACGATGCGCCGCGAGCCACTGCGCCGACGCAGCTCTCCGCTTCGACGACGCCGCCGCAGGTAACCGAGGTCGCGCCGCCGCCGGGGCAGACGGTGAACAACACGCGCCCCAGCATCTACGCCACCTTCGTCTCTCCCGGCGATCTCGACATCAATTCGTCGAGCATTACGCTGCTCGTCAACGGTCACGATGTCACGGCCTCGGCGACGCGCGCGGGGACGTTCATCACCTACAGCCCCGGTGTCGACTTACCCCAAGGCGAGATCCACGTTACCGTGCGCGTCGCCGATGCCGCCGGGAACGTCGGCGAGCGCAGCTGGTCGTTCATCGTCCAAGCACCATGAATGCCGTCGCCTCCCTGCTGTTGGCCGTCTTTATACTCACTGCTTGCGGTGGGGGAGTGGCGAGCGCGCCGGCGACGCACGAGCTGATCATCGCGCGCGTCAAGGATGCGGTCGGCCTCGACCCGGCGCACGAGACCGACGGCCTCTCCTTGAACATCGCCTCAGAAGTACTCGAAGGGCTCGTCGCTTTCCGGCCGGGCACCTTCGACGTGATCCCCGCGCTCGCGACGCAGTGGAAGAGCTCGCCCGACGGCAAGACGTGGACGTTCGTCTTGCGCCCGCACGTGCGCTTCACCGATGGGACGCCGGCAGACGCCGCCGCGGTGAAATTCAATTTCGATCGCTGGCGGCTGCCGAACGATCCCTACCGTGGCGCCTATCCGTATGAATATTACGAGAGCCAGTTCGGCGGATTTCCCGGGCTCATCGTCGATGTGCGCGCTCCCAACCCGCGGACGGTCGTCTTCACCTTGCGCGAACCGTTCGGTCCCTTCTTACGAAACCTCGCGATGCCGTCGTTTGCCATCGGATCGCCGCGCGCCATCAAGGCTGACGCGGTCGCCTATTCCTTGCAGCCCGTGGGCACCGGCCCGTACGAGGTGAGCGAATGGGTCAAGGACGACCACATCACGTTGACCGCGAATCCCGATTGGCGGCCCAAGCCCGCATACGACACCGTGATCGTGCGCGACATCCCCGACCAAGCCACCAGCGTCCTCTCTTTGGAGAAGGGCGACATCGACGGCCTGACGGACCCGCGTCCCGATGACGCAACCGCGCTCGCCGCACAGCCGGGAATCACGATCTACGAGCAGCCCAGCAACAACGTCTCGTACCTCGCGCTCAATCTCGAACGCAAACCCTTCGGCGACGTGCGTGTGCGCCGCGCGATCGCGTATGCCGTCGACGTGCGTGCGATCGTCCACGGCCTCTACTCCAAGGGAGCCGTCGTTGCCGGAAATTGGACGCCTCCCGGTATGCTGGGTGAGGATCCGAGGCTGCAGCCGTATCCGCACGACGTCGCGCGCGCAAAGGCGCTCCTCGCGGAGGCGGGCTTTCCGCACGGCTTCTCGACGGAGCTCTACTACGGAACTGCACCGCGCCCGTACATGCCCGAGCCGCAACGGGTTGCCGAAGCGATCGCGGCCGACTTGCACGACGCCGGCATCGAGGTGACGCTCGAACCGTTCGAGTGGGGCGTCTACTTGCAGAAGATTCGCAACGGCGAGCATCCGATGTGTCTGATCGGCTGGATCGGCGACAACGGCGACCCCGACAATTTCATGTACGACCTTCTCGACCAAGACAGTGCGATCAAAGGCTCCGCGCAAAACTATTCGTTCTGGCGCGATCCGACGTTTCACAAGTTGATGCTCGCGGGGCAGACGACGATTGGCCGCGCGGCGCGCAACGCCATCTACATGCAAGCCAACGACCTGATCCACGACCAAGTGCCGGCGGTCTCGATCGTCCACACGACCGTGCCGCTGGCGATGAAGTCGTCGATTGGCGGTGTGATTGCTCGCCCCGACTCCATTCTGAATTTCGAGCTCATGAAGCCGAAGGCAACGCCGTGATCGATCGTACCAGGCCCGACTGTCTCTTCTGCAAGATCGTGCGCAAGGAGATCCCTGCGCGCGAGCTCATGCGTACGGACGAGGCGGTCGTCTTCTACGATCTCAACCCCATGGCACCGACGCATCTGCTCGTCGTCCCGGCGCGCCACGCCGACAACCTGGGCGAGTTCGTCGCGGCCGCCGAGCCTGACGAAGTTGGGCGGCTCTTCACCTTGGCGAGTACCGTCGCGCGTGGCGCCGCCCCCGCCGGCTACCGCATCGTCGTCAACGAGGGCACCGAAGGCGGCCAGACGGTCTCCCACCTCCATCTGCACATCCTCGGCGGCCGGCACATGACCTGGCCTCCCGGGTAGTTCGCGGTTACCTTCCGAGAACGACGTCGACTCCGGAGAGTACCAATTTGAGCTTTGCCCCGGGCAGCTTGCCGCTCTTTTCGGTGAGCGAAGCCTTCTCGAGCGACGTGATCTGAGCGGCATTGGCGACCGAATCGTTCGGCAAACCGGTCGCCGCAGTGTCGAGGAGGACGCTTCCGGGCGCCGCGGCCCATTTCAAAGTACTCGTCAACGGGACGCAGACGATCGTGCCGAGACGGCTACCGTTGAGCGCGTCGCTTTGCACGATGACGACGGGACGGCGAAATCCGCTCCGGGAACCGGCCGGTTCCGGAGACTCGACCCACCAAATCTCTCCTTGCTCGACGTCCATTCGTCGCTCGACATCCATTCCTCGCGGTAAGGGACGTTGATGCGCCGCAGCCCGTGCAAAGCCGTCGCCGGCATCACCGATCTCGTCCAGTGTGCGGTTCATTGCTTCGGTTACTTCGTCACCGGCGTGACGCGCGAGATATTCGTCCAGCGCCTCGGCGAAGAGTTTGCTGCGCGAGCGGCCCGACTTCGTGGCAAGCCGTTCCGCCCGCCGGAAGAGGTCGTCCGGGAGGGAGACGGCTGTTTTCATACCCGGAGTATAACCGCTTTCCGGGGCTGCGGCAACGTTGACTGCGGGGTCACGCTATGATAAAAGAAGAGGTCGTTCGTATTTCCGCCAGACCCGGCGGCTGTAGAGAGGGGGTTGTTCATTGGAGATCCGCGTTGCACCAGGGGAGACCATTGAGAGTGCGCTGCGCCGTTTCAAGAAGGCCACCCAGAAGGCCGGCGTCTTGGCGGAAGCCCGCAAGCACGAGCACTACGAGAAGCCCAGCGTCCGCAAGAAGAAGAAGTCGGCGGCCGCACGCAAGCGCCGCAGCTAGGCCGCAGAGCGCATGACACCACGCGATCGCATCACAGCCGATCTCAAAGAGGCGATGAAGGCGAAAGATCAAGTGCGGGTCGATACCCTTCGATCCGCGCTTTCTGCGTTTTCCTACCGCCGCATCGAAGCCGGCCGCGAACTCGAAGCCGATGAGCAGCTCGACGTCATCCGCAAGCTGGTCAAGCAGCGCACGGACTCGATCAACGAATTCGCCAAAGCCGGGCGCGAGGAGCTCGTCGCCAAGGAGACGCGGGAGCGCGATCTCTTGCAGGCGTTCGTGCCGCGCGAGAAGACCGCTGACGAGATTCGTCCCGCCGTCCGCGCCGCGCTCGAAGCCCTCCCCTCCGACCAGCGAAATCAAGGCGCCGCCATGAAGCTGCTGATGCCGCAGCTCAAAGGCGAGACCGACGGAAACACCATCCGTACGGTCGTCTTGGAAGAACTCAAAAGCCTCACGACGGCGTAGCACCGTCGTCGTAACTTCGGTCTGCCGCGCCGGGTACTAACGGGTATGGGAGCAAAGGCGCGCCTGGCATTCTTCGGGGCTGCGTTTTTGGTTGGCTTTGCCGGCCTTGCAGCCGGTGTTGCGGCGCCCGTGAATGCCTCACGTGAAGTGCTCGTCGTCCCGATCGACGGCACGGTCGACGCCGGGATGGCGCACCTGGTCGATCGCGCAATCGATGACGCCAACCGTACGCGTCCGGCGGCCGTGGTGCTCGAGATCAATACGCCGGGTGGCCTCGTTGACGCAGCCTTCGAGATTCGCGACGCGCTCTTGCGCGCGCAGGTTCCGACGGTCGCCTTTGTCGCGCAGCGGGCGTATTCCGCCGGTGCACTCATCACGATCTCGGCACAGAAGATCATCATGGCGCCCGGTTCGAGCCTCGGCGCCGCCGAGCCGATTCCGAAGACGGTGAAGACCGTCTCGGCGCTGCGTGCCGAGTTCGCTTCGACCGCGGCGCGCAACCATCGCAATCCGGTGCTCGCGGCGGCGATGGTCGACGCGAACGTGAACCTTCCGGCGTACAAAGCCCCCGGCGCGATTCTGACGTTGACCGCCGATGAGGCGCTGCGCGCGCACTATGCCGATGCGATCGCACCGACGTTACCCGACGCCCTGCGCGTCGCGCACCTCGACGGGCTGCCTCTTCGCACCGAGCAATACACCTTCGGCGAGCAGCTCGCGCGCTTTGCGAGCAGCCCCGACGTCAGTGGGATATTGCTCACCATCGGCGTGCTCGGCCTCATCATCGAGCTGCAGACGTTGAATGGCCTGGCGGGTCTCGTCGGGGTCGGCGCGCTGGCGCTCTTTTTCGGCGCGCACGTCTACGCCGGCTTTTCCAACGGCTTCGTCGTCGTGCTCGCGGTCTTCGGCGTACTTGCGATCCTCTTCGAGCTGCACGTCGTCCCGGGGCACGGAATCTCCGGGATCATCGGTGCGCTGGCGCTGCTCGCCGCCGTCTTCTTTGCCTTCGGAGGCCTGGCGTTCAGCTACGCCGCCGCGCAGGCGATGGCAATTGCGCTGGTGCTCTCCGTCATCGCCATCGTCTTCGCGCTGCGTGCCTTCCCGCAGAGCGCATTCATGCGGCGCTTCGTCTTCTCGAGCGCGCAGGGCAGTGACTACGTCGCCAGCACGAGTTACACACAATTTCTCGGGCACACCGGTGAGGCTGCCTCGCTGCTGCGGCCGGCGGGGGTGGCAACCGTCGACGGCGAGCGCCTCAACGTGCTCACCGAGGGTGAATTCGTCGCAGCGGGAACGCCTCTGCGCGTGACGCGCGTCGAGGGCGCGCGCATCTTCGTGCGTCCTCTCTCATCCGAGCGTTAGGAGTCTTTCGTGGAGACAGCGGGTCTAGTCAGCGCCGGCGTCGTCGTGGCGGTCGTCGTCGTCATCATCCTCTTGTCGATCTTTCTGTACTACGTTCCGGTGGGGCTGTGGATTCGCACGATCGCGGCGGGCGTTCCACTCAACGTCTTCGCGCTCTTTCGCATGCGGCTCATCGGCATCCAGCCCAGCGTGATCGTGACGAATTTAGTGCGCGCGCGCAAGGCGGGTTTGCCGCTGACCGTCGATCAGATGCAGTCGCACTATCTGGCCGGCGGAAACGTCGAACGCGTCACCCTCGCGCTGATCGCGGCGCAGCGCGCGCAGATTCCGCTGGAGTGGCAGCGTGCCGCGGCGATCGATCTCGCCGGCCGCGACGTGCTCGACGCGCTGCAGACCTCGGTCACACCGCGCGTGATCGAGACACCCTTCTTCCAGGGCGTGGCGCAGAACGGAATTCAGCTCAACGTCAAAGCGCGGATCACCGTCCGCACGAATCTCGATCGCTACGTCGGCGGCGCCGGGGAGCCGACGATCGTCGCGCGCATCGGTGAGGGCGTCGTCTCGGCGGTCGGCGCGGCGATCGATCACAAAGAGGTCCTCGAATTTCCTGATCGGATTTCGAAAAACGTGCTCGCCAAAGGGCTCGACGCGGGGACGGCCTTCGAGATCGTCTCGATCGACATCGCCGACGTCGACGTCGGCAAGAACATCGGCGCCGAACTGCAGATGAGCCAAGCCGAAGCCGACCGGCGCATTGCGCAGGCAAAAGCCTCCGAGCGCCAATATGCCGCACAAGCCGGCGAACAAGAGCAGAAGGCCGAGACGCAGCGGATGCGCGCCAAAGTCGTCGAGGCGGAAGCGCAGATTCCGCAAGCGATTGCCGAGGCGTTTCGCAGCGGCAACCTCGGCGTGATGGATTACTACCGGCTCAACAACATCAAGTCCGACACCGAGATGCGCGGAGCGATCAGCCAAGGGGTCGCGCCGCCGGAGCAACCTCCGACGCAGATGCCTCCGCCGGCACCGCCCGCGACGTAGCCGCAGATGTACGAATTGCTGAGCACCGTCGTCGAAGCGCTCGCGGGAAGAGCCGGCGCGAGCGGCATCGCGCAGACGATGCTCCAGCGGGCGGCGGCGATGGAATCGAGTCCCAATCCCGCTACGCGCAAGACCGGCCAGGACTTACGCGCGCGGGCCAACGCGCTGCTCGCGACCACGGCAGCGCAGCAACCGACTCCGCCACCTGCCCCCGCGACACCGGCGGCGCGGCCGGCCGCTCGGGTGCAATCTGCACCGGATCGTCCGACGCCGCCCGCGCGCCCCACCGCGCCCCTGGCGGTGACGCCCGCACCTCCGGTGAACCCGCTGCTCGCCGATTTACGCGGCCGCTCCTCGTTGTTGCGCGCGATCGTTACCATGGAGGCCCTCGGTGCGCCGCTCGCCTTACGCGATGAGCTCGGCGGACCGCTAACGCACCGCTAGCGAATCACTCCCGGCGAGAGCGGGCTTGCCTAGGCGCCGAGAGAGGCGGAGGTGCTCGTACACCGGTTTGCCGAATTCGAGAGCCCTTGCAAGGAGCATCCGCTGCCCTCGACCACTGAACGCGCCGTCGATTTGACACGGCTGACTGATCACGTCCGGCTCTTCGGAGAGTTCGATCAGAATCTGTCGGCAATCGAAAAGGGGATGGCGGTCGCCGTGCACGCGCAAGGTGACCGATTGGTCATCGCCGGTGAACCCGCAGATGTCGCCGCTGCGGAGAGCGTCGTGCGGCGTATGCTCGATGCAGCGTTGGCCGGTGCACAGATCACCCCGGACGACATCGCCTTTGCTGCCCGCGATGCGCTCTCGGTACCCAAGACACTCTTTACGACGCAACGCGGCAAACAGATTCGTCCGAGAACCGACGGCCAGCGCCTCTTCGTCGAGGCGGTGGAACGTCACGCGCTCACCTTCGGCATCGGCCCGGCGGGGACGGGGAAGACGTTTCTCGCGATGGTGATGGCCGTTCGCGCGCTGCGCGACCGGGAGATCGCGCGCGTCATCCTCTCGCGTCCCGCAGTAGAAGCCGGCGAGAAGCTCGGCTTCCTTCCGGGCGATATGCGCGAGAAGGTCGACCCGTATCTACGCCCGCTCTACGACGCGCTCTCCGAACTCCTCGACGACACGACCGTTGCGCGCTATCTCGAGCGCGGCGTCATCGAAGTCGCGCCGCTGGCTTACATGCGTGGGCGCACGCTCGCCGACGCCTTCGTGATCTTGGACGAGGCGCAGAACGCGACGCGCGAGCAGCTCAAGATGTTTCTCACCCGCTTAGGCCCGAATGCGAAGATGGTCGTCAACGGCGACATCACGCAGATCGACCTCCCGCGCGGCGTGCAATCCGGTCTGCTCGCGGCGCACGCGCTTTTCGACGGCATCCCGGAGATCGCGATCTGCGAACTAACCGAAGTCGACGTGGTGCGCCATCCGCTGGTCGCCAAAATCGTGCGCGCCTACAGCCGCCTCGGCGGCAGCCTGGGAAACCAGTAACTCGCGTAGGTGCCGATCTATCTCCGCCGCACGACGCGCAAATGGCATCTTTCGCAAGCGAAGATCGAAAAAACGGTACGTGCGCTGCTTGCGGCCGTTGACGAACCGACGTCGAGTCTTTCGATTTCACTCGTCGGCGATCGCGCGATTCGTACGCTCAATCGCGCGCATCGTGGGAAGGACCGCCCGACCGACGTGCTGAGCTTTCCACTCTTCGAACCGCAGGCGTTCAAGCGTAAGAACCGTACGCAGAGCGAACGGCTCCTTGGCGACATCGTCATTAGCCTCGACACCGCGGCACGACAAGCCAAGGCCTACGACGCGTCGTTGCAGGCGGAAGTGGAGCGGCTGCTCATCCATGGCGTCTTGCACCTGCTGGGCCACGATCACGAGAAGCCCGGGGAGCGCCGCCGGATGGAGGCGGAGGAGCGGCGCTTGGCGGACGCGATTGGAATGCGCTGGCCATACCCGGGTTAGGGTGGCCGCCGCCGAGAAGACCTGCACCTGATGCGCCCCATTCGGCTCCCCGCCCAGGTCAAGCGCGTACGCGAGAATGCGTTCTGGAACGCGTTCCAAAACGCGTTCGAAGGGATCATCTACGCAACGCGCACCGAGCGCAACATGCGCATCCACCTCGTCGCCGGCGCCCTCGTGCTCTTCGCGACACTCTACTTACGCCTCGCGCGCGCCTACGTCGCCGTTATCTGTGTGACCGTCGCGGCCGTGCTAGCGCTCGAACTCCTCAACACCGCAATCGAGGCGGTGGTCGATCTCATGACCGTCGCGCACCACCCGCTGGCCAAGATCGCCAAGGACGCGGCGGCGGGGGCGGTGCTGGTGATGTCGATCGGCGCCGTCATCGTAGGCTATCTCAGCTTCTACGAGGGGATCCAGTCGGCAGGGGCGGAGGTGAAGACCGCCCTTGCCCAAGTGCCGGTCAACTACGTGCTCGTTACGCTGGCGATCGTGGCGATCGCGACCATCTTCGCGAAGGCCTTTGTGGGGCGCCACGGCTCGCCGCTCCAAGGGGGCGCCGTCTCCGGCCACGCAGCGCTCGCGTTCGCGGGCGCGACCCTCATCGCGCTCCTCAGCCAGACGGTGCTCGTCGGCCTGCTTGCGTACTTCCTGGCCTTTCTGGTCAGCCAGAGCCGGGTCGAAGGGGGCATCCACACCGCCCTGGAGGTCTTCTTCGGCGGGGCACTCGGCGCGGGGCTCAGCTTCGCCATCTTCATCCTCATCCGCGCCCGGCCGCTGTGATATAATGGCCGCGCTTTGACGACCGACCCTCCGCCGGCTGGGCAACCGCCCCCGGGCCCCCACCGTACCGTTCGGCCTGGCCTATGAGCACCTTCTGGAATGTCTACTGGCCGGAACTTTTCGTGCTGGGCGCCCTGGTCGGGGCCTCCGCCTTCTTCTCGGGCTCCGAAGCCGCACTGATCTCGCTCTCGCGCCTCCATGCCCGGGCGATGGTGGAACGCGGCATCAAGGGGAGCGACGCCATCGCGCGGCTGCTCGAAGACCGTAACCGGTTGCTGACCTCCATCTTGATCGGCAACACGATCGTCCTGCTCGCAGCCGACTCCCTGGCGACCTTGCTCTTCATCCGTGCCGGGGTTCCCAACGCGGCGATCTGGTCGACGGCGATGATGGCGGTGCTGCTGCTGCTCTTCGGCGAGATCATGCCCAAGACGGTGGCGGTGGCCAACAACGAGCGCTGGTCGGCGCGCCTCGCGCCCCTCCTCGAGCGCATCGCCTGGGTGATGACGCCGGTCGTCTGGGCCTTCTTGGGGGTGACGAACCTCATCGTCCGTCTTTTCGGCGTCTCGGCGACCCAGCGCGGCCCGTTCGTGACCGAAGACGATATTCGCAACATCGTCGACGTCGGCGCCGAGCAGAACGTGCTCGAAGAAGAAGAGCGCGAGATGATCCACTCGGTCATCGAATTCGGCGACACGATCGTGCGCGAAGTGATGACGCCGCGCCCCGACATGGTCTCGCTCGACGTGAGCGCCTCGGCGCGCCGCGCCCTCGACCTCGTCATTGCCGAAGGCTACTCGAAGATTCCGGTCTACGAGGAGACGATCGACAACATCGTCGGCGTCGTGCACGACCGCGAACTCCTCATCGCGCTCGCGAACGGATCGCTCGCTTCGCAACCGCTGCGCGCGCTGATGCGTCCCGTAACGCTCGTCCCGGAGAGCAAACGCGTCTCGGAGCTCTTGCGCGAGATGCAGCGCGACAAATTCTCGATGGCGGTCGTCGTCGATGAATACGGCGGTACGGCGGGCATCGTCACGATGGAGGATCTCCTCGAAGAGATCGTCGGTGAGATACGCGACGAGCACGACGAAGAAGAAGAGGAGCCGATACGTTTCGTCTCCGAGGTCGAAGCGGTCGTCGATGCCGGCACCAATATCGGCGACGTCAACGAGCGGCTCGGCATTCATCTGCCCGACGACGAGTTCGACACGATCGGCGGCCTGACGGTCGGGCTCTTCGGACGCCTTCCACACGAGGGAGAAGAAGTCGATGCGGGCGAGGGCGTGCGCTTGCGGATCGATCGCACCCGTGGGCGCCGTATCCTCGCGGTGCGCGTCCTCAAGTATGCCAAGACGCCCGAAACGCATGCCGGCAGCGAAGCCGCCGGCGAAGCCTCCAGTGTCGCCGCGCAGCGCTGAGACCGCAACGCTCATGCAGGCAGCGGAGGCGGCGCGTCGAGGTGCCTATGCACCCTATTCGCGGTATGCCGTCGGCGCCGCCGTCCTGTGCGAAGACGGTGCGATCGTGACCGGCTCCAACGTGGAGAACGCCTCCTACGGGCTCTCGATGTGCGCCGAACGCGTCGCACTCTTTACGGCCCACGCGTTGGGGAAGCGCGCCGGCGATCTGCTCTGCGTCGCGGGGCCGCCCGGGCAGCTCACCTCGCCTTGCGGCGCCTGCCGTCAGGTGATGTTCGAGTACAACGCGCAGATGACGGTCGCGTTTTCGAGCCCGAGCGGAACCGAGATCGTCGCGTTGCACGATCTCTTGCCGCACGCGTTTACGCTTATCGACCGTCTCGCTCCCGACGGCATGCGCTGATGCCGGCGGAACGCTCGTACAAAGCCCACGCGATCGTCTTGCGCGCGCGCAATCTCGGAGAGGCCGACAAGATATTCACCCTCTTCAGCCGCGAGTATGGGAAATTGGATGCGATCGCCAAAGGAGTGCGCCGCCCCAAGAGTCACACGGTCGGCAAACTCGAGCTCGGGGTCGAAGTCTTCCTCACGTTGCATCGCGGCCGTACGCTCGACGTCATCATCAGCGCCGACATCCTGCAGTCTCGCTGGGACGCGATTACGCAGCCTGCGGCGTTTGCGACGGCGCACCTCATGATCGAACTCATCGACGCGTTTTGTGAACCGGAGCTCGCTCTTCCCGAGGTGTACGCACTCCTCGACGGGGCGCTACGGGCGCTGGGAGCGTTGCCCGAACCGCGCGCCTTGATTCCGCGCTTTGAGCTTCGTCTGCTGGGAGCACTCGGGGTCGCTCCGCATATCGACGACTGCGTGCGTTGTGGAGCGGCGCTCGAGGCGCTCCCAGCCTGGGCGCATCTCGATGCCGGCGGACTCTCCTGCGAGGCGTGCCGCCCGCACGGTGCCGAGGCGCTCGCGCTCTCGGCGGGCGACGTGCGCAATCTGCGTGCGTTGGCGGCCGGGCGTACACGCGGCTCCGGTGCCGCGCTCGTGGCGTTCCCTGCTGCGGCGCGGGTTGTCGATGCTTTCTTGACCTATCATCTGGGGAAGCGGCCGAAATCGAGCCGCCTGGTGGAAGAGTTTGGCGTGCAGGCCTTGACAGCGAGCCTCCGCTAGAAGCGCAGGTGGCTATCCTCGCACTGGACATCGGTGAGCGGCGCATCGGCGTCGCGGTGAGCGATCCGAGCGACTCCTTCTCGCTTCCCTTGCAGACGATCGACCGGACGAATCTTCGCACCGACCTCGCGACGATCACGGCCCTCGCCGGTGACTACGGTGCGACGACGATCGTCGTCGGTGACCCGTTGCGCTTGAGCGGTGAACGTGGACCGGCGTCCGAGCGAATCGACGCCTTCTGCGTCGCGCTCGGCCGCGCGTTCGCCGGCACGATCGAGCGGATCGACGAACGGCTGACGACCGCTCAAGTCACGCGCACGTTGATCTCTGCAGACGTCTCGCGCGCCAAGCGCAAGCGTGTCGTCGACCAGTTGGCCGCAGCGGTGATATTGGACAGCTATTTGGCCAGAAGGCGCAACGCACGTCCTTGATGCGCCGCCTCCTGCTCGGCGTCGGTGCGTTTGTTGCCACCGCTCTGCTCGTGCTGCTGGGGGCCGTTGCGTGGTTCTCCTATGCTGCGTACGGCGACCGCACGCTACCGGCGCTCCCCACGACCGTGATCGTGCCGCGCGGCGAGACGGCCGCCGAGGTCGGGCGTCGGCTCGCTCGTGCGGGGATCATCCGCTCGCCGCTCCTCTTCTCGCTCTTGGTCCGTCGCGAGGGCAATGGTGATCAGGTGCGAGCGGGAGAGTTCTCTTTCGATGCACACCGCAGCCTCGATGAAGTCTTGCACCAACTCGTCACCGGTGGCCAACAGATGGCCGTCTGGGTGACGTTCCCCGAGGGGTATACGGCACATCAGATGGCGCAGGTGTTAGCGGACCACCATCTCGGTTCCGAGCGAGCGTTCGAGCAGACGTTCCTCAGCGAGACGCTCGTTCTCGGTGGCGTGCGCACGCGCTCGCTCGAGGGCTTCCTCTTCCCGAGTACGTACTTGATTCCGACGCCGGTCACGCCGGCAGCCGTCGCCCGCGAGTTGACGACACAGTTTCTCGCTGAACTCCCGCCGGACGCGGTGCAGCGCGCGCGGCACCTCGGGCTGAGCGTGCCGCAGGTCGTCACCGTAGCCTCGCTCATCGAACGCGAAGCGAAGGCGGACGACGAGCGCGCCCTGATGGCCGGCGTCTACTACAACCGGTTGCGCTTGGGGATGCCGCTCCAAGTCGACGCCACGATCGAATACACGTTCCCCGAGCATAAAGATGTGATTACCTTCGCCGACTTGGCGCGGGATTCTCCGTACAACACCTACAAGCACATCGGCCTGCCGCCAACACCGATCGCCAACCCCGGGCGCCCCTCCCTGCTCGCGGCCTTTTTCCCCGAGCCATCGCAATATCTGTACTACGTCTACAAGGGGAACGGCCACCACGCATTTGCGCGCACGCTCGCCGAGCACGAAGCCAACGTCGCGCGCTACCTGAGGTAATCGGTCTCTGAATCCTGAGGAGAGTGTCATCGACGCAAGCAATGGGAAAGCCGACGCGCACGGAGGCGCTAGTGCCGCCGGAGCGCAGGATGTGCGTGAGGCGGCCGACTCGCAGGAGGCACAGAAGATCGATCTGCGCGACGTGCTCGTCATCGAGACCGTCGACGGAAACCAGCTCGAGTTCGAAGTCGTCGGCCTGGTCGAAGACGACGACCACAACGAGTATGCCGTCTGCTACAGCGAGAAAGCCGACGAGTTCGTCGTAACCGACGTCGCCGGTGCCTTGCTCAGCGACGATGCCTTGGCGCAGGAGATACTCGACGACTTCTTCGTACTCGCCGACGAGTCACAAGCCGACGCCGACTAGGCGCCGGAATTGAGGGTCCTCTTCCTCTCGGCGCGGGTGGGAGTCGGCCATACCGCTGCGGCGCAAGCCGTACGTATGGCCTTACGCGCGGTGGACCCCCCGTGCGAGACCGAGACGGTCGATTCGTACCGGTACGCGGCGAGCATCTTCGCCAAAGTCGTTGCCGACGGCTACATCGGCATGGTCAAAACGGTGCCACAACTCTATCGCTATATCTACGAGCGCGCCGAACGCGCCGAACGCATCCCCGCGCTGCGCTCGTGGGTGAATCGCTACACCGCCGGAAATCTCCGCTCGCTCATCGCCGCGCGCAAGCCCGACGTCGTCGTCTGCACGCACGCGTTTCCCTGCGGTGTGATGGCGGAGTACAAGCGGACGATCGATCCGAAGCTCCCGGTTATGGGGATCGTCACGGACTTCGTGGTGCACCCGTTTTGGATATACCCCAACATCGACGCCTATGCTGTTGCCACCCCGGAGATGGAGAAGGCCCTCCTCGCGCGCGGCGTCGGATCCGCACGCATTCTCGTCAGCGGGATCCCGGTGGACCCACGCTTTGCACAGCCGCGACTTCCAGTGGAAGAGTTGCGTCGCGAACTCGATTTGCCGATGAACGGTTCACTCGTGCTGATGATGGCGGGTGGCATCGGCATCGGGCCACTGGAATTGATGATGCGTGCACTAAGCCGGGTAAAAGGCCAGGTCGCCGCCGCCGTCATCGTTGGTCGTAACGCACGGCTCGAAGAACGCGTGCGCGAAACCGCGCAACATCTCGACTATCCGTTGCGCGTCTTCGGGTTCGTCGAAAACGTGTACGACTTCATGCACGCGAGCGACGTACTCGTCTCCAAGCCCGGAGGCTTGACGTCGTCTGAGGCGCTGGCGGCCGGATTACCGATGGTGCTCGTTAATCCGCTTCCCGGGCAGGAGGAGCGCAACACGGAGTTTCTCGTCTCGCGTGAAGCCGCCATCCTTGCGAGGAGCAAGGGTGAACTCATCCGGACGCTGAGCGACCTGCTGCCTGCCTTGTCACGACGTCCGGCTTCATTATCCAGTAGTGCCCAGCCGCTGCGACGCCCATACGCGGCGGCGCACATCGCGGACCGCATCATACGATTGGCACGTGGCGGAGCATAAATGAGGATCGTGCCCGAGACGGTAGAGAGTGGATGATAATATTGATTGACGAAAATATTGACTGAAATTGATGGTGACACACCAACGAGTGTGCGCTAGGATCTAGCGGCGCGATGTGCGGCCTATATGTCGTTCGCGTTAAAATGTTGGCTCTCACCATTTCATTCAATGAAAGGAACCTATAGTGTTCAAAAGACAACGATGGTGTGACATCCTTCGAATGCTGCCGATCTTGACGATTTTCGCGGGACTGACCGCGTGCGGAGGAGGTCATGGGGCGACGGCACCGCTTCCTCCGACCGCCGGCGTTCCGGAGGCGAACGGGAACATGAAGACGACGCGCGTGGGAACGCTCTCC
>DATJTD010000151.1:0-14928 GCA_035503775.1 Candidatus Acidiferrales bacterium
GTGCTCGCGAGCGAGGTGCTCGCGCCCGGCGCGTTCGCTCGTGATCCGTGCTTCGAGTTCGGCGAGTTCAGCTTGGAGCTGCTCGATCGTGAGGCGCAGAGCGCCGCGCCGCGCCTCCGATTCTTGGGCGCCGCGCTCGAGATCCTGGAGCGCATAGAAGATGCAGGCTGCCTGCTCTTCACCCTCGAGACGCTTGTGATGCGCCTGTTCGAGCGCCGCGCGCCGCTGTTCGAGCGATTGCACGAGCTGCTCACGGCGCTCGAGGGTCGGTGCGAACGACGCGTGCAGGAGCGCCAGTTCATTTTCGCGCCGGCGAATCTCCGTGTACGCGCGTTTGGCGTTTTCCCGGGCCGCGCTTACTTCTTGTTCGGCCGCGGCAATACGCTGCGCGGCCTCGTCGACGGCGCCGCGCTGCTCGATGAGCTCGCGTTCGGCCGCGTCGAGCTCCGAAAGCAGCTGCTGCATCTGGTTGAGCGCGTCGTAGCCCGCGAAGTCCACGGGGTGCTTATGGAACTAAATCGAGGATCGTCGAGACGTCGTCATCCGTGAGCGGTACGACTCCGGTGCCTTCGCGGCGCGCAAAGAACGCGTCGCCGTGCACGAAGTGACCGTGTACCGAGAAGTTGTACGACGTGCCGATGCCCGGCAGCGCCGCATCGCAAAAGAGAATGAGATCGCGCGTGATTTTGAGGGCTTGCAGATATCCTTCGCTGGTGAGCCCGGCCAGTGAGTACAGGTCGTTGCCGACGTCGCGGAACTCCGGGACCCCGTGGGCGGGGATGTACAACACCCGCACCCACGTGCGCGCGGGCGGCGGCCCGGCGATCATGTGCTCAGCGAGAGGATCGCGGCGACGTCGTCGTCGGTCACCGAGACGATGCGCGTGCCGCTGCGGCGCACGAAGAAGGCGTCACCGTGCACGAAGTGACCGTGAATCGTAAAGCTGTAGCCGCGGTCGGCGCAGGGCTCATCGCGGTCGCAGTACATGACCAGATCGCGTGGTAAATCGACGCGATCGAAAGATGCGGAACTCAGCGTCTCGGCTAGCCGCGTATCATCCGTAATCTCGCGAAATTCGGGCTTTCCGTTGGCGGGCATGTAGAAGACCCGCACCGACGACTGCGACAAGTTCCTGCTCCCTACGGGGTGTATCTTGCTAAAGTATCGGTTCTCCATCGCGCCACCCTTACTCGGACCCCACCGGTTTCTGGATTGCCTCGCAAAAACTTTGCGAATTTACGAAATCTTGGGTTGCTTAGGGATAAAGGCGACGTGTGCGAGCATTCGTCGTGCGAAGTAGGGAGCAACGCCGGCTTGCACGCGTGTGGCAGGAGATGCTCGCTTTGCACCCGAGACACCTCGTCATGATCGTCGACTTGCGCACGTACACCGTCGCTCCCGGAAAACTGAAAGCATATCTCGAGGCCTATGAGCGCGAGGGCTATCCGATACACATCCGCTACCTTGGGGAGCCGATCGGCTACTTTACGACAGAAGTAGGAACACTCAATCGCGTCGTCCATCTTTGGAAGTACGAGAGCATGGCGGAGCGCGAGCAGCGTCGCGCGGCGCTGGAGGTGGATCCCGACTGGGTCGCCTGGCGGCGCAAGAGCGCCGAAGGCGGCTACCTCGTCCACCAAGAGAACACGATTCTCACCTCCACGCGCTTCTCGCCGATCTGATGCGCAGCGGCGGAAAGATTCTCGTCGAGGCGTTGCTCGCCAACGGCGCGGATTTCGGTTACTGCGTTCCGGGTGAGAGTTACCTCGATCTTCTCGACGCGCTTTACGATGTGCGCGATGCGTTCTCGCTGATCGTCTGCCGCCACGAAGGCGGTGCCGCCAACATGGCCGAGGCGTATGGGAAACTCACCGGGCGCCCCGGGTTGGCCTTCGTAACGCGCGGTCCCGGCGCGACGCACGCGAGCATCGGCGTCCACACGGCGATGCAGGACGCGACCCCGATGATTCTGCTCGTCGGGCAGATCCCGCGCGAGATGATGGGGCGCGGTGCATTTCAGGAAGTCGACTTTGCGGCGATGTTCGCGCCGCTCGCCAAGTGGGCGGCGCAGATCGAGAGCGCCGCGCGCATTCCCGAGTTCATCAATCGCGCGTACGCCGTCGCGACGTCCGGGCGTCCGGGGCCCGTCGTCCTAGCGATCCCCGAAGACGTCTTCGAAGAGCGCAGCGATGCCCCGGTCGCGGCGCCGGCGCCGCAAGGGCGCGCCGGTGTCGATGCGGTGACCGTGCGCGCCCTCCACGACGAGCTGGCGCATGCCGAACGTCCGCTGCTGATCGTGGGCGGCGGCCCGTGGAGCGCGACCGCGAGCCACGATCTCGCTCAGTTTGCGCAGGCCAACACGCTCCCGGTGCTCGTGGAGTTCCGCTGTCAGGATTACCTGGACAATGCGCACCCATCGTATGTCGGGGAGCTCGGTCTCGGGCTGGACAAGACCCTCGCCGATCGCGTCCGGGATGCAGACGTGGTGTTGGCCTTGGGGGCGCGGCTCGGGGACGTCGTCACCGACGGCTACCAGCTCTTCCACGTTCCCGAGCCCAAGCAGCGGTTGCTGCTCGTCTCCCCCGATCCGGACGAACTCGGCCGGGTCTATCGCCCGGCGGTGGGGGTCGCCGCCGATCCGGCGGCCGTGATCGCGGCCTTGCGCGCCTCGCCGCCCATTGAGGAGCAGCGCTGGGCGCCCATCACCGCCGGGATGCGTGAGGAGTACCGCCGGCGTGGCGCGGCGACGCCCCACGTCGTGCGTGGCGTCGACCTGGCGGCGGTCGTGCGGGAGCTCCGCGAACGGTTGCCCCGTGAGACCATCGTCACCAATGGGGCCGGAAACTATACGGTGTGGGTACGCCGGTATTTTCCCTTTCACGAGTTCGGAACGCAGCTTGCCCCCCGGAGCGGCGCGATGGCGTACGGGTTGCCCGCCGCGATCGCCGCCAAACTGTTGCATCCCGATCGCCCCGTCGTCTGCTTCGCGGGCGATGGTTGCTTCGCAATGGCCTCGAGCGAGCTGGCGACGGCGGCGATGTACAATGCGGCAATTCTGGTGATCGTCGTCAACAACGGGATGTACGGGACGATCCGTATGCACCAGGAGCGGCGTTTTCCCCACCGCGTAAGTGGGACCGACTTAGCCAACCCGGACTTTGCCGCGCTCGCACAAGCGTGCGGCGCCTTCGGCGCGCGGGTCGAACGCACGCAAGAGTTCGCCCCCGTTTTGGAAGCCGCGCTCGCTTCCGGACGCCCGGCGCTCATTGAAGTCATCGTGGATCGCCACGTGCTTACTCCGTCATTCACACTTCCGGAGGGGGCTGCCTAAAGACCGCTCCGGCCGGCGCTTCCTCAAGGTGGAGATTCGGCAATCACGCGCCTACCCCAAAGGTATTCATCCTGATGGACGCTTAGTATGAAGGAGTGTTCCTGCTTGAACAAGCGGTTAGGAAACCGTACAGTCTTTGAGTCCCATGGCGAAGCGAAAAATCAACAACAACCACCTTGGCGGGCGCCCACTCCTCGGGAAGCGCCGCCGCGTTCAAATCTCGATTTCAATCGATGCCGAGACGAAGCAACGTCTGCGCCGCGCTGCCGCGCAGCGCGGCCTCAGCACCGGCTTGCTCATCGACGAGCTCGTAACCAACCTCTAGATTTGATCGTATCTTAGCGCAGCGCGGAGCGTACGGGCTCCGCGTGATGCCGCGTTTTGCCGATATTCGAGACATGCGAAGCGCGATGATTGCGGCCTTCTCCGCCCTCGCTCCGATGTTCTCACTGCTCCCCGTCCCCGCCGTCGGGGCGACCAGCGGGGTGTACGTTCGTAGAAGTGCCGGCGAACTCGACTATTTCGAGCTGACGAGCGCCGACGGTGTCGTCGGGGGAAGCTATCACGTCGTCCGTCTCGATCACGCGGCGCGCGGGGGAATACGACGCCGTAGCTACCGCGTCGCCGGGAATGCGATAGGTTCGCACATCGTCCTGAATCTCAGCGAGGATGCCTCCGTGCGCAGCACCTACCGCTGGACGGCGCGCAGTTACTGGAACGGCATCCGCGTCCAGATTCCACGCCAGTCCGGGCGCCGAGCCGGTCTCGCATTCACGCGTTCCACCTCCGCCGAAGTGCGTGCGCTCTACGCCTTGCTCACGAAAGACTCGGAACACTACCGCTGAGGGCCATCCGGCCCTTCTGCGGAAAATGAAAGATCAGCGTCTGGCCTGGTGAATCGGGGACGGGAAGGGTGACCGTCTCAAAGGCGACTTCACCGTTTTGGCTGGCGTCACGTAAGTTGCCCAAATTCCAGCGGGTTGGCGACAAAACGTTGGTCTCGGACCACATGGGGGCAAATTCGCGGCTCGTCTGCGTGAGTTCGGCGATCAAGTCTTCGAAGGCGGCCTCGCCCGCATAGCTGCCGTACTCGATTCGAAGCATCGCGACCATCTGCCGCGCGGTCTTTTCCCAATTCGGAAAGATGTTCTGGGTGCGCAGCCGGGTGAACATGATCCAGAGGCCGTTGCGCGCGAGCCCGGGGGCACTCTGGTGCAAATCGAAGACCCTCCCAAAACACTCGTTCCAGGTAAGAATGTCGAGGCGTGGACCGATCACGAAGGCGTTTCCTGCGGTAAAACGCTCTACCAATTCCCGAATCTCGTTCGCCGGTGGGACGTGCCAAGAACGATGCCGGTGCCCCTCCGCGCGCACCAGGCGCTGCAGGTATTCCGTCTCCGAGGCGTCGAGCCGTAGGGCGGTCGCGATACGCATGAGCGTGCCGGTCGCGATCTTGATCGGCCGCCCTTGCTCGAGCCAGGTATACCACGTAATGCCGATATCCGCGGCTAACGCAACTTCTTCTCGACGCAAATGAGGGACGCGGCGGCGGCCGCTCGGCGGTAAACCAATTTGCTCGGGGGTCACCTTGCGCCGACGCGAGATCAAAAACCGGGAGAGAGCGGTGTTCTTGTTCATATCTCGTCTCGTTTTCCGTCTGTGAATAGTACAGCCGAACACTAGGCCGCGCAAGGACCTCACTGCGACTCACAACAGCACGCAAGCATGCGCCAAGGAAATTTGCATTCGACCGCGTCTCGACCAAACGCAAACGGCAATCGCCAGTCAGCCCGGTTGTGACCGCAACAGTAAACAAATATCAAAGGCGCTCTTCACTTCCGGGTGGAATTCGAAATAATGCGACGCGCCGCTTGGTCGGCTCCGGCGAAACGAGTGTGGACGCGCATTTGGCCGTCGCGTAAGCGAGGAATCAATGCTTGAACGTCTTTCGCGCAACTGGTGGCTCCTGGGCCTGCGTGGTCTTGTGAGCATTCTGCTCGGCATCGTCGCGTTTCTCTGGCCGGGCGTTACGTTTTTCGTGCTTATTGCATTTTTCGCCGCTTATATGTTCGTGGCCGGTATCTTTACGCTGGTCGCCGCCTTTCATTTCAATGATCAGCCGACGCCGTGGCCGGTGCTGGTCATCGAAGGGATCGCGGGGCTGGCCATCGGCATCATCACCTTCTTTTGGCCGGGCATTACCGCTCTTGCGGCAATCTATACGATTGCCGTCTGGGCCGTCATTACCGGGATACTGCAGCTCGTCATGGCAGTGCGCGTGAGACGCGAACTCCCCGACGAGATTCTGCTGATCCTGGCGGGCATCGCGTCGATCATCTTCGGCGCGGTCTGCGCGGCCGCGCCGCTGCTCGGGCTCTTGGTGTATATGTGGATTCTCGGAACGTATGCGATCATCTTCGGAATTCTGTTGCTGGTCTTCGCCGTTCGCGTACGCGGCGCGGGTTCGACGGCAACGAAGTCGCCGCTCGGAGGTACGACGGCGTAACGCGCTCGCCGTCCCTGCGCTAACAGAACAGCCGATCTCGTCCTGATCAGCAGGGCCTCACGAGATCGGCTGTTTGCGTTCGGCCCTTCACACGGCGTTCTTTGGATCGTCACGGGGTGCGGGTAACCTGGTCGCATCCGCTGCCTTTGTAGGTGGAAGAAGAGAGCCGTGAGTAAGCTGATCGCTACTGAGCCAATCCGCACGCCCGCCAGTTACGCGACCGCGTTCGCCGCCGGATATTTGGATCGTTTCAAAACCGACCGGACGCTCCGCCTGCGCCTGCACGTCTCCGCCGACGAGCTCGGCTTTCCGGGGGCGGCCAACCTCGAGCGGGACGTCGTGGCACGGATCGACTGGGTGAAGCCCGGACATCTCGATCACGGCTTGCACATCACGTGGGAGCCGGAATCTGGTGGCCCCTATCCGACCTTCTCCGGAGTGCTGTGCGCGACGCCGGAAAGTAACGATCAGAGCATACTCACCCTCAGCGGAGAGTATGTGCCGCCCGGCGGCTTCGTCGGTGCGCTCTTCGACGGGGCGATCGGTACGCGGATCGCGCAAGCGACGGCGCACGATCTCTTGCGGCGTCTGCGGTCGGCCGCAGAGGCGGACTACGCACATCGTCAATCGCCGTGACCGAGGCCGTCTTCGTTATCAACGCGGGCTCTTCCAGCGTGAAGTTCGCGCTGTTCGATGCGCGCGACGGGGCGCGCGCCGCGCTTCTGCGCGGCGATCTCGACGGCATCGGCCACGCTGCGCACCTTACGTTACGTGGCGCCGACGGCGGCCTGCTCGCGGACTGCGCGGTGCCCGGCGTTGCGACGCACGAGGAGGCGCTCGGCATCATTTTCGAGCGGGTGCAGCGTTCCGTGCCGCAGGCACGTCTGCTCGTTGCCGGTCACCGGGTCGTTCACGGTGGCCGGCGGTTCGTTGAACCTGTCATCATCGACGCATCGGTTCGTGCCGAGCTGCAGGAGCTCGTGCCGCTGGCGCCGCTGCATCAGCCGCACAATCTTGCGGCGATCGATGCCGTCGGCCGCTTGCATCCCGGCATTACGCAGGTCGCCTGTTTCGATACGGCCTTTCACGCGGCGCAGAGATGGGAGGCGACCGCATTCGCGTTGCCGCGCGAGCTCGCCGACCAGGGCGTCCGCCGGTACGGATTCCACGGCCTCTCCTATGAGTTCATCGCCTCGCATCTCGAGGAGCATCTCGGCGCGCTTGCGGCCGGCCGCGTCGTCGTCGCACACCTCGGTTCGGGTGCCAGCATGTGCGCAATGCGAGATCGCCGCAGTGTCGCGACGACGATGGGATTCAGCGCGCTGGACGGCTTGCCGATGGGCACCCGCTGCGGCGCGCTCGATCCGGGGGTGATCTTCTATTTGCTCGATCACGGTTATTCGCGCGCATCGATCGAGGAGCTGCTCTGGCGCCGGTCGGGTCTTCTCGGCCTCTCGGGCCTCAGCGACGACGTCAGAGATTTGCTCGCCTCAGACGACGAACGTGCGGCGCAGGCGTTGTCGTTCTTCGCCTACCGCATCGCGCGCGAGCTGGGTTCTCTTGCCGCGGCACTGGGCGGTCTCGATGCGCTGATCTTCACCGCCGGCATCGGCGAGCATGCACCTTCAATTCGTGCGCGCGTCTGCGAACGTGCGGCGTGGCTCGGCGTCGTCCTCGACGCCGGCGCAAACGCTGCCGGCAGCATCCGCATCAGCGACGCTTCGAGCCGCGTCGCAGTCCTGGTCATACCGACCGACGAGGAGTCGATGGTTGCCCACCATGCGATGGAGATCTGCGGCGGATGGCGATTTCTTAGCGTGTCGAACGAGCGATACTAACGTTGCCAGAGAATCGGCGCGAACTCCATTGGGATGCGGGCGTCTGGCACCGTTGGAACGACACGCGCCGTGTAGGCTTGCGGCGGTCGCTGGGTTGCGATGAGGCCACGGTATTCTCGAAGGGGCGGCGTACCCGGCGAGACGGGTCCGGGCTCTAAACGATGCCGCTCCGGCGAAGCCTGATCGTCGAGCGCGTCGGCGTACAGCTCGACTGCGATTTCGTCGGGATGCACCGCTCCCAATTCGATCTCCGTGCGAACGGTCAAGCCGTTCTCTGCGGGCACGAGCTCGGTGGCGTGGAATGCCAGCGTCGGCCACCGGTTCGCGAGATCGGCGAGTTGCGCTTCGAGGCGCGCACCCGCCGCGCCGTCGTCCCGCACGCGTCTTTGATACTGGGTGGCTGCTGGACGATAGAGGCGCTCGAGGTATTCGTGCATCATGCGGCCCGTTGAGAAGCGCGGCGTGAGCTGCGCCATGCTCGCGCGTATTCGTGCTAGCCAGCGCCGTGGGATCTGCCCGTCGCGCGCGTAGAACTCCGGTGTGATCTCCGTCTCCAGGAGACGATAGAGTTCTTGGGCATCCTGCTCGTCGCTGGTGGTCTCCGTGCGGCTGCCGATCGCCCACCCCAGTTCCGGTTCGTACGCTTCATCCCACCAACCGTCCAATGTCGAACACGTGAGTCCGCCGTTGACGAGCACCTTCATGCCGCTCGTTCCGCTGGCTTCCCACGTTCGGCGCGGCATATTGAGCCAAACGTCGACTCCTTCGATGAGCGTCTGGGCGGTGCCCAGATCGTAGTCGGGCACGAACATCGCGCGCTCGCGGAGATCGGGACGCGCGACGAACGCCAGCCAGCGATGGATGGCGTGCTTCCCATCGGTGTCGGAGGGATGCGCCTTTCCGGCGATCACGAGTTGCACCGGCCGTTCGGCATTCGTGAGGAGGCGCGCGAGGCGTTCGGGATCGGAGAGCAGCAGGTCGGCGCGTTTGTAGCCGGTGAAGCGGCGCGCAAAGCCCAAGGTCAGAATATTGGGATCGAATCGCTTCAAGCTCTGAGTCAACGCGAGACGCTGCTCGCGCCGCAAGTTCCACAGCGTCTCGTCGCTGGCGGTGGTGATGCACGTTTGAACCGTATCGAAGCTGGTGAACCCACGCTCCGCGCCGCAGGCGGCGGTCCAACACGCATTGGAGGCGTCCGACTCCCAGGAGGGCACGTGCACGCCGTTGGTGACATGCATGACCGGAATTTCGGCGAGTGGCCAGCGCGGATAGAGTGACGCGAAGAGGCGCCGGCTGACGGCCTCGTGGAGCCGGCTCACCGCATTGACGCCGCCGCAACCGCGCAGCGCCAGACGTGGCATCGCAAAAGCGTCGGATCCCGTCGCCGTCTCCGTTCCCATCTTCAAAAACTCGTCGCTCGAGAGACCGAGTTCGACGGCGTAGGTGCCGAGATAATCGTCGATCAGCCCCGCGGGAAACTGATCGAAGGCGGCGGCGACCGCGGTGTGCGTGGTGAAGACGTTCCCCGCGCGCGTGCAGCGCAACGCACTCTGGAACGAGAGATGGTGGCGCTCCATGAAAAGACGCGCACGTTCGACGATGGCGAAGGCGGAGTGCCCTTCGTTGAGGTGAACGATTTGTGGCTCGAGGCCGAGCGCTTCGAGTGCACGGATGCCGCCGATGCCGAGCGCCATCTCTTGCTCGAGCCGCAGCCGCGGTTCGTCGATGTACAGCCGCGCTGTGAGCGCCTGATCGGCGGCATCGTTGTCGGGGTGCGCGCTGTCGAGCAGGTACAGTCGCACGCGCCCCACTTGCACCTCCCAGAGCGCAAGGTGCAACGTGCGCCCTGGAAGTGCGAGGCTTACCGAGCGGAGGGTTCCATCGGTATTGCGTAGGCCGGTGATCGGGAGTTCATTGGGATCGTGCACCGGGTAGAGTTCTTGCTGTCCCGCTTGCGCGTCGAAGCGCTGTTGAAAGTATCCCTGGCGGTAGAGTAAGCCGATGCCGACGGCGGGAACGCCGAGATCGCTCGCCGTCTTGAGGTAATCCCCGGCGAGAATGCCGAGGCCACCGGCATAAATCGGCAGCGCCTCGCTCAGGCCGAATTCCATGCTGAAGTAGGCGATGAGACCGACATCCTGCGCCGCGGCATTACCAGAGAACCAGGTGGGCGCATCGAGGTACGCCTGGCGCGCCCGCGCCTGCTGGCGCACCAGGCGCAGGAATGCTTGGTCGGTCGCGAGCTCGCGCAGACGATCGCCCGACTTGCGCAGGACGTGCCACGCATTGCGCGTCTCTTCCCAGACCGCCGCATTGATCGTTCGCCACAACTGTTCGGACCCGCGGTCGCAACTCCAGCGGACATCGAGTGCGAGTTCCCGGAGGTCATCGGCTTCTGGTGTAAGCATGGCAGCCGCCTACTGCCGCGCCGCAGCTCACCGCGCCTTCAAAGCGACCGTACGACGCTTGCGAGCGCTAGGGAGGCGACGCGTGTCGCCGCGTCGTCGGCACGTCCGGTCAGAACGAGTGGGATACGTGCTCCGGCCACGACGCAGGCGCACGTTCCTCGACCGAGGTACTCGATCTCTTTGAAGAGCACGTTGGCTGCGTCGAGATTAGGTGCGATCAAGATATCCGCGCACCCCGCAACGGGCGAGACGATTCCCTTGATACGTGCGGCTTCCGGCGAGAGTGCGTCGTCGAGTGCGAGCGGCCCGTCAACGAAGGCGCCGGTGATCTGTTGACGGTCGGCCATCTTTGCAAGTGCGGCCGCATCGATCGTGCTTGGCTCTCGACTCGAGACGGTCTCGACAGCGGATAAGATGGCAACTTTGGGCAAGACCACTCCCACCGCGCGTGCAACATCGATCGCGTTCTGCGTGATGTCGCGTTTTTCGTCGAGAGTGGGAGCGATGTTGACTGCGCTGTCGCTGATGAAGATGAGATGGGGAAGCGCGGGCGCATCCAAGACCGCCACGTGGCTCATCCGGCGCGACGTGCGTAGTTCTGGCTCCGCGACGACCGCCCGCAGGAATTCGTCGGAGTGCAACGATCCCTTCATCAGCGCATCGACCTCGCCACGGCGCGCGAGTTCGGCTGCCACGCGTGCTGCCTCGCTTGGGTCCGCCGCGTCGATGACGGTGTATCGATCCGCGGATATCCCGGCGAGGCTTGCGGCCCGTGTGATGGCTTTTTTCGCACCGACGAGGACGGCGTCCACGAAATCCGCCGCCTCCACGGCGCGCAAGTCCATCTCGTCGACGGGGTTGACGATCGCCGTGCGCAGCCGTGGCCCGTCCCGTGCGCGCAGCAGGATGCGCCCGAGCGTATACCGCGCCGGGCGATGCGTGCGGAGACCTTCCTGCGAGTTCACACGTGCGCCTCGGTCGCATGCTCATGAAGCGCGACCTCACGTGCTGCCTCGCTGCTCCGGTCGGCGACGAGGTCGAAGAAGCGGCGGAGATTCTCTTCGGCAAGCCGGTGCAGGCCGGCCGCATTGAGCGTCGATCCGACCAGACCGAGCGGCACGCGATAGCGTCCCCGAAGACGTAAGGTCGTGCGCGCCGCCGACATCGGTAGCGTGTGAAACGGCCCGTCGAATTCGGGAAAGAGCACGTGTGCGGCACGGGCTTTGATGCTCACCGCGATCGACGGATCCTGGACGGATCGCTTGGTCACGGCGATCTCGACGGGGACGCTCACGGCCTGCGTCGTGCTGCCGATCGGCATGCTCCATGCGATACCGTTCGTGCGCGACTGGGCCGCGATGCGGTCCAGAGACTCGCTGACGGCCGTATACAGACGATCAGCGGGCAACCGGATCTCCCGGCTAAAGACGATGGTTGGCATCAAAAGCTCCCTTCGGACGTGCAAAGCGTACAAGAGCTGCATGAACGCCGGATGAAGCGGCCCGTTCCCGGAATTCTTGCGGCGTTCCGGATTGGCCGGCGTCCTCGGTTAAGACGAAGCCTCGCGTTCGAGGAGCGCCTTGATCCGCTCGACGACCTCTCGTGGCCGAAACGGCTTGAAGATGAAGTCGTCTGCCGCTAACGCGAGGTCGGCGTCGGGGATCGTCTCGCCGCGTGCCGTCATGATCAAGATGGGAACATCGGAGGAGCGGCGCAAAGCGCGCAAGACTTCCAAACCGCAGAGGGCCGGCAAGTGGAGGTCGAGCAGGATCAGATCATACCGCTGCGCGGCCGCGGCCTGAAGGGCTGCGGGGCCGTCGAAAACGCCGGTGACCGCGATCCCTTCGTCCTGCAAATAGATGGACAAGATGTCGACGAGCCTGCGTTCGTCATCGACGACGAGCACGCGTACGTCCTTGAGGGCCATCTGCGCCGCGCAACCTCCGAGCCTTTTGCGCGGCGTACGGGGAGAGTGCCCGGCTCTCCTGGCCGGTGGCATGCACGCCGATCGGGCGGGGAGAAAGCTCACGAGTGGAGAGAACCTTGCACGACCTGCGCAACGACCTCGCGGTCGCAGTTGCCGGGATGGAAGCCTTGATCGACGGGAAGCTCGCGCCGACGCGCGAGCACTTTACCGACGTCCTCGCCTCACTCGAGCAGATTGACGCGCATCTCTCGGCGCTTCGGTCGGCGGCTCGCGACGCCGCCGCTCCCGGCAAAGAGAATCTGCTCAACGCCATCATCGAAGGCTCGCCCTACGCCAAGGTGGTGGTGAACCAGCAGGGGCGCATCACGCTCATCAACGCGCAGACCGAGCTCCTCTTCGGATATACGCGTGACGAGTTGCTCGGCCAATCGATCGAGCTTCTCGTCCCCGAGCGGTTTCGCAGCCATCATCCGAGATTGCGTGAGACCTTCAACAAAGACCCGGTTGCGCGTCCGATGGGGGCGGGCCGCGACCTCTACGGCCGCCGCAAAGACGGAAGCGAGGTGCCGATCGAGATCGGTATCAATCCGATCGCGACCGACGCCGGATCGTTTACGCTCGCGACGGTGACCGACATCACCGAACGCAAACGTGCCGAAGAGCTGCGGCTCTTGCATGCCGGGGTGCAGCAGCACGCGACCGAACTCGAGGGGCTCAATGCGCAGCTTGCCAGCGCCTCGCGCTTCAAGACGCAGTTCGTGGCGACGATGAGCCATGAGCTGCGCACGCCGCTCAATGCGATCGTCGGCTCCGCCGAGTTGCTCGGCCGCGCCGAGCTCGACGAGCGCGCACGAGCCAACGTGCAGACGATCAACGAAGCCGCCGAAGGGCTGCTGACGCTGATCAACAGCATCTTGGATTTCTCCAAGATCGAGGCCGGGAAGATCGATCTTCAGTCGACGCCGTTCTTGATCGAGGCGGTCCTCGAAAGCGCGGCGGACGTCTCGGCTCACTTGGGGCGCCGCAAAGGCGTCACGGTCCATACGTACGTCGATCCGCTCATCCCGCGCGTGCAAGGCGATCCCGATCGTCTGCGCCAGATTCTCCTGAACTTGATGGGCAACGCGGTCAAATTCACCGATGCCGGTCAGGTCGTCGCACGTGCGCTTCCCCTGCGCATGACGGCCGATGAGATCACCGTGCACTTCGAGGTCCAAGACACGGGGATCGGTATCGATGCCAACGTCCTGCCGCGCCTCTTCGAGCCGTTCGTCCAAGGCGACGCCTCGGCATCCCGAAAGTTCGGTGGCACGGGGCTCGGCCTCTCGATTTCCAAACGGCTCGTTGCGCTCATGGGTGGGGAGATCGGGGTCGAGAGCGAGCCGAATCTCGGTTCGCTCTTCTGGTTTACGGCGACGTTCGGGCGCGCTAGCGAGCAGACCAGCGCGAAACGTTCGCTCGGAGGCATCGGCGTCTTGATCGTCTCTCGCGACGAAACGTTCGCACACATCGTGGAGGGCTATCTCACGTCGTGGCAGATGCGGAGCCTTCGCGTGAGCAGTCGTGCCGAGATCCTCGAATCGCTACCCGCCGATACGGATACGATGTGGGTCGCAATCGTCGACGCGGACGAGTCTCACGCGGACGTCGACGAGCTCTTGCGCGACGAGCGCGTTATCCCACCGGCGCGGATCGTCACGATCGGTGAAGGAAGCGCCGTTCGCAAGCCCGTGCGCCAGTCGTACCTCTTCGACGCCATCGTCAAAGCTTCGGGGATTCGCAAACCCGCCGACGTGACCACTCCGGCCGCATTGAGCTCCGCCGCGCAGACAGCGCCACTTCCGGGTCTTTTGCGGCGCATCTTGATCGCCGAAGACAATGCGCGTCTGCGGCGGTTGCTCAAGTTCCAGTTCGACGAACTGGGAATACCCGTTGAATTCGTGGCCGATGGCCTGGCGGCCGTCGAAGCGGTACGCCACGAACGCTATGCGATGGTCTTCATGGACTGCCAGATGCCGAACATGGACGGTCTCTCGGCCACGCGCGCGATCCGTGCGGAGGAGGCCAAGACGGATCGCCACGTCCCGATCGTCGCTATGACCGCAAATGCTTTTGCCGAGGACCGCGCGGCGTGCCTAGCGGCGGGGATGGACGATTACCTCGCAAAGCCCGTGCGGCTCGCTGACCTCCGTGCAGCGATCGAACGCTCCTGGGAGAAGAGCACCCCCTAGCTCACACTGACTTCTTACGGCGTTCGCATGGGCGCGCTATCCTCGTGCCATGAGTACGTTGCATAGCATCCTGGTGCCGATCGACGGTTCGCCCAACGACGACACTCTTCTCGATTTTGCAGTCGAACGCGCCCGGCAGAGCGGCGCGCGCATTACCGTCGCCCATGCGGTGGACTATACGGTGGCGGTGCTGCCGACTCCGGAAGCCATGTACAATCCCGCTCCACTGCTCGCCGCCCTCGAAGACGAGTCCAAGGCGATGCTCTCGGCCGCCGCTCAACGGGTGCGGTCAGCCGGCGTCGGCTCGCTCGAGGTCGTTCAGCTCGAGGGTGCGGTGACAGCCGCCCTCGTGGACTACCTGCGCGAGCATTCGTTCGATGCCGTCATCATGGGTACGCATGGGCGCGCCGGTTTCGAGCGTCTCTTTCTCGGCAGTACGGCCGAAGGAGTCGTGCGCTCCGGCTTGGTTCCGGTTTTTCTCCTGCGCTGTCTGGACGGCGCGGCGTGCAAAACGCCACCGCTCGAGCGGTTACTGGTCGCCGTGGACCCCGGCGGCCACCCAAAGTGTACCGGCCGTGGCCGGTTGAAAATGTACCAGGGGTCGGTGGCCACTTTCGGCTTGAAAGTGTACCACCGGTGAGGTGATCCAGCCCGAGCATGCTGGGGCGGCGTCGCAAGACGCCGTTT
>DATJTD010000152.1:0-5717 GCA_035503775.1 Candidatus Acidiferrales bacterium
GGCGGCTCCGGCTCCGACGAGCGTGTGCAGCTCATCGATGAAGAGGATGACGTCGCGCCCGGCGCGGCGCACTTCGTCCAAGATGCGCTTGACCCGCGTCTCGAATTCTCCCCGGTATTTCGTACCGGCTACCAGCGGACCGATCGCCAGCGCCAAGATGCGCTTCTCGCGCAGCGGCACCGGGACGTCGTTGCGCACGATGCGCTGCGCCAAACCCTCGACGACCGCCGTCTTCCCGACGCCGGGCTCGCCGACGAGCACGGGGTTGTTTTTGCTGCGCCGCGAGAGGATGGCGACCACGCGCTCGACCTCTTCCTCGCGGCCGATCACGGGGTCGAGTTCACCGGCTTTTGCGGCTGCCGTGAGGTCGCGCGAATAGGCGGAGAGCGTCGGTGTTCCTCCGCGTAGGCGCTTGGCCCACTCGAGCGGATCGGTCGTCGGGGAAGCTTCACGTTCCCCGCGGCTCAGACGATCGGCATACGCAGCGCCCACCGCGAGCGCGAGGGCACTAGCCGCAGCGGCGCCCAGCAGCGGGAGAAGGCCGGCACGGCGCCGGCGCGCCGCACACTCGCCGCAGAGTTCGGTGGCGACCCACGTGCCGCCGCGGAGCGTCATGTCACGCACGCTTGCGGGCCGCTCGCCGCAGTTGTCACAGGTATGAAGCATCAACCAAGGCGTTCGGGAGCATGGCGCGGGCGTCCCGGCGTCACGGCGACGATTGCGACCGAGGTCGCAGGCCGAACCCCGTCCGCGGTCGCCTAGCAGGCACCCTCGCCGAATTTCCCCAATAACGGTGGCCCATGGCGTACATCATTACCGAACCGTGCATCGGAACAAAAGACAAATCGTGTGTCGACGTCTGCCCCGTCGACTGCATTCACGGATCCGACGAAGAGAAGCAACTGTTCATCGACCCCGAGGTCTGCATCGATTGCGGTGCGTGCGTCTCGGCCTGCCCGGTCGAAGCGATCTATGCCGATTCCGACGTGCCGGAAAAATGGAAAGGCTACATCGAAATCAACGCCGAGTACTACAAGACAAAAGCCTAGGGCCCGCTCTAGTCGCCGGCACGACTAAGCGGCGAGGTCGGCGACTTCCGCGTCGGCGAAGGTGAGCTCGACGGTGACTCCGTTGGGATCGGCGACGAATATCTGGCGGTCGCGCGTCCCGGGAACTTCGGCGACGCGGTAGGTCAGTTCGCGTCGCTCCAGGAGTTCGAGCGTCTCGAGAAACCCCGTCGAGCGAAACGAGACGTGGTTGATCGCGCCGCTGCCGACGCCTCCCGCCTTCCCGGAGATGTGAATCACCGGCTGGTCGCCGGCATACATCCAGTATCCGGGAAAATCGAAATGGGGGCGCGGTCCGACGCGAAGGCCAACGACCTCGGCGAAGAAGTCTTTGGTCTCCTCGTATGCAGCTGTGTGAATGTTCACGTGTTCCAGACGAATCGCACCCACGTTGGTCCTCCTCGAGCACCTCTCGCTCACTTCGCTTCGTAGGTCTTGGCAACATCCGCTCCGACGACGACGAGCACCGTATTGTCGGGCGTCCCCGCGTCGGTGGCCGTGTAGGCAACGCGGGCGTCCTTCGCCGCGGGGCCAAGGGCCTGGCGGACTTTGAACGCCAGGGGCGCGGACGGCGAGCCGCCGGAGATCGTGCTCTCTTGTACGTCCGATTCGTCGGCATCACCGACACTGGCCACGACGAAGCCCGCCGCGCCCAGCTTGCGAGCAACGCGCGCCGCAAGGCCCGGCACACCGGATCCGTTGCGCACCTGCACGCGGATCGTCGCGGGCGAAAGCGTTGCCAAGAGCGCTGGATCGGGATCGGGGGGCGCCGGTTCGCCGAGCATCGCCGCGACCAGAGCGCGCTTACGTTCCTGGTCGGGGACGATCGAGTCGCCATACGTCGGCAGATCGACGTCGGCGACATACGGTACTTGCGCCGTGACGACATCCTTGGGCGCAACATGTGCAAAGGCGAACGCCAAGCTCAGCTCCTCGCCGTGGGTCAGGTTGGTTTGGATGTCTTTGTTCACGACGGCGAGCAACGAACGGATGTGCAAGAGCGTGTTGAGCCGGTGCTGCTGAATTTGCTGTGCGATCGCGTGAATGACTTGCTGTTGGCGCATGATCCGGCACGGATCGCTGCACCAGTCGTGGCGGAAGCGCGCGTAGCCGACCGCCTGATCTCCGTCGAGGTGTTGAAGCCCGGGCCGGAGATGCACGTGCAGATGTCCCCAGGAATCGTCGTAGTCGATCGGCCCGTTGGGACCGGTTCCTTGCAGCGCGTCGGAATTTTTTACGTCGACGTTCACCCCGCCCAAAGCATTGATGAGGTCTTTCATCGTGTCGATCCGCAGCACCACATAGCGGTCGAAGTTCGGAATGCCCAGCCACTGCGAGACGACGCTCTGCGATTCGGCGATGCCGCCGTCGGACTGTGCTTGGTTGATTTTTGCTTGCGTGCCGTCGGGAAGCGTGGCGACCATGTCACGCGGAACGGAGAGTTCGTAGATGCGATGGTTGAGAAAGTCGAGGTTCACCGCCATGATGATGTCGCTGCGCGAGTGGGCTGAGGTCTCCTGATCGCTCGGATCGTAGTCGTAGTCGAGGCCCACGACCAGTACGCGCAGATGATCCCGGCCGAAAACTTGGGCTGGGTCGGGAACGAAGATTCGCGCGACCTGTTGCATCGGCGTCATCTGCTGCGCCTGTTGTCCCGGCGGCGCCGTTGCGCGCATCGCCCAGAAGCCGGCCAGCACCGAGGCCAGACCGAGGAGGACGACAAGAGCGAAGGCGGCGCCCCGCGATTTGAAAGCTTTCACATGAACGTACCTGTCAGGCAGCGATCGCGGCAGCGCCGTGACCGTCAGGTGATAAAGTGTGGCAGGTCTAGCTGAGAGCTGACAGGTAGGGCGGTGCGCGACCGCTCAAGCGCGCGAGCAGTGGTTCGCCCAGGCGCGGGAGCGCCGTTGCGGTGGTGCGACTGCGCCAAGGCCGCCTTTGCGGTTGCAGCGTGAACAAGAGCTGATGGATGCACGTGATGACGTCGACGATAGCGCGTGCCGACCAGTGCAATGTCCGTGCGAGCAGCCCGGTTATGGCTAGGCAGCTCACGAGGTGCAGCGCGAGGCTGACGGCGATCGGTCCACCGAGCCAGATCGTTCCGCCCATCGGATGCCCGGCGACGGCGATCTGTTCGAGGCTCTCCATCAACCACAGCACGCTCATCTGCACGGCGAAGATCGCCGGCAAGAGCCGCTGTGCTGACCGTTCGTCGATGAGCACGGCGGCGGTCCGAAGCCAATCGGGCGCATAGCGCTGCCGCTGCAGCGCACGGCGCACGACCCACATCACGATGAAGAGCGAGAGCGTCAAGCCGACGGAGAGCGTCGGAACGACGTCGAGATTGCTGTGATCCGTGTATGCGCCGTGGCCGAAGCAGCCGGCGTTGGAGAAGCCTTCCACGACGGGGTCCGCCAGCGCCGCGGCCAGGACCGCCGCGGCGAAGCAGAAGATCGCTTTCGCCAGGAACTCTTTCAAACGCACGCGATTCCCGAGTTCGGTCCGGGTGGCGGCACTACCCCTGCCGCCACTGTGCCATACTGGTGGCACAGTGGCCGTCGATAGAGAGAACAACGGAGGTTCTCACCATGATGGTATTCCAGTGTCCCGACTGCTACGAGCTGCACGAGGAACCGCTCGAGGCAACCTACGCCCTGAACGTGCGCTGTGCCCCATGTCTGTTGTCCCAGGCGACCGTCCCGCAGATTCGCGGCGGCCTGGAACCCGAGGCGCTCGACGCCGCTTGGGCGAGCGTCACGCGCACACAGATACCGCCGGTGTTGCGCGGCCGCCAAGCCGCCTAAGGGGCAAACCGGCGTGCCGCCTGCAGGGCGTGATGGCGATGCCAATTGGCACACGCCGTGCTTCTCTGCAAGCACGTAGCCGCTCGCTGTTTGATGCGTCTCAATTTCGGGCACTTTAAATGAGACGTTTTTTTGAAAGGGGCGTGTGGCATGGCGGGATTGCTTTGGGCGGTGATTACGGTTCTCTTCGTGTTGTGGCTGATTGGTTTAGTGGTCCACATCGGGGGCGGGCTCATTCACATCTTGCTCGTTCTTGCGATCATCGGAATCATCTACAACTTGTTAACGGGGCGCAATGCCACGGCATAACGGAAGGCGGTTGAAATGGGAGTTCAGCACGAAATCGACAAAAGCGCAAAAAACATCAAAGACACGGTGACCGAGGCGGATCATCGTGCACAGGCCCGGGCAGAGCGCGAACGGCGCGAGTCTGCAGGCGATCTTCTCTCGCCCGGCGAGAAAGTAAAATCGCACGCGAACGAAGCGAAGCATGAGGTGCTCGCCGAAGTCGACAAAGCCAAGCGAGCCGTGCGCGATCACACCTGACCTCTAACCTCGAAGAGGCGGCCAAGTAGCCGCCTCTTCTGTTTGTGCGGGCTCATGCACCGCGGGCGGCCGCCCGACAATAGGAAATGAACCATGGATGGAACCAACGCCGAGACGACAGCGCTTTGCGCGTCGATCAATCCAACCGCGGCGGATTTCAAACGAGTCTACGCATGGCTCTTTTGGCACGCCCCGCGGCGCTATCTCATTGCCATCCTCGGTGCAACCCTCTGGCTCATTGCGGGCGAAGCCTGGTTGCGCGGCGACATCCCCACGGCCGTCGCCGAGGGAGCGCTGGTGGCAGGCTATCTGCTCGTCGCGCTGGTGCAGTGGTCGTTCATACTCCCCGGCCGCGCATGGCGTTCGGCGGCGGGGCACTTTCCGTTGCACGCCGAGTTTCGCCCTGAAGGGCTCGTTCTCACCGGCCCGACGTCGCACGTGCAATCTCGCTGGCAGTCGTTCGACCGCTACATCGACGGGCGCGACTTCATCCTGCTCGTGCACCCGGACAAGACCTTCTTCATGGTCCCCAAGCGCGATGTCGAGTGCAGCCGGCTCAACGACCTCGGCGCCTTCCTGGCGGCGCGGCTGCCGCGCAAAACGTCTCTTCCCATCTGAGCTCCATGCGGTAGCGACCCGCAAGCCGGCTCAGATGTGCTCGACGCGGTCGATCTCGGGGCAGTCCTCTTTGACGGCCCGTTCGCAGGCAAGCTTGAGCGTGCTCTGCGAGGCGGCGCATCCCCCGCAGGCGCCGACGAGCTGGACGTAGGCTACGGCGTCTTCGACCTTCACGAGCCAGACGTCGCCCCCGTCGAGCGCAATGGCGGGCCGCACCTTCTCCAGGGCGGCGTTGACGCGCTCAGCGAGCGACTGGGTAGCGATCATATCCCTCAAAACTCGGCTCGAAGGCCACTTCGTTTCGAGATTTTCTCAGAATCCCCCCAGCCAGGAGAGGGAGACGGGAGGCCGTGGCGATAAAAATATCTTTCAGGTAGCGCACTTCTGGAGGGGGGAGCGATTTTGCCTAGGGAACGACGCAAGACGGCTTTTGGCCGTCCGGCGGTTCAGTCAATCGACCGTAGCTTGGACGTTCTGGAGGCACTGGCGCTGCGTCCGGGACCGGCAGGCATCAGCGAACTCTCGGTTCAGGTGGGGCTTCACGTCAGCACCGTCCACCGGCTGCTGTCGACCTTGGTCGATCGCGGCTACGTGCGCCAAGATCCGCAGACGTCGCGGTATCACCTCGGCGCGGGCATCTTCGCGCTCGCGACGGCTGCCGATGCGCATCTCGATCTCTGCC
>DATJTD010000153.1:0-29820 GCA_035503775.1 Candidatus Acidiferrales bacterium
CGAGATGTCGACGCCGTACTCTTCGCTGCCCAAACGGAACGAGACGACCTGAACGACCTCGCCCGAGAATTGCTGCTTCTTCTCTTCCTTGCCGTCTGCCATGTGTTATACCCCGGTGAATTCCGCGCGGGCCACTCGCCCACCCGCGTATGCTTCGCTTACCAGCGAGTGCACGTCGATGATCAGCGAGATCGACCCGTTGCCCAGAATCGTGGCGCCTGAGATGCCGGCGATGCGGCCCACGACGTCGGAGAGCGGTTTGATGACGATCTCTTGCTCGCCCTCGAACGAGTCGACGACGAGGCCGACTTGGCGCCCTTGCAGGCCGACGATGACGATCATGACCTTGTCGGGGTCGCGCGGACAGCCCAGTTCGAAGAATTCGGCGATTCGCACCAACGGCACGACCTGACCGCGCAGCGTGATCACTTCGTTACCGTGAACGGTGCGTACGTCGGCCATCTCGACGCGCTGCGACTCGATGACCGAGTCGAGCGGGATGGCGTAGAGTTCGTCGCCCACGCGTACGAGCAACGCCTGGATGATCGCCAGCGTGAGCGGCAGTTTGATCGTGAAGCGCGTTCCCTGCCCTGCCGCAGTGTCGACGTCGAAAACGCCCTTCAGGCGAGAGATGTTACGCTTGACGACGTCCATTCCGACGCCGCGGCCCGAGACGTCGGAGACGACCTCGGCCGTCGAAAAGCCCGGCGTAAAGATCAGTTCGATGATCTCGCGATCGCTGAGGCGGTCGTCGGCCGAGATCAAACCTTGCTTGACCCCGCGCGCGCGCACTTTATCGAGATTGATACCGCCGCCGTCGTCGGACACTTCGATGATGATCTGGTTACCTTCATGATACGCATTGAGCGAGATCGTGCCCACACGCGGCTTGCCGAGCTTCTCGCGTTCGTCGGGAGGCTCGATGCCGTGATCGACGTTGTTGCGCAGGAGATGCATGAGCGGCTCGCCGACCTCGTCGACGATCGTCTTGTCCAGATCGGTTTCGGCCCCCGAGATGACCAGTTGCACTTCTTTGCCGCGAGCCTTGGCAACGTCACGCACCAGTCGCGGAAACCGGTCGAAGACCTGGCCGATCGGCACCATGCGCACCTTCATGATCGACTCCTGGATCTCGTTGGTGGTGCGCGCCAAAAGCGCCGCGGAGTCGGCGAGATCTTTCGCCAGCGGCGCGATGATGCCCGACGATGCGCCTCCGGCGGTGCTCACCTTGTCGTTCATCAGCCGCTCGAGCGTATTGGCGATGTCCGAGATGCGCGTCCGGTTGATGACGAGCTCGCCGACCAAGTTCAAGAGCGAATCCAGCCGTTCGATATCGACACGAATCGTTTGATGGATCGACGAGCGCTTCTGTTCGGCGTTCGGACCCGCGGCGGGAGCGGCGGATTTTGACGCGGCCGCTTCGGCTTTGGCGACCGGCGTCTCCGCGACCGGCGGAGCCGGCGCAACCGGGGCGGCGGTTGGAACGACCGGCGGCGGAGCCGGCGTTTGCGGATGCAGGTCTTCGAACGCCGGGACGTCGATACCGGCGACCTCGGCGGGGGGCGCTGCGCCCTCTTTTTGGGCTTGCGCTTCGGCCAAGAGCCGTTGCACTTCGGCTTCGAACGCCTCGACGTCGGCGGCGCTCGCGTTCGGCTGTTCGGCGGCGTGAGCCGCTTCGAACGATTGCTGCGTTCCGGTGCGCCCCTCGATAACGTGGGCGGTCTGCTCGTAGATCGAGGTGAACTTGTCGAGCTTCTCGATGTACTCGGCGACGCCGGTCGGAGAAGGCTGGTCGCTGATCGCCGCTTCCACCAATTCGGTCAGCAGATCGCGGCCCGAAAAGAGAATGTCGACGACGCTCTCCGAGAGCGGCATGCGGTCCTTGCGCAACAAATCGCACAAGTTTTCCAACTTGTGCGCCAAGCCCTGAACGTCGGTGAAGCCGAGCATGCCCGCGCTGCCCTTGACGGTATGCAGCGCGCGGAAGAGCGAGTTGACGATCTCGGGATCGCTCTCGCCCGTCTGGACGAACTCTTCGAGCTTTAGAAGATCCGCGTCGATCTGTTGTAAAAGCTCTTCCGCCTCGTCGCGGAAATACGAGATGAACTCTTCGCGATTGAAAAGTTCATCCGACACGGCAGAATACCCTGAGCGAGGACCGTTGCTCGCAGTTTGGACGTTGAATCGTGAGCGGCGCGAACGTCATGGCGCGAGAAGTGCAGCAGCGATTTTCGCACGATGCGAAAATCACTCGACCCCAAAGACCGAGAGCAACGGTCCGAGCGAGCCTGTCTCCGGAATGAGGATGAACTGCCCGGCAACCTCTTTCTCTTTGTCCAAGAACGAGGACTCGATCAAGAAGACGTCCTGATCGGGCAGTATCGACATCAGGGTACGGAACGCCGCCTGCACCGTGCCGTACGACAGCGTCGGGACCGATGGCAGCAGATTCGAACCCGTGAGCTGGATGATCGCCGTGAGGTACGATCCGGCGATGATGTTGCCGAGCTCTTTGAGCGTCGAGTCCGCGATCGAGTCGAAGATCTGAATGTCACCGATCACGCGGTGGAGGAACTGGCTTACGAAATCGAGGGCTTGTTCTCGATCGAAGAGCACCACCATTTGGCCCGGCGCTTCGCCGCGTACGTACATGTGGAGCGCTGCCACGGTCCGATTCTCGTGGCCGACGCGTGAGGCAAGGTCGCGGAACTTGATGACGTCGATGCGCGGCTCAGAAAGATTGATCTTCGTATTGAGGAGCTGCGAGAGCGCCGTTGCGGCGTGGCCCGCGCCGATGTTGCCGACCTCTTTGAGGGCATCCTTTTGAAGATCGTTGAGTTGCATACCGCCGCCGCTGCTCATGAAAGCACTTTCTGAATGGTCTCGAGGATCTTGGGCGGTTGGAAGGGCTTGGTGATGAAGGACTTCGCGCCGGCTTGAATCGCCTCCACGACCAGCGCTTGTTGGCCCATCGACGTACACATGATGATCTTCGCGTTGGGATCAGTGGCGACGATCTGTTTGACCGCGGTGATGCCGTCCATCTCGGGCATGACCATGTCCATCGTCACGAGGTCGGGTTGGAGCTGCTTGTACTTCTCCACCGCCTCGACGCCATTTTGGGCTTCCCCGACGACCTCAAAGCCGTTCTTGGAAAGGATCCCCTTGATCATCATCCGCATGACGACGGCATCGTCGACGATGAGGACTCTCTTGCTCATCCAATGCTCCCAGGACGAAGTGCAAAAAACGTGCCTTTATCCTCTGAACTCAATCGGCCAAAGGCAAGGGGTACTTTATTCGGGCGCGTCAGGCCAATCCCCGGCTCCGCAATTCGGCCTGGCGCCGGTTGATGAATTCGATGATGGCCTGATCTTCGTCGGGCCGAAGGCCGTGAAAGCGCAGCCCGTGGGAGAACTTCCCCGAGGTCTGGATCTTCTCATGGCGCATGACTTCGCCCAGCAGGGTCAGGCCCGAGCCCTCCGCCCTGAGCTTGATCCTTACCTCGACCTTGGTGTGGAGCTTTATCTCCCGGTCGACGATCAACGAACAGCCCCCGCGGCTGATGTCGCGAATCGTCGCCTTGCCGAATTCGCCGGTGCCTACCCCGCCGGGCGCAAAACGCCACTCCCCGGTGACGATTGCGTCGAGGCGGACGCTTTGGCGCTTCTGCGAGCCGCTCGCCGCACCGATCATGCTGATGCGGCGCGGCGGATCGAATTGCGTGCTCGTGGCGGTGACCGCCGCGATCTTCGTCTCCATCCGGAACCGCCCGGCCGCCGCATTGTAGATGAGGACCGCCGTCTCGCCTACCCGCCCCAGGGCATCGCGGGTGACGACACCCTTGGCTCCAACCGATTCGACGGTCACCGAACGAGCCGGACGCCCGCCCACGACGACGTCGACGAAGGAGTGAAGCTGGGGCAATTTGTTGAGCGGAACGCTGCCGCTGCGGCCCCCGAACATCGACTTGAACATCAGCTTTTCGCGTCCGCCGTTTCTTCGGTCGCGGTGATCTGTCCGATCGACTCGACCTTCAGCCCCGGGGCAATCTCAGAGTACGAGAGCACCACCAATTGCGGTGCCGCTCGTTCGGTAAGCCGCTTGAGCGCCAACCGCACGGACGGCGAGCACAAGACGATCGGCTGCAGACCGGCGTTCTGGGCCAGCGCAATCTGCCGCGTCAACGACGTGTAGATTCGCGACACCGTATTCGGATCGAGTAACGCAAAGGCGTCTTCGCCCCGGCGAACGGCTTCGGAGAGCAGCGACTCCAACCGCGCGTCGACCGTGATCACCGAGAGCAAGCCGTCTTCAGCGTATTCCGCCGAGATATGGCGCGCCAGTGCCGCTCGGACCTTTTCGGTCAAATAGTCGACGTCTTTGCTCACCCGCGCCGCGTCGGCTAAGGTTTCGAGGATCATCACCAGGTTGCGAATCGGAATGCGCTCGCGTAGCAGATTTTGCAAAACGCGCTGCACCTCGCCGACGGTGAGCAGCCCGGGCACGAGTTCGTCCACGACCACCGGGTAATGCGACTTGATGTTGTCGAGCAAGGCCGACGTCTCTTGACGGCCCAGGAGATCCGGTGCGTGCGACTTGATCAACTCGGTGAGGTGCGTCGCGATGACGCTGGTCGGATCGATGACCGTATATCCCGCCATCTCCGCTTCGGCGCGCGAATTCTCGCCGATCCACAGCGCGGGCAATCCAAAGGCAGGTTCCGTGGTCGGGATACCGTCGATCGGCGAGGTCGCCGTTCCCGGGTTCATCGCGAGCAGCCGGCTGACCATGACCTCGGCTTGCGCGACTTCCAGCCCGTAGATCTTGACCAGATAGCTGTTCGGCCGCAACTGCAAGTTATCGCGCACGCGGATCGGCGGAACGGCGATGCCGAGATCGCGCGCGGCGTGCCGCCGGATCAGCGTGATGCGTTCGAGGAGGTCGCCGCCTTGATTGACGTCGACCAGCGGAATCAACCCAAACCCGATCTCGAGCTCCATGGGATCGTAGGAGAGCAGCGGCACGACGCTCTCGGCGCCCTTGCCGGCGGGTTGGGCGCCGGCTGCGCCCGGCGCGCCTTTGACCCGGGCTTTGGCAGCTTCCGCGGTCGCTTCCGCCGCGCCCTCGCGCCGCATGAAGTAGAGGAAGAAAAAGAATGCCGAGACCGCGAACAGCAGCCACCGGTCGAGGCCGGCGATCGCGAAGAGGAAGGTCACGATCGCGGTGATCAGCAGCGCGCGCGGCTGCGCGGTCAGCTGTTTGACGATATCGCTGCCGAAGTCGGTTTCCGCCGCAGCGCGCGTGACGATGATGCCGGTTGCCGTCGAGATCAAGAGCGCCGGCACTTGCGTGACGATACCCTCACCGACGGTGAGCAGGGTGAACTTCTGCAACGACTCGATGACGCTCAGGTGCTGCTGCGCGACGCCCACGATGAAGCCGCCGATCGTATTGATGGCGACGATAATGACCGCGGCGATCGCGTCGCCGCGGACGAACTTGCTCGCACCGTCCATCGCGCCGTAAAAGTCCGCCGCTCGCTGAATGTCGCGCCGCCGCTGCCGGGCCTCGGCTTCGGTGATGAGGCCGGCGTTGAGGTCGGCGTCGATCGCCAGCTGCTTACCGGGCATCGCATCCAAGGTGAAGCGGGCGGCGACTTCAGCGACGCGGCCGGCACCGTTGGTGATGACGACGAACTGAATGATGATGAGGATGAGGAAGATCACGAAGCCGACGGCGTAGTTGCCGCCGACCACGATCTGCCCGAAGAAATTGATGACCTCGCCTGCGTAACCGTGCAGCAGGATCGCCCGCGTCGCCGTGATGTTGAGCGACAGCCGGAAGAGCGTGACGATCAAGAGCATGGTCGGGAAGGCCGAAAACGCCAGCGCATTCTCCGTATACAGGGTCGTCGAGATGATCACGAGCGCAAGCGCGATGTTGGTGGAAAGCAGTATGTCGAGCAGCGTCGGCGGGATCGGGACGATCATCAGGACGACGAGCATCACCGACGCGCCGGCGATCAAAATCGGGGTAAAACTTGCCAGCCGTTGAATCGGCGTCTGTCGCTGCGCAGAAGTGCTTGCTTGTGACGCCACTATGCGATCGTCTTTCTCTTGAGTTTGTAGACGAACGCGATCACTTGCGCCACGGCGGCGTAGAGATTCGGGGGAATTGGATGATCGAGCTCGACGCGTTCATATAAGGTGCGAGCGAGCGGCGGATTCTCCATGATCGGGATGCCGTGCTCGCGAGCGATGTCGCGAATTCTCTTGGCGAGCAAATCGGCTCCCTTGGCGATGATAACCGGGGCATCCATCTTCAACTCGTCCCATTCGAGGGCTACGGCAAAGTGCGTCGGATTCGTGACGACGACGGTAGCGCGTGGTACCGCTTGCATCATGCGCCGCCGCGCAAATTCGCGCTGGCGTTTCTTGAGCGCCGCCTTGGCTTCAGGATTGCCCTCCGACTGCTTCCACTCGTCCTTGACCTCTTGCTTGGTCATCTTCAAGTTCTCTTCGAGCTGCCAGCGTTCGTAGACATAGTCGAGGATGCCTATGACGACCAGGCACAGGCCGAATTTCCAACCGATGCTGTAGATGACGCCGAACGTCATTTGTATCACGCCGGCGGGATTGGTCTGTCCGACGTTTGCAAATACCCAGAAGTTGCTCGCCAGCGTCGTATAGATGATGATCGCAACCGCGGAAAGTTTGAGGAGCTGCTTTCCGAGATTGACGAAGATCCGTTTCGAGAAGATGTTCTTGAAGCCATTGATCGGATTGAGCTTCGCGAACGACCATTTGAAGGGCACCGGCGTGAGCACGAATCCGAATTGCAACACATTCGCGACGATGCCGGCGATGACGGCCATCGCAAACGTTATCAACACGACCCATCCGATCCCCGAGGACGCCTCCATGAAAAGGATGGAAATCGATCGGTAGTTCAGGTCTCCGTGATCGGCAATGTGGGAGAAATAGGCGATTGCCGAATCTTGGAGCCCGCCCATCATCGGCGTAAAAAGGGCGTGCAGCGTTAAAACGACCGCGAGGAAGATCACAGCCCCGGCCAGGTCAGAACTCCGTGGGACCTGTCCGCGTTGGCGTGCTTCGTGGCGGCGCTTTGGTGTGGCTTTTTCGGTTTGTTCCGGCTTAGCCATCGCAATCGGTCGCGAGCATGCTCATAAGTGTTTTCGGCGTCCCAGCCGGCTATATGAATTCGCGGCCGGCGCTTGGCTGCTTCCCAGAGTGCGGCGATGAAGCGGGAAGGCGACTGCGGCCTGCCAATAAGGGAGGCTGACCCAAAATCATCATATGGAGAGCAAGTTGAAATATACGCTGGTCTTGGCCGGCGCGGTCGCCGCCGCGCTCATGCTGGGCGGCTGTGGCCACACCACGCCCGTCACCAGTGGCACGGCGACACCGTTACCCACGATCACCCCCTACGTGAGCGGTGAGTACGCTATCCCCACCGCCGCGTCCAAGCCGGCCGGGATTACCACGACCTCGACCTCTCTCTACTTCACGGAAGAGGCGGCCAACAAGGTCGCCGTCCTCACCCAGAGCGCGACCTTCGTCGAATATCCCCTGCCCGAAGCAGGCTCAGAGCCGCTCTCGCTCGTGCTGGCCCAGGACGGGGAGATCTGGCTCACCGAGTTCGGTGGCGACCGCATCGCGCAGTTCAACACCGCGACCGGGCAGTTCACCGAGTGCACCCTCCCGCAGGAGGGTGGCAAGACGCCGACCCCCTGGGGGATCGCGGCCGGTGGAGACGGGAACCTTTGGGTCACGGACCCGGCGACCAACGGCATCTGGCAGGTCCAGCCGGGATGCGGCAGCTTCGCGTTCTTCCCCCTGGCGACGGCCGCCGCCGACCCGACCTCGATCACGGTCGGCCCGGACAATGCGCTCTGGTTCGTGGAAACCAGCGCGAACAAAATCGGAAGGATTCCGACGACCGCCGCGGCCGGAACCAGCCCCGCCGAGTACCCGGTCACGACCGCAAACGCCGGACTCGGTGTCATCATCGCCGGACCCGACAACGCCTTGTGGTACACCGAGACCAAGGCCGACAAGCTCGGGCGCATGCTCACGACCGGCCAGCCGACGCCCGAGGTCGCGCTAACCGGCGTCGGATCCCCCTACGGCCTCGTCGCCGGCGTCGACGGCAACTTTTACATCGGCGATCAAACCAAGAGCACGATCGTTCAATACAATCCGACGACCGGCGCCATCGCCAGCTTTGCGACCAAGACGGCCAACGCCGGACCGTACTGGCTCACGCTCGGCCCCGACAACGAAGTCTACTTCACCGAACAGACCGCCAACAACATCGGCCAGTTCCGTTACTTCTAGGGGGGCCGCAGCCCGCGCATGACGGCGTCCATCTGGCCGGCCATGTTTTGGAAGACCTGCTGTGCCACGACGGCGAGCAGGGGCAGCGAGATCGCCATCATCGTGAGGCCCACGCCGACTTGCAGCGGCAAGCCGACGATGAACACGTTCATCTGCGGCGCGACACGCGCCATGAGCGCGAGCGCCACGTTGGTCAAGAACATCGCAACGACGACGGGAGCCGCAATCTGAAATACGATCAGGAACGATTCAGAGAAAAAGAGCGTGATATTCCCCCCCACGCTCGGGTCCAAATTGATGTAGGGCAACGGCAGCAGATTGAACGAGCCCGCGATGCCTTGTATCATCAGATAATGTGAATTCGTAGCGACAAATAGCAGCGTGGCAAGCGCCAACTGGAACTCGCCGATGATCGTGATGTTCTGCTGCGTTTGTGGGTTGATGACGTTGGCGATCGCGAACCCGACTTGAAGGTCGATCAGTTCACCGGCAAACTGAATACCCGTGAAGACCAGCGATCCGATGAATCCGATGATGACGCCCAGGAGCACCTGCGCGCTCGCTCCCACGATCAGCTCGAACGCCCCACCGGTGAGATGCGGCGGCGGCACGACCCGGAAGATCACGAACGAAAACAACGCTCCTAAGCCGAGCCGCACCTGAACCGGAATCTGCGCGGACGAAAAGACCGGGAAGAGCATGATCATCGACGTGATCCGCAAGAAGATCAGAAAGAACGTCTCGAACTGCTCCGGCGTTAGCCCGAAGAGATGCACGCGCTACCTTGCGAAAGTCGAGATACTCGAAAACGTGCGCGCCGCAAAGTCCGTCAACAGGGCAAGAATGAACGGCGCGAAAAACATCAGCGCGAGCGCCGACACGACGATCTTCGGAATGAAGGCCAGCGTCGGCTCCTGGATCTGCGTGACCGCTTGAAAGAGCGAGATCGTCAAACCGACGATCATGCTCAATAACAGCACCGGTGCAGCCGCGACGAGGGCCACGAGAATAGCTTGCTGTCCGAGCTGGATAACGTCGCCGAATGTCATGTGTGAAAACTCTGGACGAGAGCGCTGACGACCAGATCCCAGCCGTCGACGAGGATGAAGATCAACACCTTGAAGGGCAAGGATATGATGATCGGAGGTATCATCATCATACCCATCGACAGCAGGATGCTCGCCGTCACCATGTCGATGATGATGAACGGAATGTAGATCGCAAAGCCGATCTCAAACGCCGTCTTGAGCTCAGAGAGCACGAACGCCGGCACCAATAGGTAGGTCGGCACGTCATTTTGATTCGCCGGCCGCGGTGTTTTCGAAATCGAATAGAAGAGCTGGATGTCCTTTTGACGCGTCTGCTTGAACATGAACGTTCGCAGCGGCTGCATCGCCCGGTTGAGCGCCACCGGCTGACTGATCTTTTTTTGCAAGTACGGCTGCACGGCGTTCGCGTTGATCTGGGTAATCACGGGATTCATCACAAAGAACGTCAAGAGCAGCGCCAGTCCGACCAGGACTTGATTGGGCGGCGTCTGTTGCGTGCCCATCGCGGTTCGAACGAAGGAAAGGACGACGATGATCCGGGTGAAGGAAGTGGCCATCACCAGGATCGTGGGAGCCAGCGTAAGGACGGTCAGCAGCAGCAGGATTTGCAGCGCGCCGACGACCTGTTGCGGATTGTTGGTCTGGCCGAGTCCGACGTTGATATTCGGAATCGGGACTTGCGGTGCGGTCGGCGCCGTTTGCGCCACGGCAAGCGCCGGCAAGACCCACAAGAGCGTTACCGCAACCGCCGAGGAGACGAGGAACGATGTGTGACGCTTCCACACCCGCGCGAGGGCGTCTCGCCCTTCGAAGCACCGCTTCGCGGCGAACTTCAGGATGGCACTACGGCTTCCCACGGAGGGATTTCACCATATCGGTAAGCGACCGTTGCGTCGTGCGCAGGAGCGCTCGCTGGCTCTCGAGCCAACCCTCGACTTCTTCCGCCGGCAGCTCGACCAGCGTGTTGACGTGGCCTTGACCGCCGCCGACGAGATAGTACCTGCCGCCGACCTTGACGACGTGCAGGGCGGAGTGTTGCGAAAGCACCGTCGTCTCGAGTACGGTCACGAGGCGCCGGTTCGCGGAGGCCAAGATGCGCCCGCGAGCGAGACCGCGTACCACAGCATAAAGGCCGCCGAGCAATAGCGCGACGACCAGGAGTGCAAAAACGTAGCTGAGCCAGAAGCTCGAGGGCATTACGAGCTCGTTTGCGGATTGAGTTCGCTTATCTTCACCGCATACTTGTCGTCGACGACGACGACCTCGCCGCGCGCGATCAAGATGTTATTGACGTAAAGGTCGATCGGTTCGGCCGCGAGCTTGTCGAGTTCGAAGACGCTGCCCGATTGCAGCGAAACGACTTCTCGCAGCGGCATCACCGTCTTTCCCAGCACGGCGCTGATCTGCAGCGGCACGTCGTGCACGAGATCCAAGTTGGCTTGCCCGGGTTGCGCGGTACGCACGGGGGTCGGCGCAATCGCGGTGTACGCGACGTTCTGCGCGTTGGCCGGCGCCGGCGCGGAGCGTCTCGGCGGTGGGGCGGCTTCGGCTTCGCGCGCCTTTGCCGTTTCCGCCGACGCCGAAGCGCCCAAACCGAGCTTCGAAAGCGTAATTGCGGCGAAATCGACGCTGATCTTCGGGTGCAGGTCGCTCCCGACGTCGATCTTGCCGCTGTACGAGACGAACGGCGGGGGCGGAAGCAGCGTCGCGTCGGTGCACATCGAAGCGTGCGCGCCTTCGGCTGACGTGCCGATCTGCTTGGCAAGTTCCTCGACCATGGCGCTCGCAATTTGCGATACGGTTTCCGAGGCGATGGAGAGCTGCATCGGCCCCATCTCCGTCACCTCGTCGCCGCCGCCCAGCATGACGCCCACGATTTTTTGCATGTCGCTAGTCGGGAAGCGCACCACCAATTGCGCGCCCAACGACGGAATCGTCGCGAGCGAAACCAGTTCGTCGCCGTCGGTTCGAATCGAGCCGTCGTGATCGTTGCGCGTCGCCGCACCCACGCTCGCGCTCTGCTCCACCAGCCGGCCGAGCACCGTGCCGGCCGAGGCCAGCATTGCGTCGGCAAGCTGCTGTGTATCGGGCATACGCTATTCGTCCTCGCTCGACAAAACGTGTGATACCTGAACGGTCAATTGATCCTTATTAATCCCCGGGAAGACGCGAAACTTGTCCTTCTCGTTCACCTTCGCCTTGAGCGGCTCATTGGTCAACTTATCGAAGACGACGATGTCACCTTCCTGCAACGCCACAAGGTCGCGCAGCGACACGGTGGTTTGCCCGAGTTCAACTTCTACCTCCACCGGCGCCCGTTCCACGTTTCTGGTGAGCTGTGCGATATCTTCTTCGGTCATGCCGCGCCCGGCGACGACGGTCGGTGACCACTGGAATTCCGTCAGTTGCTGCCCGATCGACTGCAGCACCAAATACGGCAGACAGAAGTTCATGACGCCCGACATATCGCCGATCTTGAGTTCCATCGAGATGTAGGCCACGATTTGATCGAGCGGAATGATGCGTGGGATGAACTGCGGATTCGAGTCGAGCGCCTCGATCTTGAGCGAGAGCGTCAGGAGGTAATTCCACGATTCCCGATAGCTGTTCAACATCCGAGCCATGAAGCGTTGCATCAGCGTTCGCTCGATGTCCGTCAGATCGCGCAGCTTATTGGGGAACCAGCCCGGCCCGCCGAGCAAGCGGTCGATTATCGAGAAGACGAGGTTGAGGTCGACCTGAACGATGCCGCTTCCGGGCAGCGGATCCATCGAGAAGATCCCGAGGATCGACGGGATGCCGATCGACGCGATGAAGTCTCCGTAGCTGATCTGCTCGATCGAAACGATCGTGGCTTCAACGCGGGTCCGCAGATACACCGAGAGCGAGTTGTTGAGCAGGCGCGTGAAGTTCTCGTGCAGCGTACGCAGCGTCTGCAGCTGGTTGTTGGTGAACTTGTCGAGCCGCTTGTTGAAACGGAAATCGAACGACTTGACTCTGCGTCCGTCGATCGCTTCCTTCGCAGGGGCGCCTTCGCCAGAAAGCTGATTGATGAGGGCATCAATCTCTTCTTGTGAAAGACTAGACATCGGTGCTTGCTTAGGGCCCTTTCTCGCTGGAACCGGGGGCTGCGCTACCGCTCAGTAACACGATGTCGACGCGGCGGTTCTGCTGCTTTTGTTCGTCGGTCACGTTGCCGTTTCGCGGGCGATATTCACTATAGCCCGTTGCGCTCAACCGGGCTCCGGTGACGCCGTCCTGCTGAAGATATTCGGTTACGTTCGCTGCACGCGCAGTTGAAAGCTCCCAGTTGGACTTGTACAGAGAGTTCGAGATCGGAACGTTGTCGGTGTAGCCCTCGACGGCGATCTGATTGTTATTTCGCTTGAGCAGCGGGACGATACCGTCGAGAATCTTGAGCGTTGCCGGCCGGATCTCGGCGCTGCCGCTGTCGTAGAACGATTTGTCCGAGAGCAGGGTCACGACCAAGCCGCGCGCTTCCGCATGTACCTGAACCTGCTGCTCGAGATGGTTCTCTTTGACGTACTTCTCGAGTTCTTTCTGAATCGCCGGGATGCTGGAGCTCGCTTGGAACGACTGCTCGCCGTTGGCACCGCCGTTCGGCGGCTGATTCACGGTCCACACGTTGTCGAAGCCCGCGGACACCGACTTTGCGAACTCCTGAACCTTGACACGGCTGATCGTCGACATGGCGAACAGGATGATGAACAACGCCAACATGAGCGTGATCATGTCGGCGTAGGTCAGGAGCCAGCGCATCATGCCTGCAGTCTCGAGCTTCTCCTCGGACTTCTTGCGCGGCCGATTCGACTCGGCTGCGCGGGCTGCGCTCTTGATCGGTTGTGCCATGAGGTTTTAGGCTTGCGCTTCCCTTAGGCCGATGACGCCGAGTAGCCGGCCTCGTGAATCGCTCCGCCTTCCTCGACCTCGGTTTCGCGTTCCTTGGGATCGATGAACGCGAGCAGTTTTTCTTCCAGCAAGCGCGGATTGTCGCCGGCTTGGATCGCGAGAATGCCTTCGATCATGATTTCGCGCATCAGCAAGAGCTGACCGTTGCGTTCCTTGATTTTGGTCGCGATCGGGAGCCAGAGCAAATTGGCGAACATGATGCCGAAGAACGTGGCTACGAATGCCTGAGCCGTTGCGACACCGATCGTACCGGCCACGTTCGTGCTGTTGTTCATCTCGGAGAGGCCCTTGAGCATGCCGATCAAACCCAGAACCGTTCCGATGATGCCCAGCGTCGGCGAGTAGCCGCCCAAATTCATGAAGACTTGCTCGCTCTTGGCGCCGAGCTCTTGCGCGCTGCTCACTTCGGTTTCGAGCACCTTGCGAATGATCTCGGTGTCGCGGCCGTCGATCACCAGCTGAATGCCCTTGCGCATGAAGTCGTCGTCGAGCGCCGCCGCCTCGTTCTCGAGTGCAAGCAAGCCTTCGCGGCGCGCCTTCTCGGCGAACGAGACGAGCGTCGAGATCACGTCGCGTTCGTGATAGTCGACTTGCACGAACGCCGTCCTGAAGCCGCCGAAGAAGCCGCGCAAAAACGTTCGCAGCGGGAATGAGGTGAGCGTCGCGCCGAGCGTACCGCCGATGATCAGCATGAATGCTTCCCACCGGCCGAAGATGATATGCGGGTCGGTCCCGCCGACGTACCCGGCGAGAAAGATGGCGCCGAAGCCTAAGACTAGGCCAAAAATCGTTGCTAGGTCCACGTTCCGCTCTCCGCAGGGTCACCCGGGTCTTTACCGGGTATCGGCCGACAAAACAGGTTTATCAAGGAATAGTAAGCCGCACGGTGCGGCTCGAGGTTCCCAGCACGGGACGCGCGCTCGCCCCCGAGGTCGTCAAAGGGCCAACGGAACCGTCTATCCGGGACCGTAGATTCGCCTCTTGAAGTCGATGATCTTCTGCTGAATCTCGAGCATCCGGTCGCGAACGATGAGCCGGTTTCCCGACGTGAGCGTCACCACCGTATCCGGGGTCTCTTCGATCTGTTCGATCAGGTCGCTGTTGACCATCACGGGATGGCCGTTGAGCCGCGTCAGTGCAATCATGCCGAAGGACCCCCTGATCCACGTGTCGTCGCGTCTTGAATGGGGCGGCGGGTGTGCTGGGCCCCGCCGCCCCTCGAACCGCCCTACATCCATGCCTGGACGGAATTCGGTCCCTCGTCGCTTAGTTCTGAGAGGCCTGGAGCGCGATGACGGTCTGCAAGTTCGCATCCGCCGTCTCGATGCCGCGCGAGTTCGCCTGGAACGCGCGCTGGGCGACGATCAGGTTGGTGAACTCGTTGGCGAGGTTGACGTTGGACTCTTCGAGCGAGCCGGCCACGATCGAGCCGTACTGCCCGCTGTCGGCGGTCCCAATCTGCGCCAACCCCGAGGCAGCCGTTTGGGCGAACTGGTTGCCGCCGATGCGTTCGAGACCGTCTTCGTTCTGGAAGGACGCGATCGCGAGCTGCGCCAGCGTCTTGGACTGCCCGTTGGTGAACGAACCGGTAACCACGCCGTCGGTACCGACCGTGATGTTGGAAAGCGTTCCGGCGGAATAGCCGTTCTGGCTCACCACCGTGGCCGTGGAGTCGCCCTCCAAGCTGGTGCCGTCGTAGAGCCCGAGCGCGATCGCGCCCGGGGTCGCCACCCCGGTCGGAGCCTGCGCCGCGTTGCCGACGCTCGGACCCCATTGCGTGACGTCGAGTTGGTTGCCCTGGTTCATATCGGCGGTCGCTCCGGCGTCATGGAAGTAGCCGGCGGCGTTGGCGCCGATATCCTCACCTGCGGCGACCGACTCGATCGACGAGGTGTTGATGTACTGCCCGTTCTGGTCGAAGTAGACGTAGCCGACGACGCCGGAGGAACCGACGCCAACCGACGCCGCCTGGACCGTGCCGTTGGCCGCGACGACCGCGCCCTTGGTGATCGTATCGAACTGCGTACCGTCGGCGAAGCTGACGCTGACCTGCCACTCGGTCGCAGGTTGTACGGCTACGCCGGCCGCGTTCTCGACCGTGCCCGGCAGACCGTTCTGCGCCGCCACGACGTCGAGCGTATCCTGGTCGCCGGTCGCCGCCGTCCCAAGCGTCATGGTGACGCCGCCGACGGTGATCGTCGAGCCGGACTGTGCCGTCTGCGTCGAGCCCGAGTCCTTGTCGGCGATCGTGAATCCCGCCGCGCCTTCCGCCGTCACCGTCACGGTGTCCGCGACGCTCGTTGCCGGAGCCACGGTGTAGCTCGTCAGCAAACCGGGCGTTGCTCCGGCATTCGTAACCGACGCTGCAACCGCACTCGGCGCAATCGGCGTGTAGGTGATCGTCGCCTCGTGTGAGTTGCCGAGCGAGTCGTAGAACGTCGTCGACACGGTAACCGGCGCGCCCGGATTGGCGGAAGCGCCGACGGCCTGTTGGAACGCCTGCGACCAGTTCGTCTGATCGAGATTGCCGCCGAGCGCGACGTCGAAGACGTCGTCGTTGGTGGCGGGACCGACTTTGGTGCCGGTACCGGTTGCCTGTGCCTGCTCTTGCAGGCCGATCGGGATCGTGATCGCGCCGGGGGTTCCGGTTGGCGTCACGACGCCGTCGGCGTTCGCCATATAGCCCATCACCGCCAGCCCGTCGGCCGGGTTGTAGAACAGCCCGTTCGAGTTCAGCGAGAATGCGCCGTCGCGCGTGTAGGTCGGGGTGCCGGTACCATTGGCGTTGTTGAGGATGAAGAACCCGTTGCCGTTGAGCGCCAGGTCGGTGTTGATCCCGGTCGTCTCTAGGCCGCCTTGCCCGAACTCGGTGTCGATGGTGTTGACCTTGACGCCGAGACCTTGATCCAGCGGGTTGACGCCGCCGTTCGTGGTCGTGGGACCGGTGGGCGAGCCGATCTGCTGGTAGAACTGATCGGCGAAGGTCATGCGCTGGGCCTTGAAGCCCACCGTCGCGGTGTTCGCGATGTTGTTGGAGATCATGTCGATCCAGCTTTGATAAGCGTCTAGACCCGAGATCCCCGTATAGAGTGAATCAAAAGCCATTCTTGACCTCTGTTACGGATCCGCGACGCTTCTATCCATCCACGTCGCGGCCGGAGCTCCGCAAGCGGTCCGCCCCGGTTGGTGATAAGTTAGATAATTGCGGCCGAGTCGATATTCGTGAAGACGTTGTCTTTCATCGAATCGGAGTCGACCGCGGTAATGACGGTCCGGTTCTTGATACTCACGATCATTGCCGTGTCGCGCACGATGAAGAGCGAATTCTTCGCTCCCTTCGCCGCGGCTTTGTCGGCCATCGCGTTCATCTTGGTCACGTCTTCCGACGTGAGGCTGATGTTGCGCGACTGCAGACGGGCCATGGCATGAGCCGAGAACTTCAGCGGCTCGCTCGACGTTGCCGTCGATGATTGCTGTGCCGCCGCAACGTTTTCGAGTACCGAACGGAAACTCGGCGACGATGTCGGCGGAATATCGACGGGCTGACCGACCGGACGCGGAGCCGGACCGGGAATGATTCCCGGCTGTTGGACCGCTCTGACGTCGTTCGAATCCACGCCTTAGAACCTCGTAGCGCTTGAAGTGCTCGAATTCGTCAACGACGACGCTGTCCCGATCCCGACTATCTGACTGGTCGAGAACAGCAACGGATTGCCGCTGCTGTCGGTGATCGTCTGTCCCGACGAGTTGGTCATGGTGAAGTACGGCGTGCCGTTCTGCACGTCGATCGATTGGATGATGCCCGTGACCGTCGAGGAGCTCGAACTCGAGCTCGTGCCGGTATTGACCGTGGCCGCTTTGCCGATGAGCGAGGCGGCTTGCAGCACGCTGAAGTTGCTCTGAAACGAAGCAAAGTCGTTCGTGAGCGTCTCTTGGTATTGCAACTCGGACATCTGTGCGAGCTGTGTTACCGATTCGGTCGCGTCCTGCGGGTTATCCGGGTCTTGGTTCTGCAGCTCGGTCGTGAGCAATTGCAAGAACGCATTCGGACCCAGATCGTTGTCCGAGGTTGTCGAGTTAGTGGCGCCCGTATTGGTCGTCGGGGTAATGCCACTAGAAGTGATTCCCATCTTTCCTCCTACGCGAGGGAATTGAAGAGCTCCAGGCCCGTGCCGCCCAAGAGCGGCGGTCCGGGATCCGAAGCTTCGTTGGTTTCGGCCGTCGTCGAACCGCTCAACTCGTGAACGGTGTAACGGCGCCCAAAACCGGCCGTGCGATCCTTGCTTTGATCCTTGCCTGCGTCACCGCCCGAAACGTCGACCGAGAAACCCGAGAGGGTCAACCCGGCCTCCGAGAGCGATCGCGCAAGCTGTTGATGATTGGCAATGAGCGCATTACCCACGTCGCCGTTCTGCGCGACGACGTTGGCGCTGACCTGACTGCCGGATACCGTGAGACGCATCGTCACCTGGCCGAGGTCCTCCGGCTGCAACTGCAACCGAATTTCCGACGTGCCCTGCGCGACGGTGCGCATCGTCATACTACTGACCATCTGTTCGATCACGTCGTTCATGTTGACCGTGGTGCCGGTCGCGGCAGACTGCGGCGCGTTCTGCGCCTGGGAGCTGCTTGCGTTCGGCGTCGCGATCAGACTCGCGGCGCTCGCGCCCGACGGCGTCTGCTGCCCGAATTCCTGATCGAACGTGTGACCGGCGTTGCTGCCGGTCGAGGTATTGCCCGAAGGCGTACTTGCCGTCACCGCCGCGGAATCGGCGTCCCCCAAGAGCGCCGCGAACCGCGCGGCGAGCATGGTGGGCGAGAGTACCGGCGTGCCGGCCGCGTTTGCAGGCGCCGGCGTGGCGCTGCCAGCTGCCGCTGCGTTTGCATCGCCGTTGACCTGGGCGTCGACGCCCGCCGCGCGCACGAGCATTCGTGCGAGCAAGTCGGGAGCATTCGACATCGAGATGTTCGATTGCGACGCAACGGCGTTTGCCGTCGACTGCGTGAGCAAACCGTTCGCAAGTGTCGAGGACGCGCTCTGTTGCGGGACGTTTTGCGAGATATTCTGCGAAATATCTTGCATGGATGCTTGCGCGACCACGGAGCTCGTGGTTTGCATTACAGTCGAAGGAAGCGACGGGACGGGCTTCGCGGACGAGAGCGTCGTTGCTGGGGCGTTCGACGACGGCGCGGAGAGCGCCGCGATCGCCGAGGCCAACAGCGAACGAACCAGCGACGACACGTCGAGCGTGCTCGAGGTACCGTTGGTTTGCGTTTGGGCCGGGATTTCTTTCGCCGAGTCGGCGTCCAAGATGTTTCCCGCGATGTCGTTCTGCTGCCCAGATCCGCTTTGCGCTTCCCTCGCGATCGCCTCGACGACACTTTGTAATCGGGCTGCGAGGGCTGCCGCTTCTTGTGCGGCGGTTCCCGGCGGCGCCTTACTCGGTGGAGCGAGCGCGTTCGCGATCGTTTCCTTGACGGAGTTGCTGAGTCGATCGAGATCGGCTTGGCTATACGAGCTGCTCAGTTGCTTTGCAACCGAAGAGCTGATGCTTTGCGCGAGCTGATCGACGACGTTCGTTATCGGTGTTCCGTTTTGCAGAAGCGACGTGAGCTGTGAGAGCAGGCTTGTCTGCGCGGACGTACTCGACGCCGTCGAAGAGACCGCGTTCGCGTTTGCCAACGACGCGCCGAAGAGCGTCTTCAGATCCGTGAACTTGCCCTTGCCTTTCGCGTGCGCGCTGCCGGTGGCCGTATCTAGGAGCTTGGCCGGGAGCACCGATGAGATAGAGATCATGCTGACTTCAATCACCTCCTCTCTTCCAAAGTCAAAACCGAGAGCATCGGCTGGACGCCCTCAACATCTTTATTCGGCCTCCGGTTGAGAAGCTTTAGGCCGGACCCGCCAGGGCGAGCATCGAGCGCAGCATCGCGCCGCCGTGCTCGCTCAGGACGGACTCGGGGTGGAATTGAACCGCGTGGACCGGCAGGCGCCGGTGGGCGATCCCTTGGACGACCCCGTCGCTGCTGCGCGCGGTGACCCGCAGTGAATCCGGTACCGACGCCGGGTCGAGACAGAGCGAGTGGTAGCGGGTTGCGGTCAGCGGCGAGGGGAGCCCGGCGAAGAGGCCGGTCCCGTCGTGCTCGATCCGGCTGGTCTTGCCGTGCATCTGCGCCGGAGCGTGCGTCACCCGTCCCCCGAGCGCCTGGCCGATTGCCTGCAGCCCGAGACAGACCCCGAAGACCGGCATCTCGCGGTCGATCGCGCCGCGCAGCACGCGCATCATGCGCGGCTGCTCCGAGGGATTGCCGGGTCCCGGACCGACCACCAGCAGGCGGTATCGATCGAGCAACTCCGGGACGAGCCGCTCGTCGTCGTTGAGGATCACGTCGGGGGGCGCGCCCTGCGACGCCAGCAAGTGCACGACGTTGTACGTGAAGCTGTCGTAGTTATCAATGAAGAGCACGCTCACATCGCCACCCCCAGCACTTCGCGGGCGATTCGCGTCTTGTGCAGCACTTCTTCGTACTCGAACTGCGGATCGCTGTCGGCGACAATTCCCGCCGAGGCTTGCCAATAGACGCGACCGCCTTGCACCTGCATGCTCCGCAGCGTGATACACGAATCGAAGTCGCCGCCGTAGGACCAGCGGCCGACGCTGCCCGCATAAAAGCCGCGCGTGACCGGCTCGAGCTCATCGATGAGCTGCATCGCTCGCACCTTCGGGGTCCCGGTCACCGTGCCGGCCGGAAAGCCGGCGCGGAAGAGATCCAGACCATCGCACTGCGCGCGCAGCGTGCCGACCAAGTCCGAGACGATGTGCATCACGTGGCTATAGCGTTCGATCTGCAATAATTCGTCGACGGCCACCGAGCCGTACTCGCAAACCATCCCCAAGTCGTTGCGCCCGAGGTCGACGAGCATCACGTGCTCGGCGCGCTCCTTCTCGTTTGCCAGCAGCTCGCGCGCAATCGCTGCGTCTTCCTCGTCGGTCTCTCCCCGCGAACGCGTGCCGGCCAGCGGGCGAATCCGTCCCCGGCGTCCTTCGAGGCGCACGAGAAACTCCGGCGATGCGCCCAGCAGCGTGCCGAACGGCCCGTCGACGTAAAACATGTACGGCGACGGGTTGCGGCGGCGAAGCGCGCGGTAGAGATCGAAGGGCGTGCCCTCCAAGCCGGCGTCGAAACGAATGCCGAGTTGCAGTTGGTAGACGTCGCCGTCGTAGATGTGACGCTTGACGCGCGCGACGAGCTCGAGATACCGTGCTCGGCCGAGCGATGCGTTGATCGGACCGATCCCGCGTACCGGCTGGGCAAAGCGTGGGGCTTGCGTCTGCAGACGCGCGACGTGTGCGTCGAGCCGCGCGTCGACGGCAGCTTCGTCGTCTCCGCATCCCCACACGTGCAGCGTGTGCGTGAGATGATCGAAGACGAGCCAGGTCGCCGGCACGGCAACGTAGGCCGCCGGCATCGCGGGGGGATCTTGTTCGCGCGGCGCAACCCGCGCGAACGGTCGCGCCGCGTCATATGCGAACGCGACGAGCGCACCGCCCCAACCGGCATCGCCGCTCGGACGATACGTCTCGACGAACGCGCGAACGTTTGCGAGCAACTCCGGCGTGGCGTCGAATGATTCGGCGGCGAGATAATCCAGCCCGACGAACGAATAGCGCGAGAGCCGTCCGCCGTGCTCCACGCTTTCGAGCAAGCATGAGGCACCGGGCGATGCAAGCGCCAAATATGCGCCGATCGGCGAGAGAACGTCGGCGAGGAGGCTTCGCGTGCGGACGATCAAGAGGTCCGCGTCTACCGCTTGATCGAGGGATTCTCCTGCGTCAGTTGTGCGGCGAACGTGGGCGTGACGGCGTCGAGAATCGCGCCCGCATCATCGGGCGACATCAACGCGAGCACGCGTGCGACGTACGGTACCGGCAGACGCTGGATGACCTTCGCCGCGTCCTCCGGATCCATGTTCGCCCATACCTGCGCCGTGCGTCGCATATTCGCGGTCGCGTCGGCCGTCAGGTCGCCGGCGCTCGTCGACGCGAGGGCGGGCGTGCCGACGCCCGGCGAGGCGGTGGCAGCGGTCACCGGCGCGGCCGCCGTCGTACTGTTTGCGTTCGCGGCTTGCGTTTGCAGTTGGGAGACCTGCGTGTTGAGCGCGGATATCTGCTTGTCTTTCGCCGCGCCTTTCGACTGCAAGTCGGCCACTTGCGTCTGAAGCTGCACGATCTGCTGGTTGGCTTCCGTGAGGCGCTGCAGCAAGGCCGCGAAATGGAACGGCGCGGCAACGGTGTTGAAGCGCGCGCCCATCGTCTGCCACATCGGCGAAAGCGGACCGCCGGTGAGCACGCCGCGCGAAGGCGGCCAAGCAATTGCGACGACGATGAGGCCGATCGCGATGACCGGCAAAATGAATCGCCTCCACGGAAACGGCTTGCGCCGGCGGCGAGTGACGATCACGACGAACCTCCTAGCTGTGTGCGCCCGTAACGCCGGGCGTTTCCGTCGTCGAGCTCCCGCTGCTCGACGCGCCGCTCCTCTACGACGAAAGCCTCACGCCGGCGCGCCTTCAACTTTTCGACGACCTTCTTCTCTTTGCTGGCTTCGAGTAAATCCGCGCGCGCTCGGTCCAGCGCCACGCGACGCTCGGCAACGACGCGTATTTGCGCGACGATGCAGCGGTCCAGGAATTGCAGGTGTGCGTAGATGCTTTGCAACTCGCGCGTCTCGAGTTGCTTGTGGCGCTCGCGCAACGCCGCGGCGTGCCTGCGGAACTCGTCGTTCAGGCGCGCGCGCTCGCGTTCGGCTTCGTCGAGCGCGCGCTTGCGAGCGGCCACGACGAGCTGTTTCTCGTCCTCGATACGCTGGCGGTGATCCAGCACCGGCTGAAGCGCGAAGGCGAATCGCTTCATGTGACGCTCATCAGCTTGGCAAAGGTCTGTTCGAAGGAGCTGGTCTCATAGATGCCTTGCCGCAGAAAGTGCCGGATGCCTTCGATCTTCGAGAGTGCGAGATCGACGCGTGGGTTGCTCCCCGGCACGTAGGCGCCGATATTGATCAAGTCCTCGGCGTCTTTATAGGTCGCAAGCATGTCGCGAATCGCCGAAGCCCCGGAGTAATGATTTGCGTCCACGACGTCGGGCATCACGCGGCTGACGCTCTGCAGCACGTCGATGGCGGGATAGTGGTTGGCGCTCGAGAGCTGGCGCGAGAGCACGATATGGCCGTCCAGGATCGAGCGGACCGCGTCGGCCACCGGCTCCATCATGTCGTCGCCGTCGACGAGGACCGCGAAGAGCCCGGTGATCGTCCCGCGCTCCGACGTACCGGCGCGTTCGAGCAGCTTCGGCAACAATGCGAAGACCGACGGCGTGTAGCCGCGGGTCGTCGTCGGCTCCCCGATCGCCAGCCCAACTTCCCGTTGCGCCATGGCAAAGCGCGTGACGGAGTCCATCATGAACATCACGTCGAGACCTTGGTCGCGGAAATATTCGGCGATCGTCATCGCCACGAACGCGGCCTTGATGCGCACGAGCGCCGGCTGGTCGCTGGTCGAAACGACCACGACGCTGCGACGCAGCCCTTCTTCACCCAAGTCGCGCTCGATGAAGTCGCGCACTTCCTTGCCGCGTTCGCCGACGAGCGCGATCACGTTGACGTCGGCGGCGGTATTGCGCGCGATCATGCCCAAAATCGTCGACTTGCCGACGCCCGAACCGGCGAAGATGCCGACACGCTGACCTTTGCCGCAGGTGAGCATCCCGTCGATCGCACGAATCCCGAGCGAGAGCGGTTCGGTGATGCGCCGCCGCGAGAGCGGCGGCGGCGGTGAGGCGGTGACGACCGCGCGCGTCTCCGCAACGATCGTGCCCTGACCGTCGATCGGCCGGCCGAGGCCGCCGAGCACACGTCCGAGCAGGTGATCGGTTACGCCGATCTCGAGCGGCGCGCCCAAGGCGACGACGTCGCTGCCGGCACCGATGCCCATCAGCTCGCCCAGCGGCATGATCAGCACCTTGTTGTCACGGAATCCGACGACTTCGGCGAGCACCGGTTCGGCGTTACGTTTGTACGTAATGAAACACGTCTCGCCCACAGCCATATTTGGGCCGAGACTCTCGATCACGACTCCGATGACTTGACGGACCTTGCCGTACTGCCGCACCAAATCGGCGCCGCGAAGCGCTTCGAGATACGGCTCAGCGGAAAAAACGGTGGCTTCCATTGCGTTGACCGCTAACTGGCTTGCAGCGAGGGCGCAGCCGTCTCCGGCTCCCCGAGCGCGATATCGTCGTCGCTGAGGATCGCACGGCGCGCCTCACGCAACTGCGTTGAAATTTTTGAGTCGATCGTACCCGCGTCGGTCTCGACGACGACTCCGCCGCGGTCGACGCGCTGATCCTCGACGATACGCAGATGCTCGACGTCCCCGGCGCTCACGATCTCGTCGCGGTGCTGGCGAATCATGTCGAGATCGATCGGATTCACGCGCAGCGTCACGACTTCGCGACTCACCAGCCGCGTCAGCGCCTGCCGGACGTTTTCCACGATGATCGACGAATTGGTTTGCAGTTCGCTATGCACGATACGCTCGGCGATCGCCATCGCAAGCCGCGCGAGCTCCGGTTCCGCCGCCGCGATTGCGGCACCGCGCTGGGCGCGCACGCTCTCGATGAGTTCACGGATCGTCGTGATCGCCGGCGCAAGCTCGTCGTGCGCCTCGGTTTTCCCGGCTGCGTAGCCCTGTTCGTGACCGGCCGCGCGCGCGTCGTCTTCGAGTTTGGCAATGCGCGTTTGCGCTTCGTGCAGCATTTCGATCGCCTTGCTCTCGGCCTGCCGGATCAAGCTCTCGGCGTCGCCGGCGGCGCGATCGACGATCGCTTCGGCGTCGGCGCGCAACTGCGTCCAGTCGACGTTCGGCGGCGCTTCCGGCAGCACGATGCGGTCGCTGTGACCGTTCGTCGAGGGCTCCACGAATGAGACGGGCGCATTCGTGGGCTCGAGCAGCTCCTCGCTCGACAGCGTCGCGTCGGCGTCCGAAGGGACTCCAACGAGATACGCTTCACGGCTGAAGCGGGCTTCCTTGACGATCTTACCCATTGGTGCTCCGCGCACGTGGGAACCCGAGGCGTCTACAAGGCGCTTCGGTGCGCTGCGCGCCCCCCACCGGCAGAGCCGCTGGGGCCTCCCCAACCGTCGTCATACAAGACGTTCGTCTTTCGCTACGGGCATCAGTACACTCGAAGCCATCAAACGAGCCTTTCGTCCTTCGCGCCGCGAGCAATGACGATCTGGCCGTTCTTTCCCCAATGTGCTTCGCACATCGGGGACCCCGATAGTGTGAACGGCGCTGCGCAGCTGCGCTGCTCCGCGCCCCCGCGCGCTCGCGCGGGGCCCCCATCGAAGAAAACGGGAGTCGTGCCATACACAGTCATCAAACGAGCCTTTCGTCCTTCGCTCCGCGCGCGATCACGATCTGGCCGTTTTCTTCGAGCGTGCGGATGACGTCGACGATCTGCTGCTGTGCCTTGCCGACGTCGCGCATTCGCGTCGGTCCCAGCAGTTCGATCTCTTCCTTGAGCATCGCAGACGCGCGGGAAGACATGTTCTTGTAGATACGCGCGAGGAGGTCTTCGTTGGCGACCTTGAGCGCGAGCGCCAGATCCTTGCCGTCGACCTCTTTGAGCACGCGCTGAATCGAGCGGTCGTCGAGGTTGATGATGTCTTCGAAGACGAAGAGCAGGTTCTTGACTTCCTGCGCGAGCTCCGGATCGCGTTTGGCCAACCCGTCGAGAATGTTCTTTTCGGTTTCGCGATCGACGAAGTTCATCACGTTCGCGAGCGACTGCACCCCGCCGGCCTTGGCGAAATCCGCGCCGCTGACCAGCAAACGGCGTCCGAGCAGTTCGTCGAGTTGCTCGAGTACTTCCGGCGCGGTCTTCTGCAAAATTGCGATACGCATCGCCACTTCGGCCTGAAGGTCCGGCGGCAACGCGGAGAGGACTGCGCCGGCCTGTTCCGGCTGCATGTAGACGAGAATCAACGCGATCGTCTGCGGATGTTCGTCTTGGATGAACTGCAGGAGCTGCGCGGGCTCGGTCTTCTTGATGAGCTCGAGCGGATTGCCGTGTTTCAGCGCGGCAAAGAGCCGCGAGGTCATGTCGTCGGCTTGGCCCGCACCGAAGCTGCGCTCGAGAATCTCCTTGGCGTACTCGATGCCGCCTTCGTTGATGTATTTGAGCGCGATCGCGCGCTGGTACGCCTCTTGAATGACGGCGTCGCGCTTCTCGATCGGAACGGTCGTGATCTTGGCGATCTCGAGAACGATGCGCTCGACTTCGTCCTGGCGCAAGAACTTGAAGATCGTCGCCGAGAGCTCCAGCCCCAGGGTGATGAGGAGAATCGCGGCCTTCTCGGGGCCCGAGATCTCGATCTGCGGGTGTTCCGGCAGCCCGGTAAGGGGCGGCGGCTCCGGCATGCCCCCGAAACCGGAAAGGTTGACGATGGGTGACTCCATTTAGACGGCGCTCCGCCCGAGGCTACGCGCCCCCCATTCGCACGCGAATGGGGCCCCCGTACCGTGGGCCGCGTCTACATAAGATGCCTGCATTGATCCCCCTAGGGCGGCCCAAACGTACATGTTGGCGTTCATCGATCGGGACTTCATTCGGCCAACCATAGCTTCACGAGTTTGGCGATGCTGTCGGGATTTTCTTGAGCCACGGTCGTGACGTATTCGATCATCTGTTCTCGTGTGAGATCGGCAGCGGAACGAATCGGCGCGGCGATGCCCGGTGCGCCTTCCAAGATCGGATGCTCCTCGAACGGCGGCAACTCTTCGGCCAGAGACGTATCGAACGACGGAAGCTCGGTCGCCGGTGCGAAACGTCCGCGCCGCGAGCGGGCGACGAGTAACCCGATTCCGGCGAGCGCCGCAACGCCGCCGACGACGATCAGCGCCCAGAGCGGAATACCCAGGATCGTGGTGGTCACCGCGGACGGGGCGCCGAGGTTCTCGACCGACGGATTGAACGGAATCGCTTCCACGGAAACTTGATCGCCTTGCGCGACGTTTAGTCCGGCAGCCGCGATCACGGCATTGCGGATCTGCGCCACGTTTGCGGGAGTCAGTTGATAGGGCTGCGCGGCAATTGCCGGCACGCCGCCGGCGCTCTCGATCTGCGGCGACGAGTCGACGAGCACGGCAACGCTGGTTTGCAAGACTTTCCCCGGAGCGTCGATATGCTTGACGTTCTGTTCGCTGATGTCGTAATTGGTCGTCGTCTTTGAACGATTGTAACGGCCGTTGGCTTGCTGCTGCGTAGCTTGATACGTGCCGATGTTACTCGTCGTTCCCGGAATGCCTTGCGCCGGATTGCGCACCGGCTGCGTTCCTACATACGATTCGCGCTCGGATTGATTCGACAGTACGGTGCCTTGCGGCGCGTAGATCTTGCTCTCCGACGAGTTTGCGTCGAAATCCATCTTCGTCGAGACGCGCGCAACCGCGCGACGCTTGCCGAGCGTGTCATCGAGCATCGATTGAATGCTAGTTTGAAGCGCCGATTCGTAACGCTCTTTTGCCAGCAGCTGCTCTTGCGTGAGCTTCAGTGCGTCAGCGGCCGTTCCGTCCGCCGACGAACCGGCGGCGCCGGCCGCTCCAGGCAGCAAGATCTGACCGTCTTGATTGACGATGGTGACGTTTTCCGGTTTGAGGCCGTCGACGGCGTTTGCCACGAGCATGGTGATGCCGCGGACCTGATCGTCACCCAGACTTTGCCCGGGTTTGGTCTTGATCGCGATCGACGCGGTGGTGGGTTCTTGCGTCGTACTGTAGAGCGTCTGGTCGGGCGTCGCGATATTCACGCGCGAAGACTCGACCGGATCGAGTCCGTCGATCGTGCGTTCGAGCTCACCTTCGATAGCGCGCGTCTTGTCGATCTTCTCCTGGAACTCGGTCATACCGAAGTTCGTGCGGTCGAAGAGCTCGTATCCCGTCGCGCCGCCCTTGATCAGCCCCGATCCGGCGATCGCGACACGTTCGTCGCTTTGGTCCGCCTCGGGAACGTAGACGGTCTTGCCGTCCGCCGAGAGGCGGTACGGAACCTTATCATCTTTTAAATGTTGTGTAACGGCCGACGCGTCTTCGGGCGAAAGGTTCGCGAAGAGCGTCACGTAGTTCTGACCGCGGCCGAAGTACAGCCACCCAAGTGCGAGCAGACCTGCGAGCACCACCGCGGTTCCCGCGACGGCAATTGTGCGCGTCTGGCGATTCTGATTCTGCCAAAAAGCCGCAAAACGGCCGGCTAGTTCCGACCAAAGCGAGGTGAGACGCTCCACGCCTATACGCTACCTAATTCTCCGAGCCAACCATGGCGTGTGGCATCGGACCTCCTTGCCCGATGCTGGAGAAGCCCAGCACATGCCAGGCTACTATGAGGTGTATCGGTCGCGGCGCTATCCCCATTTACTTAGAGCCCGACCAACTCATGACGCTCCCGGCCGACGGAAACGAGTTCGACCGGCGTCGCTAGTTCCTCTTCTATACGGGCGATATAGCGCCGGGCTGCTTGCGGGAGCGCGGCCATCGAGCGCAGCGCGCCCAGTGGTTCGTTCCAGCCCTCGAGCTCCTCCACGACGACCTCGAGCTCCGGTGAGCCGGCGGCCGCGAAACCGGCCGGCTGCCCCCGCAACCGGTAGCCCGTCACGATACCGATCCGTTCGAAGCCCTGGAGCACGTCGAGCTTGGTCAACGCCAGTGCGGCGAGCCCGTTGAGTTTCACGGCGTAGCGGCCGGCCACGGCATCGAACCATCCGCACCGGCGCGGACGGCCGGTCACGGTACCGAATTCGCCTCCGGCCTTCCGCAATCGATCCCCCCGTTCGTCGAGCAATTCAGACGGAAACGGCCCGGCCCCCACGCGCGTGCAGTACGCCTTCACCACGCCGACGACGCGACCGATAGCGCTGGGACCAATACCCAGACCCGTGCATGCCCCGCCGGCAATGGTGTGCGAACTCGTGACGTAGGGGTACGTCCCGTATCCAACATCTAACAGCGAACCCTGCGCGCCTTCAATTAAAACGCGCTTATCGTGCTCGAACTTTTCGTGAATGTAGGCGACGCCGTCGACCACGTGCGGTGCCAGCCGTTCCGCCGCGTCGAGCGTTGCGCCGACGATGTCGGCTTCGCCCGGCACATTCTCACCCTCCAGCAGCGCGGCGCGGTGCAGGAGGTTGAGGCGGATCTTCTCCGCGAGCGACTGGGGGCGGCTGAACTCGGCGAACGTGATGCCGCTTCGCGCGGCTTTGTCGACGTAGGCAGGACCGATGCCGCGGCCGGTAGTGCCGATCGCGCTTGCACCGCGGGCCCGTTCGCTCGCGCGATCTTGCGCCGCATGGTACGGAAGAACCATGTGCGCGCGATCCGAGATTTTGACGCGCGAGACGTCGACGCCGATCTTGGCCAGCCGGTCGAGCTCGTCGAGCAATCCGACGGGGTTGATCACCGTTCCCCCGCCGACAAAGAGCTCGACGCCGGGATTGAGGACGCCCGAAGGCACGATACGTAACGCGATGTCCACGTCGCCGACCTTGATCTGATGGCCGGCATTATCGCCCCCGCCGAAACGCGCGACAACGTCGTAGTCACGCGCGTAGAGATCGACGACGCGCCCTTTCCCCTCATCGCCCCATTGGATGCCGACGATGATGTCCGCTTTGGTCACTTTGCAGCTATTCGGAGCGGAACTCTAAATCGCTTGTGTCGCCCATCGGAATCTCTTTCTCACCTTCGAACTGCGTGAGCACGAATTCGGAGAAGAGCGCATTGGGCCAGCCGAAATCCTCGCGCGTGAAACGCTTGGGATCGTCCGGATCGAACGATTCGTGCAGCAGATGATCGCCCGGGTCGCTCGCGAGCAACTGGGTGAGGACGTCCTGCTTCTCGTCGTCGGTCGTCGCCGTCAGGCCTTCCATGATCAGCGCGAGCGGCCAGATCCAATGGTCGGGCGTGTGAAAGCTCCCGATACCGCGCGCAACTTCGCCCTGGTAGAACGACGGGTTGTCGGCCGAAAGCAAGAAGCGGCGCGTGTTCTGATAGTAACGGTCGCTCGGCGTGGTGTAGCCGATGTACGGCGCCGAGAGCAAGCTCGGGATGTTCGCGTCGTCGGTGAGAATCGCGTGGCCCAGTCCGTCGACCTCGTAGGCATAAATGTAGCCGTACTTCGGCACCAGCACCAAGCCGTAGGTTTGAATGCCTCGCTGAACTTCGTCGCGTAGCGACAACGCTTCATTCGCTTTGACGACGTTGTGATAGATGCTGCGCTCGATCTCGGCCATGTCTCCGAGTGCCACCACCGCAAACATCTCCGAGGGGATCAGAAAATTGTAATAACACGCGTCGTCCGACGGTCGAAACCCCGTCCAGATCATGCCCGTGTAGCCGACCGGATGCCCTTTGCCGTCGTCGGGAAGCT
>DATJTD010000154.1:0-12680 GCA_035503775.1 Candidatus Acidiferrales bacterium
GACCGGGCCGCTCGTCGTCGTGCAAGGCCGCACGCTCTCGCTGGGTGATTCGCTGGCGAAAGCGATGCGCTACTGCGGCTTCGAGGTCACGACCGAGTGGATCACCAACGACGCCGGCTCGCAGTTCAATACGCTCGGACGCTCACTCTACGCGCGCTACCGGCAACTCACCCAGCCCGACTTTCCTTTTCCCGAAGACGGCTATCCCGGCGACTATTTGATTCCGATCGCGCAACGCATCCGCCAAGAAGACGGCGCGCGCTGGGAGACGGCGGACGAGTCGGAGTGGCTGCCGTATTTCGCGGCGTTTGGGCGTGAGACGCTGGTTGCCGAGCAACAGGCGACGTGCGCTCGCTTCGGTGTGCACTACGACAAGTGGCAAAGCGAGAAGGCACTGCACGAGAGCGGTGCGGTCGAACGCGGGATCGCAGCGCTGCGCGAGCGTGGCCTCATTTACGAAGAAGACGGCGCTTCGTGGCTGCGCACGACGCAATTCGGCGACGACAAAGACCGCGTGGTCATTCGCAAAGATGGACGGCCGACGTATCTGGGCGCCGACATTCCGTACAACTTCGAGAAGCTTCAGCGCACCGATCACGCGATCTTGATTCTCGGCCCCGATCATCACGGCTACATCGCGCGCCTCGAGGCGCTGGCGGCTGCCTTCGGCCGACCTGGCGCAATCGAGGTGCTCATCTCGCAACAGATGACCTTGCAGCGCGATGGCGAGATCGTCTCGATGAGCAAACGTGCGGGCCACGTCGTCACCCTCGACGAGATCCTCGACGAAGTCGGCGTCGACGCCGCGCGCTTCTTCTTCGTGATCCCGAACCCCGATTCGCCGATGACCTTCGATCTCACGCTCGCCAAGGAACAATCCAGCGAAAACCCCGTCTTCTACGTGCAGTACGGCCACGCGCGCATCGCTTCGATCGAACGCAACGCGCCGCGCGCGCTGCTCGACGCCGCGGCTCAGGGCGAATCGTTGGAGCGCCTCACCGCGCCCGAAGAGCTCGCGCTGATTCGGCGCTTGGCGGAGTTCCCCGCAACCGTGCGCGCCGTCGTCGACGGCCGCGCACCGAGCCGTCTCGCGCGCTACGCCCGGGACGTCGCCTCGGATTTCCATCAGTTCTACATGGCGTGCAAGGTGCTCAGCGACGACCGAGCGCTGAGCGTCGCACGCCTCGCCCTCGCGCGTGCGGCCAAGACCATCCTCGCCGAGACCCTCGCGCTCTTAGGCGTCCGCGCCCCTGAACGCATGTAGGTTACATTGGCGATTTGCTCGTTTCGACGCCGCCAAAATACACATCCGTTGGTACGCTCGGGCCCCACTCGGTTGCATCGCCGCCATAGAACGTCTGAAAGATGATACCTCCAACACTGCCGTTGTTCGTGCAGGCAAGTGTTGTCGAGACGGCCTGCTTGCCGTCGTACCACACCGTGACGGTGCCGCTACCTGCGGTGTTCACGTACTCCTCGACGGAGTGCCATGCTCCGTCTGCCGAGAAGCTCCAAGTACCGCGACCGACATCAGCTTCACGTGTCGTGCACGGGTTGGTGATGACAACTCCACCTCCACAGGTCGATCCGGGGCAGTGCACCGTTCCCTTTGCGCTGTGCCACTCCAGACGCGCCCACCAAAGGCTCCCGCCGAGAAGGCCGGGCAACTTCCCCTCCAAGCCCCAATCGAAGCCAACTGGAAACTTTATATAATATTTCAAATAGAGCGCACTCACACCGCCGAGGCCCGGGGCAGCGGCTGTGAACTGGATCCCTCCTTGCGCGCCGTTGCAGTCAGCGCAACTGAATCCGGATGAGTGCGCGGCATAGTGCACGTCGAGCGCCTCGCCGCCGGTAGGCAACGTCGAATCCAATACAGGGGCCGTCCCCGCAAAGACATCGTCCACTTGAGCGTTCCACTGCGCTGACCACGTGTCGCCGGGAAAGCCGGTGAAGTCGCCGGTCCACGACGGTACGCTGACAAATGCAAAGTTCACATAGTGGGTACTGCTAAGCACGGGGTATGGAACAACGAACGTCATCGGCTGATATGCCGACGATCCCCACCCTTGTACTGGACCGGCGATGGTTCCCTGTATGCCCGTCGCCGACCATTTCGAAGACGCCCCGCTGTCGTATGTATACTCGTATACTATGCCCGGCGTTGACGGATACGAGGTCGGCACGTTCATTGCGAACTGCAGGTTTCCGGAAAATTTCACGGTAGAGGCGTTCCAAAATTTTAGCAGCACGCTGATCAGCACAGTTCCCGTCGGTGGCACGCCCGTGCCCGGGAAGGAACGTGGGCTTGCGTAAACTTCCACAGACGCACTCGACGGTGCGTTATTCTTAGGATAGGTTAACGCGCTGCCATAGAACGGCCTTCCAAAAAGATTAGGAATGACCACCCTGTCACCTCCCGGTTTTGCCAATTTTAAGATATTGCCGGGAACAACATCGGGCCCAGGCGTTTGTGCATAAGCGTTCTGCCAACACGCAAGAACCAGAATCAGCAACGCAACAAGCCGGAAAATTGCTGGCGGGGCGCCAGCGCTCAACGATGAAACCATCCTCAACCTCTTAGTTTGCACCGTTGCAACGACACGTTTTCCGGAAAGCCGGTGAAATAGCTCCTCATGTCGGTGTACACCAATTGACCGGCCGGCGGCGTCCCCGATCCGAGAACCGGCCCGAACGTCGCTTGAATTCCACGTACGATGGCGAAGCCTGACGTGGCATTAGTTTTCGGGTACGTAAGACTCCCCCAGAACGGGTCGAGGTCTGCGGTAGCGATGTAGGCGGTACCACCGTTGGGGTTCACCGGTGGCGGCCCGCTGATCTTGTCGTGCAATACCTGCGCGTTAGCGGGCCACTGAGTAAAAACGAAGATGAGCGACACAAAGACGAGCCGGAACGCACTATTCGAAAGGCGAAGGAGCATGGTGCTTCCGCTCAATTCCCGCACGTTGCGCACAGCGCAGAGCGCGGCGGCATGCTACAGCATCTTGGCGAGCAGACGCCGCTCGGTGACGAACCCGGCGCGCGCATAGAGCTCGCGGGCGCCACGGTTTTCTTCGGTCACCATGAGCGCGAGCGAAGGGAGGCCGCGCTTGCGCGCGATGCGTTCGGCTCGCTCCAAAAGCGCGGTTGCGATGTGATGACGGCGCGCTTGCGGCTCGACGGCCATGTAGGCGATGAAGCCTTGCGGCGCGTCGCTGACTTCGTCGGGAATCTCGACGAGTAGCGCGAGAAATCCGACGCGCTCCCCCGCAAACTCGGCGATGAGCACGACGTGCGATTGATTGTACATGAAGTCGTGGAGCCGCGCATAGCTGGCTTCGAGCGCTTCGGGCGTCGCGGGGCGCACCCGCGAGACACTCGAAGCGATCGTGCGCCGCCCCAAGTCCAAGACGAAATCGCGGTCACGCGCACTGCCTTCGCGTATCGCAAGCGGCGCCTTCAGTGCGCCGCTCCCACCCGGCTGCGCCACTGCGCGAGCAGCGGCTCGAGCGCAGCGATGAAGGCTTGGTTCTCTTGTGGCTTGCCGATGGTAACGCGGATACGCCGCGGCATGTTCAAGCCGTCGCCCGAACGAACGATAACGCCCTTCGAGAGCAGCCCCTCGTAGGCGACGCCGGCTTCGCACGGGACCTCCAGCGCAACGAAGTTGGCGGCGGTCGGATACGCATGCAGCCCCAGCCGCTCGAACTCAGCGTAGAGGAACGCCTTCCCTCGCTCGTTGTTCTCGATGCTGCGGCGGATGAAGTCCTCATCGTCGAGCGCCGCGTTCACGGCGGCGGCGGCCGGGCGAGCGACGTTGTACGGCACGCGCACGCGGTTCATCCAAGTGATGATCTCCGGCGGCGCATACCCGTAGCCGAAGCGAATCGAAGCCAGGCCGTAGATCTTCGAGGCCGTACGCAGGCTAAGCGTGCGCGCGTGCCACTTCATGAGTGCGCTTGCGTCGGTGCTCTGTGCGTCTGCGAACTCGATGTACGCTTGATCGACAACCAGCAAGACGTGCGAAGGCAGCGCCTCGGCGAACCGCGCGAAATCCTCACGCTGCACGCGCGTCCCCGTCGGGTTGTTGGGGTCGCAGACGAAGACGAGCTTGGTGCGCGGGGTCACGGCCGCCAGCATCGCGGGGAGATCGTGAACGCCGTCGCGCAACGGCACCTCGATTGCATGGGCGCCGGCAATGTCGGCGTCTTTGCGGTAGAGCGCAAACGTCGGCTTGGCCATGACGACGTCCTCGCCGGGGTCGACAAACGCGCTGAAGGCGATGCTGAGGAGCTCGTTGCTCCCGTGCCCGAGGATCACGTAGTCGCTCGTCAGGCCGCGCAGGTTCGCCAGCCGCTCACGCAGCGCGAGATGGTCGTCCTCGAAGTAATCGCTGTAGCCCGAGATCGCCGCAACGGCGGCGACGGCGCGCGGTGACGTCCCCAGCGGATTCTCGTTTTGGGAGAGCTTGACGAAGTGCTCGAGCCCGTAGCGCTCGCGCGCCTGCGCAACCGACGTCCCCGGTTTGTAGGGGGAAAACTCGTGGGCGCTCGCGCGCAGCAGTGGATCGATCGGCATCTCTTCCTTATCTAGTGCAGACGCACGGACTTACGCAGGGCGGCTCAAGAAACGCGAACCGGGCTCGGTGAGGGCGAGGCCGGCCGCGCACTGAGGACACGACGCCGGCTCATACGATTCGACGGGGAAGTCGAGCAACGCGACCGTCGGTACGCCGAAGTCGACCTCGCTGCGGCGCACGATAACGCCGACTGCAACGACCTGCGCCCCCTGTGCGCGCACGACGTCGATCACTTCACGCACCGAGCCGCCGGTGGTGACGACGTCCTCGACGACGAGCACGCGATCCGCCGTACTCAGCGTGAAGCCCCGGCGTAAGCGCGCGGCACCGTCTTCTTTTTCGACGAAGATCGCCTTGAGACCGAGCTGGCGCGCCACCTCGTAGCCGAGGACGATCCCCCCGACGGCGGCGCTCACCACGATCGTCGGTTGGTACGCAGCGGCACGTGCGCCGAGCGCTTGCGCAATCGGCATCACGATGCTGGGATCTTCGAGGATGCGGAATTTTTGAATGAAGCGATCGCTGTGACGCCCGGAAGAGAGCCGGAAGTGGCCATCGAGCAGCGCGCCGCGCGCGCTGAGTTCTTCGCGCAGCCGTTCAGAGGTCATCGCACGCTGCCTGGATCTCGTCGAGCACCGCTTGTGCGGCTGCGCGCGGATCGCGGCTCTCCACGATCGGCCGTCCGACGACGAGATAGTCGGCGCCAGCAACGACGGCTTCGCGCGGCGTCGCAATCCGCCGCTGATCGTCGTGGGCGGCCCCCAGCGGTCGAATCCCCGGACAGAGAGCGGAGAAATCGGCGCCAAAGTATGACTTGAGGTCGCGGACTTCGCTTGCAGCGCAGACGACGCCGGCGCAACGCGCGTCCCGCGCGAGCGCCGCAAGTCGCACGACGTTTTCACCCGGACCACCGGTCAAGCCGAGTTCGGGGAGCGTCTCGCGCGCGATGCTCGTGAGAATCGTCACCGCAAAGACCTTCGGCACCTCGATGCCGAGCACGTCCGCCTGATGCTCGGCGGTGGCGACCGCTTCACGCATCATGTCGTCGCCACCGAGTGCATGAACGGTCAGCAGTCGAACACCGGGCCGCACGAGGGCGCGAACCGCCGCCGCCACCGTGCGCGGGATGTCGTGCAACTTCGCGTCGATGAAGACCTCGGCGCCCGCGGCTTCGAGATGGGCGCGCAGCGCCTCGCCAAAACCGAAGAGCGCCTCATATCCCACCTTGAATGTCACATTCAGCGGTGTAAGTAGGTCCACGAGTGCCGTCGCCTTCGCGAACGAATCGACGTCGAGCGCGACGATGAGTCTCGGTTTCGAGGAGCGGCGGATGGCGGTCATGGTCATTTAGGCCCCGTTTAGCGGCCAAAGAGCACAACTCCCACACGAAATTACGTCCGAAATTTAACCAATTCTCATCCAAATGGTACTAGAACTTTTTGCGAAATAATCCGTTAATATGGGTAGTATACGAATCTCGGGACACAAGTCGCTAGGAGAGCAGGTACGAAAGGAGGTCCGAGATGGCTGGATTAGTGGTCTTCAAATCGTTGGCTGACGCGCTCAGAGCGGGCTTTCAGATTTACGACCGGACGGCAGATGGCTACCTCGTCCGCACGCGGACGACAAGCGGTTGGGCGATGGCCCTCGTGACCTGCAAGGAGTAGCGCAAGCACCACGCTTGCACGGTCTCCAACCGAGACAACCAAATCTTACGGGACGAGCTACGGCGCGTCCCGTCTGTTTTTCTCAGGAACGATCGGGGGGCTGAAACGGGCCCTTCAACTCCGGGCGGTTGCCGGGGCGATAGGTGTACGGCCCCCAGGGGGGCGGGCCGGTGGGCGCCGGGCCGGGGCCGGGAGTCGGCGGGGGCGTGCTCCAGGGGGAGGCCCCCGGCATCGGACTTCCGACTCCGGAGAGCAGCGCATTGACGATGTTGGCGATCCCCACGAACATCGGCACGAGGCCGCCGAGCAACCACGGTCCGAGGTGGAGGTCAGTTACGCCGTCGTGCGTCCGGTAGCCGACGAACGAGAGGCCGATGAGCAAGGCCGCTCCGACGAAGAAAAGCGAGATGCCGCGTTGCAGCGCCTGTTGCGGAGAACCGTGCCCGAAACGGCGCCGCCCCCACCCGCGCTGGCCGCGGCACTCATCCTCGAACGCCGCAAATTGGGGCGGCGCCATCCCGCGCGCGATCATCGCCATGCGCTCCCGATGATCGAAGGCGCGCCGGACGATCCAGAGCGTGATAGGCCCTCCAATCGCCAGAACGATGAAGGTCAGCGGTATGAGCACCTGCTCCGCATACCGGAGGTCAGCGTGCTCCATCAGCGCTGGAAGCGGACCGGGGGGATGGGGGTGCTGGGCACGTCGGGCTCCTCTGGTCGGTCGACCGGCGTCGGGTTCGTCTCAGGTACGGCGGCCGCCCGCCCATGTTTCGGGACGGCACGCTTGAAACCCCGAGCCGCCCCGGGGCGTACACCCGGATGTGGCTGCTTTGGCGCGCGCTTGCGTGAACGTGACGCCTCCTTCTTTGGCCGACGCGGCACTCGTTGCGGCGACGCTGGCTGGGCGTGGTGAGGCATTCGGCACGCTCGTCGAACGCTACGAACGCGCCGTCTACAACCTCTGCCTGCGCACGATGCGCGATGCCGAGGAGGCGGCCGACGCAACTCAGGAGACCTTCCTCAAGGCGTTCCGTGCCCTGCGCACGTTCAAGCCCGAGGCGAAATTCTCGACCTGGATCTTCGCCATCGCCTATCATGCATGTTGCGACCGCCTCGCGCGCCGAAAACGATATGGAGCCGCCGAACTCCCCGAGAGAGCCGACCCGGCGCCCGGACCCGAGGCCCAAACGGTGGCGCGCGACCGCGCACAGGTGCTGCGCACGGCAATTGAGACGCTGCCGGAGAAGTACCGCATCGCGATCACCCTCTATCATCTGCAAGGCCGACACTATGACGAAATCGCCGAGGTCCTCGATCTTCCGATGGGCACCGTGAAGACGCATCTCTTTCGGGCGAAGGAGTTGCTGCGTAAACGCCTTGCCATCTGCGGGGTCACCGATTGATGCACGACGACGATCTCGACCGCGCGCTCTTCGCCCTCCCGCTCGAGGCGCCGCCGGCCGGCTTGCGTGAATCGATCCTGCGCGCCACCGTCTACGCGCCCAGCCTAGCAATGCGCTTTTGGGAGACCTTGGCGATCGGGGCTTTGGCGGCGCTGGTCGCTTGGCTCATCGCCAGCGTCGCGGCAAGCGGCGGTGTTGGGCCGGCCCTCGACTGGATCGCACGCGAACTGAGCGATCCCGCCGTCCTCGTCTGGGCAAGCCTCGGCAGCTCGGTCGCACTCTTCCTGACGCAGATGCTTCCGCTTCGCCTCCCGCCCTCGCGCCTGCGAGTCCTCCACTAGTGGCAGTCGCCGCCGAACGCCAACCCTTCCACATCTTGGTCGTCGAAGACGACGCGCAGATCTCGCGCGTGCTCAAGCTGGAACTCGAACACGAAGGCTACGTCGTGGAATCGGCCGCCGATGGACTGGCCGGTCTCGAAAAGGCTCTCAAGGAGCCCGACCTCGTCGTTCTCGACGTGATGCTCCCGCGGCTCGACGGCATCGAAGTCTGCCGGCGCATCCGTTCGAAGAGCCGCGTCCCGATCATCATGCTCACGGCAAAAGACCGGGTCCCCGATCGCGTCGCGGGCCTCGATACGGGGGCCGACGACTACCTCACCAAGCCCTTCTCGATCGAGGAGCTCCTGGCGCGCATCCGCGCGCGGCTGCGCGAGCGCGCGCCGCACGACGCCCTCTTGTGCGCCAAAGACCTCACGATGAACCGCGAACGCCACGAGGTCACGCGTGGTGGTCAGCTGGTCTCGTTGACGGCGAAGGAATACGCGCTGCTCGAATATCTCTTGCTGCACCGCAACAAGGTCCACACACGCGACGAGCTCTTCAACGGTGTGTGGGGAAGCGATTTCTTGGGCGACTCCAACCTCATCGACGTCTACATCCGTTATCTGCGCGGAAAGATCGACGAAGGCCACGACGACAAACTCATCCAGACGGTTCGCGGCGTCGGTTACACGCTGCGCGACGACTGAGACCGCGGCCGTTCCTTAGCCTGCGCTGGCGGATCGCAACCTGGTATGCGATTCTGCTGCTGGGAGTCGTCATCGCGGTTGCAACCGTGCTCACCGTTGCGCTGCGTTCCATCGAACTGGACCAGGCGCGTGCGCGCGTCGACCTCGTCGCCGCGGATATCGTTCGTTTCGGTTCACGCGCCGGCGGCCTCGTTACCATCGGCGAGTCGCTTCCGGTCGTGCAAGAACTCATCCAACCGGGCAATCTCGACCACTGGGCCTCCCCCACCACCTACATCGAGATCGACAACCTCGATGGATACGTGCTCGGCAAGAGCTCGAACATGGGGTCTGCCGTCTTTGCCCGGACTCCCAACCTCACAAAACCCGCCCCCGCAAACTACCAGGTCGAGCAGACGCCGCTTGGCCAGATGCTCGTGCGCAATCAGCTGATCGTCTTTAGCGATCGTACGCCCGTTATCGTCAAAGTCGGTGAAAAGCTCGATCTCTTCTATGCGACGCTCGATCGGATGCGTGAACTTCTTCTCTACGTCGTGCTGATCGCGACCCTCGCGGTGTTGAGTGGCTCATTTTTCATCGCCTCGGGTGCGATCAAACCGATCGACCGGCTGGCGGCCGCGATGCGTGAGATTCGTTCGTCGCAAGAACTCAACCGGCGTCTCTCGTGGCCGAGCCGCTCGGATGAGATCGGCCGCCTGTGTTCGGAGTTCAACGCAATGCTCGCACGTTTGGAAGAGGCGTTCGCGCGCGAGCGCCAGTTCATCTCCGACGCCTCGCACGAACTCAAGACGCCGCTCACCGTCATCCATGCGAACGCGCAGATGCTCGAGCGTTGGGCCGACAAGGATCCGTCCGTGCGCGCGGAGAGTCTAGCGGCAATCCGCGACGAGAGCGCCGCACTGAGCCACGTGGTCGACGGGATGCTCACCCTTGCGAAGGCCGAATCCGGAGACGCGCTGCGGCGCGAACCGCTCGCCCTCGACACGGTTGTCGCCGAGGCGGTGCGCTCGGCAGCGGCCCGCGCGCAAGCAAAGGGGCTCGAACTCACCTTCATCGCCGAGCTTCCGAAAGGCCAACCGGTGGTCTACGGTGAGCCCCAGCTCCTACGTCGCTTGGTGAGTAACCTCGTCGACAACGCCATCAAGTTCACCGAACGCGGCGGCGTCGAGGTGCGACTCGCGCACCGCGACGGGTACGCGGTCGTGGAAGTCAGCGACACCGGGGTCGGGATCGACGAGGCGTCGATGGCGAGGATATTTGACCGCTTTTACCGCACCGACAAGTCTCGCTCGCGCCAGGTCGAGGGGACGGGTCTCGGCCTTGCAATCGCGCGCAGCATCGCGCGGGTCCACGACGGCACGATCGACGCCCGTCCCAACGCTCAAGGGGGCACGTGTTTTCTCATCTCCCTCCCGCTCGCGCATGAACCGGAGCAGACGACCGTTCCACCGAGCTGAATTTCACCGCCGTTTCATGCGCCCCGGCGCCGCCCAGCGTATGCTACGAGGGATGCGACTCGTCGGGGTGAGCGGCTGGGTTTGGTTCATGCTCGCCTTCCTTGCCCTCTGGGCGGCGACGAGCGCGCCGGCATGCGCCGACGTCACCGATTTCGACCACGCGCAAGACGCGGTCGTTCAAGTTCGCATGCAGGCTGCCGAAATCGAAATCCGTACCTGGAATCGTCCATTGGTCGAAATCCAAGCGCCGCTCACCGTACACGTCCGCCGCACGACCGTCGAGCTCCCCGCGATCTCTCAAGTGCCGATTCTGCAAGGACGCATCCGGGCCGAGGAAGGCACCGTGACCCTCCCGCAAGAGACCTTCGTGATCACGCCGCTTGCGGCCGGGCCGCACGACGTTATCAATGTCGGCGGCCTCGGCCGGGTCGTGCTGACCGTTCCGCGCGGCGTTCCACTGATCATCGCCGTGGTGAGCGGGAGAGGATCCGTGACGCTCACCGGCTATCGCGGAGGCACCTTCGTCGCGCGCGTACGCAACGGCCGCGCCCGTCTGAGAAACGTGCAAGGCGTTGGCTTCGTTCAGGTGATGCACGGGCCGATCGTGATCGCAAATTCCGACTTCACGCGCCTGCGCGCCCGCACCGGCGTCGGAAACATCATCCTCGAACACAGCAGCGCGCGACAGATTCAAATCTCGAGCATCGACGGCTCGATCGTTTCCGACGACGGTACGTTCCAGCCCGGGCTGGCACAGTTCGACTCGCAAAACGGCTTCGTTGCGATCGGCGCAAGCAACGACGTGACCGTGAACGCGCACAGCCTCAACGGAAAGATCCACACGCTCTTCAACGGCCCCGCCGACGTGCAGAGCCACGATGCCGGCACCGGCGACACCGTCGTCATCGGCCGGGGAGGCCCAGTGGTAACCGCCGCCAGCGGAGCCGGCGACATCTTCCTCTACGACGGCGCACTCAGTGCACACGCCCCGCTCCCACCCGATTGGTCCGCCGTGCAAAGCGCGCTCCATCCACGGCCCACGGCCCTGCCGTTCCCACTGGCGATCTAGCGAGCGTTACAACAAGAACTTGCGCATCACCGCCACGTCGAGTTTGAACGTGTGTTGCGGCAAGACCGCCTCGATCTTGTAGCCGCACGCTTCGAAAAACGCCTGCGCCTCACTGCGTAACGGAACCTCGAGTGTGACCTTGTGGCAGTTATAGTAGCTCGCCATCTCCTCGCAACGCGCGACGAGGGCGCGACCGATCCCGCGCCGCCGCTCGTGCGGTAACACCAAAAGCGCCTCCACGCGCGCGAGCGACGCCGCAATGCGCACCCGGAGCGCGCCGACGACCGCCGCATCTTCGGTCGCCGCGAGCTCGTAAGCTTGCTCATGCCAAACGACCCGAAACTCGTAAAGTGTCGAGAGCCCCTCGCGCTGGTTCGACTCCCAAAACGCCGCCGTCCGCTCCTCGCGAACATGCTCTATTTCAACGGCGTGCGGCTCTCGCGGCTCAGCGATGCGGGGCACCTGCGGCAACTTCGGTCGGCACGTCGAGCGTCCATCCGTCGCGCGCCGCCAGTACTCGAATTCCCAGTTCGTCTTCGAGCTGGCGTGCGAGCACGTCCGGGCGCTGCTCGAGCATCTTCGTCCCGAAATGCGACATCACCGCCACTCGCGGCGCAATCCCCGCAATCAGCCGCCGCGCATCGTCAAAGGTGAGATGGTCGACGTCCATCGCGTCCCGAAAGCGCAGCACGTTCACGATCAGCACATCGGGCGCATGGGCCCGGTAGTCTTCGATGAGCCCTTCAAAGAAGCGCCCGCAAGGCAAATACGAGACGGTCGTCCCCGCATACCCAAAGTGCAGCCCATATGTCTGCACCGCGTGCACGTGCGCGATGGACGTCCGAATCTCCACGTCGTTGACGAGGTACGGCCCCGCCCGCTCTTCGAGCATCATCTCATTGGCCACGAACTTGCGCGCATACGGCAGAATGACCGGCTCTCCCTCAAACGCATCCCGCGGCGCGAGCAGACTCCCGCGCTTCTTCCACCCGCCCTGCGTCATCGCTTCGATCATGATATTGATGTCGTTGGCATGATCGAGGTGCTTGTGCGAAAGCACGAGTGCATCCAACTCGCCCGGCGCACAAGCCGGCACCGCCGAAAGCGCGCGCACCAACGCCCCCGGCCCCGGATCGACATGGATCTGCGTCCCCCCAAACCGCATCCACATCCCTCCCGAAGCCCGAATCTGCCGAGCCACCACAAACCGCGCCCCACCCGTCCCCAAAAACCGAACGCTAATCATAGCAGGCGTCCCCGCGAGCGGAATGTCGACCGCCTACGACGCTCGCCCACGCCTACCACCCCATGTAGATTCCGCCGTTGATATTCAGCGACTGCCCCGTCATATAATCGCCCTCAACTGCAAAAAACCGAACCCCGCGCGCAATCTCCTGCGGCCGCGCCACCCGATGCATCGGAATCCGCTCGAGGATCTTCTCGCGGATGGGCTCGGGAACCGACTCCCACATCTC
>DATJTD010000155.1:0-5471 GCA_035503775.1 Candidatus Acidiferrales bacterium
CGACCTCGTTTACGCTGCGGCCGGAGCGGACCAGGTCGAGGATCTTACGCCGGAACTCCGGCGGGTATGTACGGCGCTTTGCCATGGTGGATTCTTTCTCCGTAAGAAGGAAAGTATCCACGGAACCGGGTCAACTCCATAAATATACTTCTGCTGTCGGAAAGCGATTTAAGCCCAAGCACAAGACTCGCAAGTGCTGCGATCAGGCTGACCAACGTCGCCATGCCCGCAAATTCAGCAAACTCACGTGAAGAGACAATTTGAGATAGCCATCCGATCATGAAGTCTCCAGACTATCGTTGGCGGTGCTTTCAATTGGTTTCTCAATTCTATTTAGTAGCAAGTTTCCATCGCCGAATATCAACATGAGGCGGCCGATGTCCGGAGGCGACGCCGCCGAACTACTGCAGATTCATTCGAGCGTGAGAAATTGAACTTAAGCTTGAGGACAGCGTCCGCCGCCGCCGTCATTAGTCCAAGCCGCGAGCCACGACGATCGCCTTGTGTTCGTCGTCGGCCCAAACGGCTCTCCCAACCAGTGGATTCGTCAAATATTCAAACGCGGCGCGAATCTCGTCACGCGTGCACGCTCGCTGCGATCCTTCTTCTCCTACAACCACCTGATCAACCAACATCATCGCAGCATCTTCGTCAATACGCGGTGCCGACGCTGGGTCTGCGGCGTGAGCGGCCGTGAGCTGTTCGCGCCTGCCTGCCTCCAGCAGCACATCGCAAACCACCGCGACACGTTTGGCTTCGCCGTGATCGCGCTCCCACAGAAGATCGCTTAGGCGGTCCAGCGCGAACCCCGGCTCGAAGAGTGTACGCAGTTCGTACGGATCACAGCCGTTCTGCAGCATCGATACCAAATCGTCAACCGTGATCGCGGCAACGCCGTGCGTTTGCAATTCGCTCGCAAGCGCCGTCTCCTCACTAAATGCCGGCCCGATCAAGGCGGCATACTGCGCGTGGTACGGCTGCACATACTTCGCCGCCTCGACGGCGTCAGGCTGCAACACCACGCCGGCGGCTGTCTTGCACTCGAGCATCACCCGATAGCCGAGCGGCCCGAGCGGGGCGTCGACATACCCATCGGGTGCAGCCTCTCCACCAACATGGGTTGCAACGAACCCGAGCCCGGCAAACGTATCGCAAACGGCCGTTTCAAACGCCGCCGGATCATGCCCGCGCGCCGTCGACTGCAGCCGCGCGGTCAACTCCGCCGTATCGGGCGCAGACGTCCGTGTGGGCAACGGTACCTTCGGAGCCGGCCAGTCATCGGCGGGATGGTTCGCGCGAAACTTCCGGTCGATGTCTTGCACGATGAGAGGTTTGCGCTGGTGACCTTTCTGACGCGAGATATACTCCGTGAGCGCGGTGTACATGTACTTGCGCGTCGTCGACTTCGGCACGAGATCGCGCGCCAGCGCCTCGGCCAAGAGCGTATCGGCGTCGCGCGCCTTTCCGTCGGCGAGAATCGCGAGCGCGGCCGCGATGATGCGCCCGCGCGGGTCGGGGAGTTCGTCGGGAAGCTCGATCGCAAGCGTCCGCGCAGCCCCAGGAACGGCGAGTCGCGCGGCCGGCTGCTGGCCAATCGCCGTAAGCAACGTCGCAAAAACGTCCCCGCGCGCCGCAAACCAGCTCTCCGACGAAGACGCCGTCACGTCGCCGTCGTGCACCGTCCCCAGTTCATCCCAAGCAACCGGCGTCACCATCGGCAACCCATCGACCGCGCGCAGACTATACGGCAGCGCACTCCAGCGCCCGGGTGCATTGGAATCGACGCCCACGTGCACGAGGTTCCCGCGCTCCGAAAGCGGTCGCGCCGTCGTGAGCAGCTTGGGATTGCGCGCAGCCGCGTCGTCGGCAAACGCATGCAATCCCGCACGCAACTCCTCAAACGACGACGCATCGGCGAGCGGCAGCCACACAGCGATCCCACCCAACCCATCGAGCACGGCAATCCCCCGCAACCCGCGCCCTTCCAACAAACCGCGCAGAACCGCCGCGCCTTGCGCGACGTCCGCGCCCGTAGCCGTGCCCGACGCCGACAGTAGCATGCGTGCGAAACGGGGCACGAGCGGATCGGCCGCCTGCGGAGCCCACGAGTGAAATTCCAGTGCCCCACGATGCGCTTGCCACAGCAGCCCGTTTTGCGTCAGCGCAAGATACGAACGCGTCTGCCCATGCGTTGCCACACGCACCGTCGCAATCGAGGCCGGCGCTTTCCCCGCAACGTCCACTTCATACACCACGCGGCCCTGCGCCGCGTCAGGCAAAAACCCCGCAACAACCGGAATAGGCCCAAACGTCGCCGCAAGCAACGGCGCGACGCGCCCGGCATGCGCCACGGCCGCATCGAAGTCGCTACGCGAGAACGTCACGATCGAGGGGTCGAGCGATGCAGTGCCTGACACGCGCAATTTTTCGCTTCGCGCGCGTAACCATCCCTTGCAGGAGTGCTCCTTCCAACTAACGGCCTATGAGCCGAAACGATACTCGCGGGGCCTTCGGCAGCCAGGGACGAACGAGCGCCAGACGCCGGGCGTGCGACGTACGGATTTGCCGAGCGGCGCACCGAAGGTGATCACAATTTTGCAAGGTCCTATTCTTTGGCAATCAATCCGTTTGCGGCCAAAGCGTCGAGGAATGCCGTTGACGGTGCTCCTCGGAATCAATCAACTTGCCGGACGCTCCATAACAAACACTGGACGCCGCTCATCCAACTCACGGGCAGCGTCGGTTCGGTCGGAACTCGGCGTGGCCATCCGGCGCGCGCAAAGCTTCGCCGCCGAAGCCCTAATCAGTATTTCGAGTACCGCGACGTCGAGTGCGGCCACGTAATTCCCGTCTCGCCGCTTGGGTTTTGGCATCAGATATGATACAATATCGCTGTATATGGCCGGCAATGTATCAGAACTAATACTCAACTTAGGGGGCCTGTCGCCATCGACACTCCGTAAGCGTATTGGCGTGCGGGCACGCGAGGCTCGCTTGATAGCCGGCCGATCGCAACGTGATGTCGCCGACGCCGCCGGCATCTCGCGCCCGACTGTGCAACGCTTCGAGAGCGGAGCCATCGTGAGCACCGACGTGCTGGTGCGGATCGCGATCGCCTTGCACGCCGAACGCGAACTCGCCGATCTGTTCCCCCTTCCGGATCTGCGCACGATCGATGACGTCATGGAACGTCAGGCTCGCCCCAAGCGCGGCCGCCGCACGTGAGCGCTCCCCTTCGCGCGAGCTTCGCCTTTTCTCCAGAGCGGCAGGTACCGGTTGGACGACTCGCGCTCGATGGGAACTCGGTAGTCTTCGAGTACGATCCGGCATTTGGAGAGGGGCTCGCGCTCAATCCAACGTGGCGCGTGGCGCCAGGGCTCATCCGGCCACGCGATCCGCGCGCGTTCGACGGCCTGCATGGCGTTTTTGGTGACAGTTTACCCGATGCATGGGGGCAGCTCTTGCTCGAGCGCCGGCTACGGCACGCAGGACGCTCGACAACAGAGCTTACGGTATTGGACCGGCTCGCACTGGTCGGGCGCGAGGGTCGCGGCGCGCTCGTGTATGAGCCAAGCCGAAACGAAGCGAGCGGCCTACACGAACTCGATCTCGATCGGCTCGCCGAGCAGACGCGGCAGATCCTTTCAGGAAACGCGGGCGACATACTGCATGAGATCGAGCGGCTCGGGGGATCGTCGGGCGGCGCAAGGCCAAAGGTGCACGTCGCGCTCGACGACTCGGGCCACGCACGCGCGGACGAACGCGGGGATCTGCCCGCCGGCTTCACGAGTTGGATCGTGAAGTTTCACGGCAGCGTCGATCGGTTCGACGACATCGGCCCGCTCGAAGCAGCGTACGCCGAGGCGGCACGAGTCGCCGGCATCGAGATGCCGCGAACGCGGCTCATCCCGGCAAAGAGCGGCCCCGGATATTTTGCGACCGAACGCTTCGACCGCACCGCACATGGCGGACGTCGGCACATGCTTTCGGTAGCCGGGATGCTCGACGTCGATTGGAATCTTCCGTCGATCAGCTACGAGCTGCTGCTCGACGCGGTGCGCGGCGTAACACGCGATGAGCAAGCGGTCGCGCAGATGTTTCGACGGATGGTCTTCAACGTGCTCGCCGGAAATCGCGACGATCACACCAAGCAACACGCGTTCCTCATGGACGAACACGGCGTGTGGCGCCTCTCGCCCGCGTTCGATCTCACGCTCGCGGCGGGACCGGGAAACGAACACTACCTCACGATCAATGGTCGCGGCCGGGATATCAAGCGCAGCGATCTCCTTGCCGTAGCGCAAGCGCAAGGCATCAACAGTCGGCGCGCAGCGGAAATGCTCGACGCCGTCGCCACGGCGGTCGCAAAATTGCCGGGCATTGCAAAAGAGTTCGGCGTGAGCAAGACGACGGCCAAGGAGCTCAAGAACCATCTCGCGCTCGGCGCGACGATTGTGGCGCGAACGCCGGGGCGTCGCCGCTCCCCATAACCTCATTTGGCGCGAAGGCGTAAGGCGGCACTGAAACTTCCTGTTTCCGGCCGGCCGAATACGGTAATCTCCGAGCAACGGTGCCGTTCCCAACCAGATCATCCCGTCCTCGGTCCGCGCTAGCGAAACTCTGAGAAGGATCCCCCGATGAGCACGACCCAAAAATCCACAGCAAACGCCTACCCTCGCGGTCGTTTTTTGGCAACGACCGCAACGACGCTCGCGGTTTCCCACCTCGCCATGATCGGTTCCGCGGGCGCGCAATCCGTACCAACGGATACTTCATTTGGCCCGCTAAAACAGATCGAGGCCGGCCTCCTGAGCGTCGGATACGCCGAAGCCGGGCCGGCCGACGGACCAGTGGTCATTCTATTGCACGGCTGGCCCTACGACATTCACAGTTTCGTCGACGTGGCTCCGATACTCGCGTCAGCCGGGTATCACGTCATCATCCCATTTACGCGTGGCTATGGTTCAACGCGCTTTCTCTCGAGCGAGACCTTGCGCAACGGCCAGCAATCGGCTCTCGCTGTCGACCTCATCGCGCTGATGGACGCTCTGAAGATTCAGAAGGCGGTGATTGGCGGCTTCGATTGGGGAGGCCGAACCGCCGACATCGTGGCGGCGCTGTGGCCACAACGCTGCAAGGCGCTGGTCTCGGTGAGTGGGTATCTCATCACCAACCAGGACGCAGGAAAGTTGCCTCTGCCGCCGAGCGCTGAACTCCAATGGTGGTACCAATTCTACTTTGCCACGGAGCGTGGACGCGACGGTTATGAGAAAAACCTGCACGATTTCGCGCTGCTCATCTGGCACCAGGCTTCGCCAAAGTGGCAGTTCGATACAGCAACCTTCGAGCGCAGCGCCGCCTCCTTGAACAATCCCGATCATGTCGACATCGCGATCGGGAACTACCGTTGGCGCATGGGCCTAATTGAAGGCGAGTCAAAATATGACGATCTGGAAAAACGGCTTGCCGAA
>DATJTD010000156.1:0-6462 GCA_035503775.1 Candidatus Acidiferrales bacterium
GGCCGAGCGTGAGGTAGTTCGCAGCGCGATCGATTTCGAACGCCGCGAGATGCTCGAGCAACCCGTCGAGGAGTATGCCGAGCAAGTCGGCTTTTACAAGCTCAAGGGATTTACCGAGGAAGAGGCGCGGATGATCGTCAATCGCCTCGCAAAAAATCCCGACATCTGGTTGAACGAGATGATGCGCGACGAGTTCGGCATCGACCCGCGACTCGCCGAAGGCGGTAGCGTCAACTCGGCGCTCGCGATGGCCGGCTCTTTTGCCGCGGGCGGCATCGTGCCGATCGTGCCGTATTTCTTTGCCCTCCCGCTGCACGTTGCGATCGTCCTCGCTCTGGTGCTGGCGACTTGCGCACTCTTTGCCATCGGTGCGTTTGCCGGACGGCTCAGTGGGCGCAATCCGCTGCGCAAAGGCTCCGAGATCGTCGCCTTTGGGGCCGCTGTCTTCGTCATCTCGTATCTCGTCGGGCACTTCGTCCCGCCGCTTTTCGGCCGTCACGCGCTCGACGTCGGCGGATAAAACGAGCGCGACATCAGTCGCGCTCGTTACGTACGATATAAAAGATAACGAGGAATTACATCTTCTTCGTTGAGGCCTTTTTCTTGGTGGTTTTGGTCTTGGCCTTGGCAACCGTCTTCGCGACCTTCTTGTGGGAGGTCATCTTCATCGATGCCATCTTCGAGGGGGTCTTCGGGGCCGGGGTCGCGGCCATGGCGGTTCCCGTCAACAGGAACGAGCCGAGCGCGAGCGATGCGAGGATATTCTTCATTGGTTCACCCCCTTTCACGTGCAAATGGACGACCGTCGTGAACACGACGGCTACCGACATGCTGATAACGCAAGCCGGCGACCGTTCGTTCGCACCCGGGGTATCGATTCCTTGATTTAGCCGCGCCCGACCATCGACCGGGCGATAACGATCCGCTGAATCTGCTGGGTTCCTTCGTAGATTTGGGTGATCTTGGCGTCGCGCATCATGCGCTCCACCGGGTACTCGCACGAGTAGCCGAAGCCGCCGAGGAACTGCACGGCGTCGGTTGTGACCCGCATGGCGACGTCGCCGCACTTGAGCTTTGCCATCGCGGCCCAGAGGGTGACGTCGGGAGCGCCTTCGTCGCACTTGCGGGCCGCCTCGTAGAGCAGGAGGCGTGCCGCCTCGACCTCGGTCCGCAGCTCCGCGAGCATGAATTGCAGGCCTTGCTGCTGGGCGAGGGGCTTGCCGAAGGCGACGCGTTCCTTGAGATAGCCCGTGGAGTAGCTCAGTGCGCCCTCCGCGATACCCAGCGCCTGCGCTGCGATTCCCGGCCGCGACCGGTCGAGAACCTGCATCGCCAGGTGAAATCCCTCACCTTGCGCCCCAAGGAGATTTTGCGCCGGAATGCGGCAGCCGTCGAAGACGAGCTCAACGGTCGGCGATCCGCGGATGCCCATCTTTTTCTCCACTTTGCCGACGTGCAGCCCGGGGTTCCCCTTCTCGACGACGAAGGCGCTGATGCCGCCGGAACCCTTCTCGGGGTCGGTGATTGCAAAGACGGTGATGAGATCGGCGACGCTTCCCTGCGTGATCCAGATCTTCGTCCCGTCGAGCACCCACGAGTCGCCGTCGCGCCGCGCACGGCAGCGCATGGAGCCGGCGGCGTCCGATCCGCTTCCGGCCTCGGTCAGCGCATAGGCGGCCAACCATGCTCCGCTTGCGAGTTTGGGAAGATAGCGCTGCTTCTGCTGCTCGTCGCCCGCAAGAAGCACCGGCAATGCACCGAGTTCCTGGACTGCGATCATGAGCGCGCTCGAGGCGCACGCTTTCGCGACCTCTTCCACCACTTTCACGTAGGTGAGAAATGAGCCGCCCAGGCCGCCGTATTCGGCGGGGATGGGGATGGCGAAGAGGTCGGCGCTTGCGAAGACCTCCTTGATGTCCCAGGGGAACTCCGCAGCTTCGTCGATCGCGGCCGCGCGCGGCGCGACATTACGCGCGACCACATCGCGAACGGCATCCAGGATCATCGTCTCGTCTTCCATGCCGAGGTGTTGGCTGCGGCCCGGGGACAACCCGTCTGTTGTCAAGATGTACTAAGGGGGGCTTGCAGCGACCGTCGAAACGCTCCTCATGGCGGTCTCGATGGCACACAATCCGCTTTGGCGGCCGAGCGAAGAGGCGATTGCGCACGCCAATCTCACGATGTTTCTGCAACGGTATGGGGCGGTCTCGTACGGTGATCTGAACCGCTCGGTCGCGAACGACATCCAGCCGTTCTACCGGCAGATCGTCAACACGCTCGACCTGCACTGGGATCGCTTCTACGATGAATTGCTGAACGTAGACCGGGGGAAACCGTTCGCGCGGTGGTTCGAAGGCGGCGAGCTCAACGCACCCGCCAATTGCCTCGATCGCCACATCCGCCGCGGCCGGGCCAACGACATCGCGGTTATCTACGAAGGCGAAGACGGCAGCAAGCAAGAGTGGAGCTTTGCGGCCCTCTATGCCGAGGTGAGCCGCCTGGGCAACGCGCTCAAGAGCTTGGGCGTGCGCAAAGGCGACACGGTCGGTATCTACTTGCCGCTCCTCCCGCAGACCGTCGCGGCGCTTTTGGCGATCGGCTACGTGGGAGCAATCGCCGTCCCCGCTTTCTCCGGCTACGGTGAACATGCGCTGGCCTCGCGCCTCGACGATGCCAAGGTCAAAGTTCTCATCACCGCCGACGGTTTCTCGCGGCGCGGGAAATTCGTCGACATGAAGACCACGGCGGATAAAGCGGTCGCCGCGGTGCCGAGTATCGAGCACGTGATCGTCTTCAGTCAGACGGCGCTCGACGTGCCGATGGATCCCAAGCGCGACCACCGCTGGGGAGAGCTCGTCACGCCGCAGTCGCACATCTGCGCCTACGAGCGCACCTCGGCCAACGATCCGTACATGGTGCTCTACACCTCAGGCAGCACCGGTAAGCCCAAGGGGGCGGTGCACGTGCACGGCGGCTTCCCGCTCAAGGTGATGATCGACCAGCATCTCTGTTTCGACGTGCGCAATGGCGATCGGATGCTGTGGTTTACCGACATGGGCTGGATGATGGGCCCGTTCCTCGTTCTCGGCGCGCTCGGACTCGGCGCTTCGATCGTCCTCTACGACGGAACCCCCGACTACCCGGCACCCGATCGCTTGTGGGAAGTCTGCGAGCGTCATCGCGTGACCCACTTGGGCATCGCGCCAACGGCGATTCGTTCGCTCATGGCGTACGGTGAGGAACATCCGCGCAAGCACGATCTGAGCTCGTTGCGTATCCTCGGCAGTTCAGGTGAACCTTGGAACACCGAGCCCTACTTGTGGTTCCTGCACAACGTCGGTGGTGGGCGCACGCCGATCATCAACTATTCGGGCGGCACCGAGATCGGTGGCGGCATCGTGAGCGCCGTGCCGACCTTGCCGCTCGTGCCGAATTGCTTTCACGGTCCGTGTCCCGGAATGGTGGCCGACGTCGTCGACCCGAACACGGGCGAACCGGTACGCGGCACGGTCGGCGAGCTGGTCGTGCGTGAGCCGTTCATTGGGATGACGCAGAGTTTCTGGAAGAGCGACGGCACGCGTGACGACGAGCGGTACCTCGCAAGTTATTGGGAGCGTCTCCCGGGAATTTGGGTGCACGGTGATTGGGCGCAAGTCGAGCCGGGCTCCGGCGGTGCCGAAGAATTCTGGTACATCCGCGGCCGCAGCGACGACACGATCAACGTCGCCGGCAAACGGGTCGGCCCCGCCGAATTCGAGAGCGCCGTCGTCTCCGACCCCGACGTGATCGAGTGCGCAGCAATTGCGGTGCCCGACGACATCAAGGGCGACGTCGTCGTCCTCCTCGTCGTCGCCAAGACGCGCGCGGTCGAAGGCGATCCGCTGCGCAAGCGCCTACTGGGCATCATCGACGCCGCGATGGGCAAAGCCCTGCGGCCCAAAGCAATCCACTTCGTCGACGAACTACCGAAGACACGCAATCACAAGGTCATGCGCCGCGTCGCCCGCGCCCGTTATCTGAAGCTCGAAAACCTAGGCGACCTCTCCGCGCTCGAGAATCACACCGCGCTCGCTGCGATCGACGCGGCGCGTTAAATACACAACAACGGCGAATCGACGCGTGGCCGGCTAGAACCCGCGCCTATGCGCATACCGACAACGGTTTTCCTGCACTAAATCCCCATTTACAAATTAGTGATAATGGCGCGCATTTTGCCTTGCCATTTCATTGTTACGTCCCTTACAATTCGGCGCGTATATACGGGTCCGGCTCCGCATATAGCGAGGACGGTCTTGTATTGGTCGTGCCCTACGCGCCTATGACTCGATCAGGTCGGCGGTGGAACGGGCGCCGGAGGGCAGATGTCGTTCATATTGTGGAATAAAGCGGTGCATCGTGTGTTGGCAGCCATGGTTGCCGCAGCGTTCGTGCTGGAGTCAACTGGCGCTGCAATGGCTCAGGTGAGCCGCCCGACAATAATGGTCACGCCGCCGCCGTTTGTCGCACCTCCCTCCGGAACGCCGGTTCCGAACACGAATCTGCATGCCGCGATGGCGGCGAGCTTCCTCCAACCGAAAGTTTTGCCACGCGGTACGCAGCGCTTCGGCATTCCACTGGTGAACGGGCGCATCGATGATCCGCCGATTGGTCTCGACCCCCTGGCGGTGGGTCGTCACACGTTGCAATCGTTGGGCATCAAACGTTATGTGAATCTCAGAGAGAGCTCGTCTGTGGACGCGCGACCGTCGGCTCCCGTAGAGGTAACTCCCCTCACGGGAACACGATCCCGCGGTGCTCTGGATATGGTACGCGCCGCTCCGGCGCTACGGCCCAATGCGAACACGGCCCTTCGGCCTCAAAACGTGACGCTTGGCGCCATCTCAACGACTGGTATCACGCCGTGGTGGACGTATGAAGACGACGCGATTCCCGGTGTCGGTGCGTACATGGTCAATGTGGCAAATCTTAATCTCCTGGTGCAGGCCGCTGATGTGGATATTCCCGAGCGTGGAATCGACCTAGCGTTCCGCCGGACGTATAATTCGCAGTCTGGTCGCGATTGGAACGACGACGACGGCTCCTCTGAGCCAGGTCAGTTCGGTGCTGGCTGGACGAACACGTACGACGCGCACATAGCTTTCAATAGCGGTAATGCGAATGGTCCAGGGTTGAGCATTTTTGATTCAAACGGAACGCGATACGACTACCTTCCGAACGGCAGCGGTGGTTGGACTCCGCCGGCGGGTCAATACGGGGTTCTCGTTGCCACCAAAAACGGGTATTCCTGGACGCAAAAAGACGGAACGATATACTATTTCAGGTATCCAGACCCCACCACCGCCTACGCCTTAGCAGGGCGGCTAACGGGTATAGTGGGTCGCAATAGCGGCAACGAAATCACTTTAGGCTATCTTTTCTCCGGCAATAACGATTCCAGCGCTAGCAATCTGACGACGATCACGGTCACGCACAGCGATGGCCATGTGCTGACGATGAATTTCGCGTCGTTCGGCAGCCAGGGGACATTGCTCACATCGGTTGTCGAGCCCCAAGACCCGATCGCCAATACCCAGCCAACGATCTCGTATGGTTACTACACCGACTCTAGCGGCAATTTAGATCTCCTGGAAGTGGACGAGCCGATCAGTGATGTCAGCGGCTGGACGTCTGGTATCGTGCCCAATACTCCGTGCATTCCGCAACGATACTATTACGGCGCAGGCCATCTGCTTCAACAAGTCGTGAATCCTCGCGCGATGCTGGGTGGTAGCATTGATCAGGAACATGTAAACGCCGCCGACGGCGAAGACATCAACTTTACGTACAGCGGCACGGCCATTTCGAAGGTTGATTATGTTGGGAACATCAATCCCACTATCGAAGACGGCTCGCCCGGTGGCGCTCCGCTGCAGCCGGCTCCTGCACCGACGCCGGGTATGAACGACTACAAGACGGTAACCTTCACGCCCTATTCCTCTGGAATCAACGAAATTTACGATACCGACGGTCATACCTTTTACTATTATTATACAAGTGCGGATAGTGTATGGGCGACTGCCGCATGGGTCGGCAACGCCTCCGTGTCGTATTTGTACACTTATCAGACTTGGGATCAGTATAACAATCTTATCGAGACGTTGGACGCGCGCGGTAACGCGACAGACATGGCATACGATCTAAATGGCAACGTGATTGCAATTGCCGAGCCGTCTGTAACGACTTCCCAAGGACAGTTCAGACCGACGAGCCTGTTTTCATATGACGTCGTCAACGGCGTGACATACAATAACCTGATCGCCGCATGTAGCCCCTACTTCACTCACTGGAGTTGACCCGGTTCCGTGGATACTTTCCTTCTTACGGAGAAAGAATCCACCATGGCAAAGCGCCGTACATACCCGCCGGAGTTCCGGCGTAAGATCCTCGACCTGGTCCGCTCCGGCCGCAGCGTAAACGAGGTCG
>DATJTD010000157.1:0-19583 GCA_035503775.1 Candidatus Acidiferrales bacterium
GTAGTTCGCGAAGAGCAACTCGTAGAGTTCGCGGCCGACTTTCGAGACGACCGCGTCCTCGGAGTTGCAGATCGTTGCGATCCGCTCGCGGCGTTGCGCGAAGTAGGCTTCGAGGCGTTCCCCGTGCAGATCGAGGCCGTAGAGCGCTTCGATCGTGCGTGCGCAGACGGGAAAGGGAATGTTCCGGCCGGCTACGTGCGCGAGTACCCGGTGCTCGTACGGACGCCACGCCGTGAACTGCGAGAGGTACGAGACCACACGACGGCTCGAGGTATGAAAGATGTGCGGCCCGTAGCGGTGCACGCGGATACCGTGCTCGTCGAGCGGATCGTAGGCGTTGCCGCCGGCGTGCGGGCGCGCGTCGATAAGGAGAACTCGCGCATCGCATTGGGAGGCGAGCCGCTCAGCTAGCGTACTGCCGGCGAAGCCGGCGCCGACGATCAGGTAGTCGTATCTCATGCCTGCGCCACGCTAAACCGTAGGCTAGCGGCAAGCGTTGCACGAGGCCGCCGCCAGGCCGCGCGGAAGGGCGCACCGGTGCTACCCGCGCAACTTCTCCCCATGGCCGCCAAGACTGCACTCATCACCGGAATAACCGGACAAGATGGCTCGTACCTCGCCGAGCTCCTGCTCGGCAAGGGATACCGCGTGATTGGGATGACACGCCGCTCGAGCACCGACGTCCACGAGCGCATCGAGCACGTCGTCGACCAGATCGAGATCGTCTCGGGCGACCTCCTCGACCAGAGTTCCCTTACGACGATTGTCGCTGAGACCAAGCCCGACGAGATCTACAACTTGGCGGCGCAGTCGTTCGTGCCTACCTCGTGGACGCAGCCGGTGCTCACGGGAGAGTTCACGGCGCTCGGGGTGACTCGCATCCTCGAAGCGATCCGTGCGGTCAACCCGAAGATACGCTTCTACCAGGCGTCGAGTTCGGAGATGTTCGGCAAAGTCGTCGAGACGCCGCAGCGCGAGAGCACGCCCTTTTACCCGCGTAGCCCGTATGGTGTCGCCAAAGTCTACGGTCACTGGATTACCGTCAATTACCGCGAGTCGTACGACCTCTTTGCGGTCAGCGGCATCCTTTTCAATCATGAATCACCGCGCCGCGGCAAAGAGTTCGTCACGCGCAAGATCACCGACGGCGTTGCGCGCATCAAATTCGGTCTGGCACACGAACTTCGCCTCGGCAACCTCGACGCACAGCGTGACTGGGGTTTCGCCGGCGACTACGTTCGCGCGATGTGGCTGATGTTGCAGCAGAGTGCGCCTGACGACTACGTCGTCGCAACGGGGCGCACGCACACCGTACGCGAATTCGTGCGCCTCGCGTTTGCCGCGGTCGATCTACCGTATGAAAAGTATGTCGTGAGCGATCCGCGCTACTACCGGCCCGCGGAAGTGGACCTGCTCGTCGGCGATCCGGGGAAGGCGGCGCGGGCCCTCGGGTGGCAGCCGGAAGTGACGTTCGAGCAACTCGTCGAGCGAATGGTGCATGCCGATCTGGAGCGCCTGCGGCCTCTCGTCTCGGTCTAAGGACAGATCGCGATCGTGCGCGCTCTCGTCACCGGCGGCAACGGATTCGTCGGCAAACACCTCGGCGAGGCGTTGCGCGCACGGGGATATACGGTCATCTGCGCCGGCCGATCGGCTGACGGCAGCGACGTCGATTTTCCACTCGACCTCCTCGATTTCGACAACGTGCGCGGTGTCGTGGAGGCGGCGCGCGCCGATGTGGTGCTGCACCTCGCAGCGCAGGCGTTCGTCCCCGCCGCCACGCGCGATCCGCTGGAGACGTATCAGACGAATATCCTCGGCACCGCGCGCCTCTATGAGGCGCTGCGGCAGAGCGGGCAGAAGCCGCGTCTTCTCTTCGTCAGTTCCGCCGAAGTCTATGGTGCGCGCGAGCCTTCGGCTTACCCGTTGCGCGAGAGCGCGGCGGTGCGTCCGATGACGCCGTACGCTGCGAGCAAGGCGGCCGGTGAGGCGATCGCGCTCGCCTCCGAACGGACCTACGCGATCCCCAGCATCGTCGCGCGCGCGTTCAACCACATTGGTCCGGGCCAGGACGAACGGTACGCGATCCCCTCGTTTGCGTTGCAGTTGGCCGCGATCGCGGCGGGTGCGCCGGCGGTGTTGCGGGTGGGAAATCTGCAAGCAGAACGCGACTTTCTCGACGTGCGCGACGTCGTGCAGGCATACATCGACCTCATCGAGCGCGCGCAAGCCGGTGAGACGTACAACGTCTGCAGCGGCCGTGCCGTCAGCCTGCAAGAGATGCTCCGGCGCCTCATCGCGATTGCGCACGTCGCGGTGGAAGTACGCGACGACCCCGAGCGCCTGCGTCCCAGCGACACGCCGCTCTCCTACGGCGACGCAACGAAGCTGCAGAGCGCGACCGGATGGAAGCCGATGCGCACGCTGGACGAGTCGCTGCGCGACGTCTATGCCGACGCCCGCGAGCGCCTCCTCGCGGGGGTGCAAGCGCCGGCGTCGTGAAGACTCCGCAGATGACCGAGCAATCGTGGCGTGACGACGTCTTCGCCAACCGCGGCGCGCTGTTGGCGCTGCCTGCCGTCTCGCTTGCCATCCTTGGAAAGCCGAGCGCGTTTTCTATCGCCGTGGGGCTGCCGCTCGCGTTTGCCGGCGAGTTGCTGCGGTGCTGGGCGGTCGGCTATTCCGGGGTGACGACGCGTTCGGATCGGGTCACGGCGCCGGCGCTGGTGACGGCCGGCCCCTACGCGTACGTCCGCAACCCACTGTACGTCGGAAACTTCGTCACGGCTGCCGGCTTCGCGCTCGCTTTCACGGGGGGAGACGGCGCGCTCAAACGGCTCTCGCTCGTCGGCCTGGGGCTGGGGACGATGGCCGCCGTCTACGCCACGATCATCCCGCTCGAAGAGGCGTACCTGCGTAAGACATTCGGGGAGTCGTTCGACCAGTACACGGCCCGCGTTCCGGCGGTGGTGCCGCGGCTCGATCCGGCGCAGCCGCAGCGCGGCACCTACGATCCGTCGGTCATCGCCTCGGCGGAGACGCGGACGTTCGCAACGTTCGGTCTCATGCTGGCGGTGCTCGCGCTCAAGGCGCTCCGCGTCTAGCCTCGTGGCACACGCGCACGCGCCCCGTTCGGGGGGTCTGCGGCTCGCGCTCCTCCTCACCGCCGCCGTCGCGGCACTCGAACTCGCGGGCGGCCTCTTGGCGCACAGCCTCGCGCTGCTGGCCGATTCGGCGCACGTCCTCATGGACGTCGTGGCGCTGGGCATCTCGATTGTGGCGCAGTGGCAGGCGGGGCGTCCGGCAACCTCCCGTCAGACCTACGGTTTCGCGCGTTTGGAGATCCTCGCCGCGCTCGCCAACGGTGCCTTGCTGCTGGCGGTCACGATCTTGATCGTCGTGGAGGCCGTGCACCGCTTGCGCGCCCACGAGTTGCCTGCGGGTGGACTGATGATCGCCGTCGCCGCCGTCGGGGTGAGCATCAACACCGTCGTGGGGCTGACGCTCGCGCGCCGCGCGCACGCCGACCTCAACGTGAAGGCGGCGCTCTACCACGTGGCCGGCGATGCTTTGGGCGGATTGGCGGTCGTGATCGGCGGCGTTCTCGTCCTCTTCGCCCGGATTGCCTGGGTCGACCCCGCGCTCTCACTCTTGGTCTGCGTCCTCATCGTCATAGGCGTGCTGCAGATCATGCGCGAGGCGGCGGATATCTTGCTCGAAAGCACCCCCGCGCACGTCGACATGCAGGCGCTGCGCGGGCGAATTCGTACGATTGCCGGCGTCGTCGACGTGCACGACCTGCACGTCTGGACGATCGGCGCGGCGAGCCACGCGCTCTCGGCCCACATCTTGCTCGAGGATAAGCGCATCAGTGAGGCGACGGCGATCCTGCAGCAACTCGACGCACGTTTGCGCGAAGATTTCGACATATCGCACGTCACCATTCAATTCGAGTGCGAGTCTTGCGGGGTAGATGACCGTATCGTCTGTACGCAGATCCCCTGATCACGCGGCGCCGTTGCGCGAACAGGTCGCAATGCTGGGTCGCGCCTTCGGGGAGGTGCTGCGCACGCATGCCGCGCCGGGGACTTTCGAGCGCGTAGAGCGCGTCCGTTCGCTCACGCGCCGCTGGCGCAACGATCCCAGCGTCGATGTCGATGCGGAGCTCGACGCCGAGATCGCGCAACTCCCCGACGGGGCGGTCACCGAGCTCATTCGGGCTTTCGGGCTCTACCTTCAACTCGTGAACTTGGCCGAGCAACTCCACCGCGAGCGGCGCCGGCGCGCGCGGCTGCTCGAGGGCGATCCGCCACAGGCCGGCTCGCTGGAAGCCTTCGGCGAGCGGCTCGAGACCCTCGGTGCCGGCGAAGTCGGCGACGTCCTCGGAGAGCTCGATTTCGCCCTCGTCCTCACGGCGCACCCAACCGAGGTGTTGCGGCGCACGACGATCGAGCAGATGCGTACGATCGCGGGCATCCTGCGCGAGCTCGACGAGCGCCGCCTCACCGATGACGAACGTTCGAATCTGCACGAAGAACTGCGCGCGCAGCTGGTGCTGATTTGGCAGAGCAACGAACTGTACGCCACCGCCCCGACAGTCGAAGACGAAGTGCGCAACGGCATCGCTTGGTTTCGCGAGACGCTCGTCGACGCGGCGGTCGGGTTGCACGAACGGCTCGAGAAAGTGCTCGTAGCGCGCTTCGGCGCGCAGGCGCCTACCGTGCCGACGCTTCTGCACTTCGGCACCTGGATCGGTGCCGATCGTGACGGTAACCCTAACGTAACGGCGGAGACGACGCTCCACGCCCTCGAGCAGCAGCGCACCTTCATCTTGCGGCGCTATCGTGACGAAGTGGCGCGTCTCAACGCGCGTTTCTCGCAAGACATCGCCAAGAGCGGTGCCAGCGCCGCGCTCGCCGCCGCCCTCGAAAGCAACGCGCACCTCTACCCCGACGTGCGCTACGCGATCGGTCCACGGCAAAACGGCGAACCATACCGGCGCATGATGGCCTTCATCCACCGGCGCATCTCGCTCACGTTGCGCGACGAAACCGGTGGCTACGCGAGCGCGGCGGAGCTCGCAGCGGATCTGCGGCTCGTGCACGAAAGCCTGCGCGAGCACGGCGAATTGCCGACGGCGCGCCCGCTGGAGCGGCTGATGCGCGCAGTCGATATCTTCGGCTTCCACTTAGCCGCCATCGACTGGCGCGATCACCGCAACCGGGTCGTCGCCCGTGACGAGCAGACGCAGACCTCGCTGCGCGCCGTCGCGCAGGCGCGTCAGCGTCACGGCCCGCGTTGCGTCGACGCGCTGATTCTCTCGGGGACAGAATCGGCCGACGATCTGCTCGCGCTATTTTCGCTTGCGACCGAATGCGGGGTCTTCGCTGCTGGGCCGCGCCCGTGTGTCCCGCTTTTCGAAACGATCGACTCATTGCGCGACGGCGCGGCGATCTGCGACACGCTGCTGCACACACCGGCATTTCGTGCGCACGTCGCCGCCTGCGACAATCGCTGGGAGATCATGCTCGGGTACTCCGATTCGAACAAGAGCGGCGGAATGCTCACGAGCACCTGGGAGATATTCGCTGCGCAGCGCGACATCGACGACGTCGCGCGGCGGCACGGCGTCGACGTGCGTTTCTTTCACGGCCGCGGCGGATCGACCGGCCGCGGCGGCCCCGACGTGCGTGCCGCCGTCGGCGTGCAGCCGCGCCAAGCCCATCCCGGTTGGTTCAAAGTGACCGAGCAAGGCGAGGTGATCGCAGCCAAATACGGCCTCCCCTCGCTCGCGCGCCGGAATCTCGATCTGCTCTTCACCTCCATCTTCGATGCCGTGCACGACGGCGTTCCCGACCTCGATGTCCCCTCCGCCGCGATCCTCTCGCGCATCTCCGGCCGCTCGTATGCCGCGTATCAGGAGCTCATCGGCGATCCGCGGTTTGTCGAGTTTTTCACGACCGCCACGCCGGTTGAAGAGATCGCGACGATGCAGATCAGCTCGCGGCCTTCGCGCCGCTCGGCAACCAAGTCCCTCGACGATCTACGGGCCATTCCGTGGGTTTTCGCGTGGTCGCAGACACGCGCGCTCGTGCCGGCGTGGTATGGCTTGGGCACGGCGTTGGACGCCGAGATCGCAGACGGTGGTCTGGCCGGTCTTCAACTCCTCGCGCGGCGCAGCCGGCTCTTTGCGACGATCTTGCACAACGCCGAGCGCGTGCTTTCGATCGTCGATTTGGGCATCTTCCGGCGCTACGTGGATGCGTTGGTCAGCGATCCGAGCCTGCGCGAGCCGTTTTTTGCACGCATCGCCGCCGAGCATGAACGCGCGGTACGCGGTGTGCTCGCCGTCCTCGATCGCGATCGCCTGCTTGCCGACAATCCCGTGCTCGCACGCAGCATCGCGCTGCGCAATCCCTACGTGGATCCGATCTCGCTCTTGCAGGTGCGCCTGCTGCGGCGCCTACGCGCCAATCCAGAAGACCATGCGCTCGTGCGCACGGCAATTCGGCTCGCAATTGGCGGTGTCGCGGCGGGTCTGCGCGTCACCGGGTAGAATAGTCGGCGGGCTATGAATTCGAAGACCGTCATCATCGCAAGCGCGCGCACGCCGTTTGGGCGTCTGGGTGGCGCGCTCGCGTCACTGCACGTGACCACGCTCGGCGGCGAAGCGATCCGCGCCGCGGTCGAGCGGGCGAAGATCGATCCGGCCGACGTGGAGCACGTCGTCATGGGCAACGTCCTGCAGGGAGGCGTCGGACAAGCACCTGCTCGTCAGGCGGCTTTCAAGGCCGGTCTCGCCAAGACGACCACCTTCGAGACGGTGAACAAGGTCTGCGCCTCCGGCCTCATTGCAATCGTGCACGGCGCGCGCCGCATCGACGAAGACGATGCGGAGGTCGTGGTCAGCGGCGGGATGGAGTCGATGTCGAACGCGCCGTATGCCGCGCTGCAGGCGCGCTTTGGCTATCGCTTCGGCGACGGCGCGCTGATCGATCTCATGAACTACGACGGTCTGCTCGATCCGTACTCGAACCTCACCATGGCGCAGTCGCAGAGCCGGGTCAACGCCGATCTCGGCATCACGCGGGAAGTGCAAGATGAATTTGCGTACCGCTCGCAGCAGCGCGCGGCGCAAGCGACGGCGGACGGCCTCTTTGCCGACGAAATCGTTCCCCTCAACGTGGCGACGAAGGCGCGCGGAAAGCTCGTCGTCGATGCGCTGCCACAGACGGCGCGGGCGCGCGTCCCGGTCGGTGCCGGCATCGGCGCGTCCAAGCTCTTCCACGAGCCGCCCGACGACCTGAGCGCACAGCCCGCACAGTATTCGCCCTACGTGACCGGCGACGTGCCGTACACGCTGGTGGACAAAGACGAGCCCATTCGCGGCGAGACGACGCTCGAGGCGATGCAGCGCCTCTCGCCGCTCGAACGCGGCGGCACGGTAACCGCCGGAAATGCGCCGGGAGTCAACGACGGCGCCGCTGCGCTCGTCCTTTCGAGCAGTGACTACGCGCGCAGGCACGGCTACGAGATCCTCGGGACGATCGTCGATCATGCCGACGCCGCTTGGGATCCGGCGTACCTCGCGCTGACGCCGGCGATGGCGGCGCAGAAGCTTCTCGATCGCCAGGGTTTGCGCGCCGAGCAGATCGACGTCTTCGAAGTGAACGAAGCCTTTGCAGCGGTTGCGTGGAGTACCGCAAAGCAACTGGGCATCGATCCCGAGAAGATCAATGCGCTCGGCGGCGCCGTCGCCTTCGGACATCCGCTGGGGGCATCGGGAGCTCGCATCACCGCCTCGGTCGTGCACCAATTGCGCCGCCGCGGTGGGGGGCTCGGCATCGCCGCCATCTGCAGCGGCGGCGGACAGGGCGACGCGATCCTCGTCCGGGTCGGGTAATGCGAATTCTGGTCGTCGGCGCCGGTCAGATGGGCGCCGGCATCGCACAAGTCGCCGCAGCCGCCGGCGAAGAAGTCTTGCTGCACGACGTCGATCGCGCGCGCGTCGATCGCGGTATCGAGACGATCGCCAAAAATCTCGATCGCGCCGTCGAGAAGGGGAAGATGAACGCGCAAGAGCGCGGCCGTGTCCTCTCGCACATCGATCCGCGGCCGCGCTGGGAGAATTTCGACGTCGACGTCGCCATTGAGGCGGCGACCGAGAACGAGAAGATCAAATTCGAGATCTTCCGCCGGCTCGACGAGGATACGCCGCCTGAAGCCGTCCTCGCGAGCAACACCTCTTCCATCTCGATCACGAAACTTGGGGCGCATACGTCGCGGCCCGATCGCGTGATCGGCATGCACTACATGAATCCGGTACCGGTGATGCGGCTAGTCGAGATCATTCGCGGCATCGCCACCTCGCAAGAGACGTTCGAGCGGATTCACGCGCTCGCGCTCGCCCATGGGAAGACGCCGGTCGAAGTGCGCAATTTCCCCGGCTTCATCTCCAATCGCATCTTGTGCCCAATGCTCAACGAGGCGATCTTCGCACTCTACGAAGGTGTGGGGACCGTCGACTCGATCGACACCGTGATGAAGCTGGGCATGAATCATCCGATGGGGCCGCTCGAGTTGGCCGACTTCATCGGGCTCGATACGCTGCTCGCGATCATGAACGTGCTGTACGAGGGGTTCAAAGATCCCAAGTACCGGCCGGCGCCTTTGCTGCAAGAATATGTCGACGCCGGTTGGCTCGGGCGCAAAAGCGGCCGCGGCTTCTACCTCTACGATGGGGGGAGCAAGGTGCAGCCTGCGGTCAACGGTGCGGCGGCGCTGCCGTCGCGACAATAGTCGTCGAGGGCGCCCCCGCGCGCTTGTCTAAAGGGCAGCGGCCATGAAATTGATGGAATATCAGGGCAAAGAGCTCTTTCGCCGTGTCGGTATCACGACGCCCCGTGGAGTCTTTGCGACCAGCGCCGCCGACGTGCAGACGTTCATCGCGAGCAACCCCGGTTCGTGGGTGCTCAAGAGCCAAGTGATGATGGGAGGCCGCGGCAAAGCCGGCGGCATCAAGTTCGCCGACGACGCGGCGCAGGGCGACGCGCTCGCGCGCGAACTGATCGGCAAGACGCTCAAGAGCATTCAGAATCCCGACGGCGAGGTCGTCAAGTCGTTGCTCGTCGAGGAGAAGGTCGCGATCGAGAGCGAGGCCTACGTCTCGATCACGATCGACCGCGCCGCCAAGAAGCCGGTGATCATCGTCACCGCACAAGGCGGCATGGACGTCGAAGAGGTGCAGAAAGAGCACCCCGAGGCGATCGTGAGTCACTGGGTCGATCCGGCGATCGGTTTCCAGCCGTTCATGGCGCGCCGGCTCGCCTTCGCCGCCAAACTCCCCGCCGGCTATCACAAGACGTTTCCCAAGATCGTCGGCGCGCTCTACACGCTCTTCATGGAATACGGCGCGAATCTGGTGGAGATCAACCCGCTGGTGCTGACCAAGAGCGGCGAGGTGCTCGCCTCCGATGCGAAGGTCGATCTCGACGACAACGCGCTCTACAAACACAAAGAGCTCGAGCAGTGGAAGAACGATACGCCGGCGGATGAAGATCAGGCGGCCGCGGTCGCCATTGGCCTGGGCATGTCGAACTACGCAAAGCTCGACGGCGACATCGGGGTCATCGCCAACGGTGCAGGGCTCGGGATGGGGACGATGGACGCCATTCGCAATGCCGGCGGACACGCCGCGAACTTCCTGGACATCGGCGGCGGCGCGCAAGCCGAGCTGGTGAAGAAGAGTTACAATTTGGTGGTGAGCGATCCGAAGGTCAAAGCGATGTTCATCAACATCTTCGGTGGGATCACGCGTGGCGACCAGGTAGCGCTCGGCATCGTCGAGGCGCTCAAAGGCGACGACGTTCGCAAAGTACCGCTCGTGGTGCGCCTCACCGGCACCAACGAGAAGGAAGGCCGTGCGATTCTCGCGGCCAACTCGATGCACCCGGTCGAGACGATGGACGAAGGCGCACGCACGGCCGTCGAATTCGCGAGCAAGGGATAAGAAGGAATACGATGTCGATCTTCCTCGATAAGAATTCCAAAGTCATCGTCCAGGGCATCACCGGACGCGAAGGGCTCTTTCACACGCAGCGCATGCTCGCGTACGGAACCAACATCGTCGGCGGGGTGACGCCCGGCAAGGGCGGCACGAAGATCGAGAGCGGACAGCCGGTTTTCAACACCGTCAAGGACGCCGTCGACGCCACCGGAGCGACGCACTCGATCATCTTCGTCCCACCGCCGTTTGCCGCCGACGCGTTATACGAAGCGTACGATGCCGGCATCGCTCTTGCGGTCTGCATCACCGAAGGCATCCCCGCGCACGATATGCTCAAGGTCGTCGCCACGACGCACGGGATGCGCATCATCGGTCCGAACTGTCCGGGCTTGGTTTCACCGGGCAAGTCGCTGGTCGGCATCATGCCCGGCCACGTGTTCAAAGAGGGCAACGTCGGCATGATGTCGCGCTCGGGGACGTTGACGTACGAGATCGTCGACAATCTCACCAAAGCGGGTCTCGGCCAATCCACCTGCGTCGGCGTCGGCGGCGACCCGATCATCGGCACGACCTTTGTGGATTGCCTACGCGAGTTCGCCAACGACCCGCAGACCGAGGCGATCGTCCTCTGCGGCGAGATCGGCGGCTCGGACGAAGAAGATGCCGCGGCATTCATCAAAGCGCATCTGCCGGACAAACCGGTCGTCGCCTTTATCGGTGGGCGCTCGGCGCCGCCCGGCAAGCGCCTCGGCCACGCGGGAGCGATCATATCCGGAAACACCGGGACGCCGCAGAGCAAGGTTGCGGCCTTTGCAGACGCCGGCGTTCCCGTCGCCGATCGCCCGTCCGACATCCCGCGGCTCGTAGCCGAGAGACTAGGCGTCCCCGCCTAATTCGGACCGCGAAATCGGCCGTTGCGCTAGATTCGCGGCACGTCGATTGGCCATTGTTAACGCAGGATTAGCGTTTCGCGATTCGAACGCCGCCCTGTAAGTTGCTTGCCTTTGGCGCGGGCCATATGGCACGCACGTCGAAACCGGCCTAGGACTTCCACGGAGGAGCTGCGTGTGCTGAGACTTCGTTTCGAGCGTCTTTCTGTCGTTGTTCTCGTTCTCGCGTCGCTGCTAGCTTCGATGACACCGGCCTTCGCCGGAACGACCGGCGGCCTGAGCGGGACCGTAAGCGACACCGACACGAAGAAGCCGATCGCGGGGGCGACCGTCTCGGTCGTGAGTCCGTCCCAATCGCTTTCGACCAAGACCGACGCTCATGGGCATTTCACGTTCGTATCCTTGATTCCGGATACGTATGTTGTTGCCGTCGAGAAGCAAGGGTATGAATCGGCGACATTGCAGGGCATAACCGTTCTCGCAGACCAGACGCAGACGCTGGCAATTCCGGTAAAACAGAAGCTGGAAGAGATCGGCCACGCGACTGCAGAGGCGCCATCGAATCTGATCAAGCCGGGCACGACGGCCGATGTCTATTCGGTCTCGGCTGCACAACAGTCACGAGTTGCGGCGCTCGGCGGCGGCGGCTCGTTGAACAGCGCCTACTCCGGCATCGCCTCGGTGCCGGGTGTCTTCATTCCGCAAGGCCAGTCGGGCTGGGCGCAGTCGGTGTTCGTGCGTGGCGGCAATTACACGCAGCTCGGCTATGAGTACGACGGCGTTCCCATTCAGCGCGCGTTCGATCAATATCCCGGGAGCAATCTCTCCACTCTCGGCCAACAGGAGCTGCAGGTCTACACCGGTGCCGCCCCTCCGAGTGCGCAGAGCGACGGCATCGCCGGCTTCGTCAATCAGGTCATCATGACCGGGCAATACCCGGGATCTGTGACCCTGACTACCGGGATCGGCTCGCCGACCTTCGATCACGAACTCAAACTCGAAGCCACCGGTGGCACGACGAATCGCAATTTCACGTATTACCTCGGGATGTCCGGTTACGATCAGGACTTCCGCTACGGTTCTCAGTACGACGGCTCGGAATACGACAAAAACTATGGCAGCCCGTACAATCTCATCGCTGCAAATTGTGGAACGATAAACGCATCGATCGGGTGCTATCAAAATGACGCCGGATTCTTCGATGCGTTTCCGGCCGGCCCAAGCGGTGTGGCGACTGGTCCTTTTGACTTCGGCATCTCCGACGAACTCGTCGATCGCGAGAACGTCGCCAATTTCCATTTTGCCCTGCCGCACAAGAACGACAGCGGTAAGGACGACATTCAATTGCTCTTCAACACCACGTTTTTGCGGACGTATTTCGCCGACTCGTTCGACGATTGGACGTACGCGGCAAATAACGTGGCGAACGGCACGGCGACGTACGATGGACAGTTCTATCCGAATTGCGGTCCGGGCGGATACGCCGGCACACCTTGCGCCTTACTACCCGGCAATCAGGCGGCCTATATCGACAACTCGATTTACACCGGACCCGTCGGCTCTCCGCTGACGGCCGCAAATCTCAACCAGACCGAGCAATATTACTTCCCGAATTCGAGCCAAAATCGCGCTCCCGGCTCGATCGTGCCGCCGGGCCAGCAAGATACCGATGACAACCGGTCGTCGATCGTCAAGTTGCAGTATCAGAAAAACATGGGAACGGACGCGTTCTTCCGCCTCTACGGCTATACGTTCTATTCCGATTGGCTAGAGAACGGTGCTTCGGGTATCAGCCAATATTTCGTGGGTTCGGTCGAGCCGGACTACGAGCTGATTTCCCACACCCGCGGCCTTGGATTCACCTTTGCTGATCAACTCGATTCCAAGAATCTGCTCAACTTCTCGGGCGGCTACACGTACGCTGCAACAGTCCGTTGGAATAATGAATTTTACGCACAGTCTGCGCAGAACGTCGCTGTCCTGGTCGACTCGACGCACCCGACCAACGGCATCTGCTACAGCGCGGCACTCGCGCCGGTCGCTTGTTCATCTTCAAGCGTTGCGGCCTATCAATTGCCCGCGGCCGATTCTCCGGTTGCGCCGCTCGCCCCAAGCGCCGGCGCGCCGTCGCTGACGGCGGCCTCCGGGCTGACGTGCGGCAGCGGCCCATGCGAGTATTACACCGTGGAGAGCGGGCTCTCGGGACCGTATAATACCGTCGCGCCCGCGTTCTCCAACCTCTCTATCGATGACGCGTTTCACCCGACGCCGCAACTCTTGCTCGACCTAGGCCTCCACTACGACGACTTCCGGTACAACCTCGGCCAAACGTTGCTGCCGGCGGGCCCGCTGCCGGGGCCCGAGAACGGCACGGCGCGCCTGCTCTTCGGGAACAGTTTCGAAGAGTTCAACTGCAGCGAAGATGGGCAGCTCATCACTATTACGACCCCAGGGGACTGCCCCGCGGGCAGCACGCCGGCGGTTTGGTCCAATGCCAGCCCAAATGCCAATGATTACAACGCGTTCGAGCCGCGCGTTGGATTGACGTATACGGTAAGCAAAAACGACGTCTTTCGTGGATCCTACGGCAAGTATCTTCAACCCGCCAGCACGGCGTTTCAGCAGTACAACAATGCCCAGAACGATTTGGTAGACGCGGATAAGCTGTTTTACGCGCTCGGCTACACCGACCCGACGCACCAAGTCTACCCGGAGACGTCGTACAACCTCGATTTCTCCTGGGAACATCAGGTGCCGCACTCGGACATCTCGTGGAAGGTGACGCCGTTTTTGCGCAAGACGGATAATCAGATATTCAGCGTACTCATCGACCCGCAGACGAACTTCTCCTCAGGCGTCAACGTAGGTCGCGAGACGGCTCAGGGCGTCGAGTTCGAGGTACAGAAAGGCTCCTTCGATCACAACGGCTTTGCGGCACAGTTGAATTACACCTATACCTGGGCGACGACACTCTTCGGGAATTTGGCCAGCGGTGCGACGGTTGTTGACGGCGTGAACGACGCGATCAAGCAGTACAACGCCTACACCTCGTATTGTGCGAGTAATCCCAATAATGCGCGTTGCGGGACGACCACGAACGGTGTAACCGCCGCGGCCTGTTACAACTCTGCGGGAGCTCCTGATCCGAGTTGCACTCCCGGAGACATTGCGAATCCATACTGGAACGCTCCGCCACAGGGCCTCTTGAGCCCGACTGCAGAGTACCCGACCTACAATCAGTTGCCCGGCACAGGCATATCGAGTGTCGCCAGCAGCTTCGTTATACCGGAAGTCGTGACGCTGCTGCTCAACTACAAGCACGATAAATTCGCGATGACGCCAACGCTCCAGTTCTCGGGTGGCGGCCGCTATGGCAGCCCCGTGGAGGGCCAAGGGATTGATCCCGCCGCAGGCGGCTGTGCAGCGCTTCCCGGCGTGACGTCGTTCACCGGCGACACGCGTTATCCGTACGGAGCTGCGGGCGGCGCGCCGTACGACGCCGAGACGTGTACTGGTGTCATCACCACTCCGGATTTTGCCACCGGCGGCTTTGACAGCTTCGGTGCCTTCACCGAACCTTCGCAGCTAACGGGTGACATTCAGTTCCGCTATGATGTCTCGGACAGAGTTTCGGTATCGCTGACGGCTTCGAATGTCTATAATCTCTGCTTCGGGGGCTCGAAGGAGCCGTGGACGGCCGGCGTGAGCGACAAGATCGGTTGCTGGTATACGAGTCCGGGATACTACGTCGGCAATTTCTACAATCCGGGCAACGCGATATCGCCGAACGCGCAGGCGTACGTACCAACAGTTGGCAATGTATTTCAGGACGCATATGGCGGCCAAGCAAACCCGTTCCAAGCTGTTCTGAATGTCAGCATCAAACTCTAGACGCACGAGCACGAGTGCAACGTGCGATCCACGAATCTTGCACGCCGCGAACCGTCAGAGCTGAGTCGCAGCATGGACGCGTTACCGCTTCCTGAGCGCTAAATTCTCAAGTCCCAGCATGGGCCAATTGGCGCGGCATTGTGGTGCGGCTCAAACCTTTCGGCCAGAATTTGCACGGACTCATCACGCCACATCTGCCATTTGTGTCGCGCGATTCGGCTTTCATGGAATTTAAGGTAAAGGAACCGATATTGGCGGTACGAACGGCTCCTGTCAAGTTGCTTGCCCATGCAACCCCGTCTCCCTTATCCGCAAGCACGTCCCGTTCGCTGGGATTCGCTTACAGGAGTCCGCGCGATGCCGAGAGTCCGATTCGCCTTTTATCAGAGAGCCGCTCGTTCTTCCTACCAGGTGGGATTTCGTATCGACGGCCGGGACCGTCTGAGGGACGGTGAGGGTGACCTTTCACCCAGCACGCCGCGCAGCCGACGTGGCGCCGGTGGTCACGCTACCGTGCAACGCGTTCTCAGTTGGTTCGTCGCGCTCTCGTTCTTTCTGTGCGCGGTCGGGCAAGGAACGATCGCGTTAGCCGGCACGACCGGGAATCTCAGTGGTGTCGTGCTCGAAGCCGACACGGGCGCGCCGGTGGCGAAAGCAACGGTTACTGTGAGCAGCCCTTCCCAGACGGCGAGCACCACAACCGACGGGCAGGGCCGATTCACGATTCTGTCGTTGGCCCCGGACTCATATACGGTCACCGTCGAGAAACAGGGATACGATTCGACCAGCGTCTCGGGCATCGAGGTTTACGCCGATCAGACGCAGCAACTCGGCCTCAAGGCGCGCAAGACGCTGCAGGAGATCGGGCACACCACTGCTCGCGCAAACGGTGAACTCGTGCGCCCCGGCACCACTGCCGACATTTACTCCGTCAACGAGACCGTATCCGGCCTCTCCCAAGCTCTCGGCGGCGGCGGTTCGATGAATCAAGCCTTTTCGGGCATCGCGACCGTCCCCGGTGTGGTCGTCCCGGCCGGCGAGAGCGGCTGGAATCAGGACGTCTTCATTCGCGGCTCCAACGACGATCAAACCGCCTATGAGTTCGATGGCGTCCCGGTAAATCGCGCCTTCGACAATTACCCGGGCAACACAACCTCGACGTTGGGTCAGCAAGAATTGCAGGTCTACACCGGCGGTGGCCCGGCCAGCACGACGTCGACCGGACTCGGCGGCATGATCAATCAAGTCATTCGTACCGGCACCTTCCCGGGAGAGGCTGACGTCAACTTTACGCTCGGCAGTCCGACATACGATCACACCCTTAATTTGCAAGTCCTCGGGGCAACGCCGAATCGTCACTTCACGTATTATGCCGGCTTCCTCGGATCCGATCAGGATTTTCGGTACGGCGACCAATATGACGACGTAAGCAATCCCTATCTCGAATCACCGCTCATAACACCGCCCCTCCCCGGCGTGGCGCCCGCGTGCGTCGGCGGCGCATCGGGATACGGGTCCGTCACTCCAGGATATTTGAATAACGCCCCGCTCTACGCCGATCCCGGTTGCTACGGCTTTGGGCCGTTGACGGAGTTTGAAGGATTCGATTCACACGTAACCGATCGCGAGGCACTCGGGAATTTTCACTTCGAAATTCCTCATCATCACGATGTCGGCAACGACGATATCCAGCTCCTCTATACGAATTCCACGCTCTTCACGTACTTTCCAGATTCACCCGACAACCTGAACTCATTAGGAATTCTTTCCAATGTGTACGGCGATACGTTGCCGGTTGCGTATCCCACCGGCACCACGTTCCCCGCCGGCACGACATTTGGAGAATCTGCAACCGGGTTAGCTGCCGTGCCCTACTCCTATCCCGGATCGGACTATCAGACCAACATCCCGGTGCTGCGTGACGACGGTTTTACGAACGATTCCTCGATCGTCAAACTGCAATATCAGAAAAATTTCAGCTCCGACGCATACTTTCGGATATATGGGTACACGATGTACTCGGATTGGTTGAACAATGCCCCCATGGAAGCGGCGGTTGGTGCCCTAGTGAACTCAGTTCCCGATTACGAACTCTCGACACACACCAAAGGCTTCGCGGCACAGTTCGCCGACCAAATCAATCCGCAAAATCTAATACAGCTCACGGCAAACTACACCGGCGCAGCCACGACGCGTTGGAACAACGCGACAATATTCAATACGGCCGACTCGCCCGCAACCAATCTAGTCGCAATGGTCGGCGGCCAACCGGTTTGCTATGACGCGGCGGGGATGGCGGCAACGTGCAATCCGTTGGCGAGCGATCCGACGTACGGCACGTTCGGTAATCCCACGCCCTATGCGGTAACCGGTACTGCCGCCGCAAATGGTGCAAAATGGATCGTAACAGACCCTGGGAACGACGGCTATTTGAACACGGTCGTTCCGCAGTTCACGTCCTACTCGTTGACCGACGATTGGAGGCCGTCGGAGAAATGGGACGTCAATGCGGGGGTTCGTCTCGAAAGCTTCGGCTACGATCTCAGCTCCTCGAACACTCCGGGCGAGAATTTCTGGGCAGCGGCGATCCGGAACGAAGCCTGCTACAACTACACGACTTTGATATTCGATCAATACGCTTTGTCGTGCCCGTCATATGATGCCCATCCCGACGGTGTCCCCATCACTGCGACGAATCCGAAAACGGGCCAAACATACACGTATACGCCCATCTATTATACCAATAGCTATCCGTTGATATATGACCCGACCGAGCTCGAGCCACGTCTAGGGGCGACATTCACGATAAATCCAAATACGGTCATACGCGCGTCATACGGACGCTATGCAACGCCGCCGGATACGGCGTCCATCCAGTACCTGACCGCTCAACCGAACTCGCCCGGGACGTTCTTCCAGGACTTCGTGGCGGCCGGCCTTGCCTCGTCGCCGCTCCACGAGATCATGCCCGCGACAGCGAACAACTACGATGTTTCTCTCGAGAAGCACCTCAAGGGAACAGACATCAGCTTCAAGGTTACACCGTTTTTTAAATTGACGCAAAACGCGCTGGAAGATGTCTACCTTGATCAGGTCGAGCAGTTTGTCTCGGATATCAATGCCGGAACGCAGAAAACCGACGGCGTCGAGCTTGAAATCACAAAGGGTGATTTCAACCGTAATGGCTTCGCGGCGCAGCTCAGCTATACATACACCGATTCGAAGATTCGCTACAACAACGTCGGAAGCTCGTCGGTGAATCCGATCGACCAGATCAACGACGCCATCTCGTACTACAATGCGTTTACGACTAGCGCGCCATGCTACACGCCTGCAACCGCGAGCGGGCCCGGAACACCGTTGACGGCAGCACAATGCGCGTCGACGCCGACGGCAATTCAGAATCCCTATTATGGGCAGAAGGCGCAGCCGCTACTCGATCGTAATGGATGGTACGCGCCGTACGCGCTTTCGCCCGCGGTATTCGGTGCCGACTCGGCGACGTATTCGTATCCGCATAATCTCACGCTTCTGATGAATTATAAGAAAGACCGATGGAATATCTCGCCGTCTTTCCAAGTGCAGGCCGGTGAGCAGTACGGTGAACCGCTGCAGACGCTCGGTTGGGATCCGACGACATGCGCTCAAAATCAGCAGACGTCGAATCCCGCTCTAGCGGGAACGCCGCACGCACAATGGGCCGATTGGACATCCTGCGGCGTATCGTCGGGACTCTACGGTCCCAGCGGCACGCTCGCGGGGGGCACCTTAGTCGTTCCCGATTACGAGACGGGGGTGTTCGACGCCCAGGGTGCGTTCAGCGAGCCGACGCAGTTGCTTGGCAATCTGAAGATCAGTTACGATATGTCGAACAATACGAAGCTCACGCTGCTCATGGCCAACCTGATCAACACCTGCTTCGGCGGTAGCAAGGAGCCCTGGACGGTCGGTGGAACCGGCGCGTGCGGATACGGCATCGACGATTACGTTCCGACGTCGGGGATCAGCGATTTCTACAACGGCACCAGTCCAAACGATGTCGCGGCCAACGGAACGTCTCCGTTGCCATACAACTTGCACGCCTACCAGGAAGAGGGTGTCACCCAGCCGTTCGAGCTCTTCCTTACGCTGTCGACGAAGCTCTAGTCTCTCGCGCGAGAAATATTCGGCGCCGGCAGGGGTGCAGCCGGCGCCGCACGCGTAAATCGGGTCGTGCGCTATGGATATCATTGCGAAGAATGCGAAGAGGCGGTCTGGCCATCGACCTCGCGATCGGAACTGGACTGGATGCTACGCCGCCAGCACGTGGTGCGCGAGGTCGCAAAACACGTGCACAGCGGTCTAGACGCCTGGATGGGCGAAGCCCTCGACTTTCTGGACCGCCACAGCGGTCACAGCGTGATCCTGACGCGTAAGCCGTAATGTACGTCTCACGCACCTGGATCGAGCGCTGAGCGATGCAGGCGGAGCATGCGACCGGGAGTAGGCGATAGCGCCGTGACGGAGCTTCCGTACGTGAAGACAGTGTTCGGCGCTTGGGCGGCCACACTTAGCGTGCCGCGCCGGCGGAGCCATGGTCGGCGAACAAGAGTTTCTTGGATGATGTTATATCTAAAGGAGAGAGAGTTCTCTTGGCTTCCGATCCTGCGAAGGCTACGGGTTGGAGTTGACCCGGTTCCGTGGAGAGCTGCGAATTGGACATCAGGCGGCTTGACTCATCCGCCGTTCGTAGTTGCTGGGTGAAAGGTAGCCGAGGGCTGAATGCCGGCGATGCGGGTTGTACCAGCCTTCGATGA
>DATJTD010000158.1:0-14156 GCA_035503775.1 Candidatus Acidiferrales bacterium
CTGGCTGGGCTGTGGGCGGAGCCACTCACCGGAGCCTCGATGAATCCCGTGCGTTCGTTAGCACCGGATATCATCCGCGGAGATTTCGCGACTAGTTGGGTCTATGTCGCGGGGCCATTGCTAGGAGCGCTCGCCGGCGTCGCATTCGAGTGGATCCTCAAAGGACCGCCGACGGTTGCCGGCTCGATGGCGGCGCAGGGCGAGCGCACCTCGGAGCATGTTTGACTGGCTGAAACGGACGCCTACACGCGGCGCCGCGTCAGCGCGCGGCCGATGAAGAGCAGCACGACGCTACCGACAAAGGCTACCAGAATGCTGTACAGGTTCATTCCGGTGGCTCCGGCGTAACCGAACAATCCGAAAATCCAACCACCGAGAATTGCACCAATGATACCGATGATGAGATCGCCTAAGATGCCGCCGGGACCCTCACCGGGCACGACGTACTTCGCGAGAAAACCCGCTACGATGCCCACGACGATCCACGCAAGAATGCTCATATGTTCCTCCAGATGCTGTTACGATCTCGGTATACCCGTAAGGGGTGCCTGCTACACGCCGGCCGTGCTCTGCACGGAAAGCTCCCAACGGTAGCCGTCGGGGTCACGGAACCAGAGGCCCATATTTGGTGAGCCCGGCGCTTCGGGTCCGATCTCGTCGCCGAGGTCTTCGAGTTCGACTCCGCGCCCGCGCAGATCGGCGAGCGCTTCGCGTAGCTGATCGATCGACTCGAGGTGGAATGAGATGTGATCGACGGTCTCCGGATGCGGCGTGCCTTTGAACAAGGCGATCGTGACGGCATCGTTTCCGACGGCGACACCCTCGTCGTAATCGAAGACGTGGCGCAGTCCGAGCTTCCCGATCCACCACCGCGCACTTGCCTGCGGGTCTTCGACCGCTAAGCCGAAATGGCCGACGACTCCCAGCGACCAGCCCATGCTCAGTGGTTGACCGCCGCCATTGCCTTCGGAGCGTAGCGCGGACCTGCGGCTGCGCCGACGGGGAAGGTGTCGCGAATGCGGCGCAGGTCGTCGGCATCGAGCTTGACCGCCAGTGCGCCGACATTCTCTTCCAGATACGCGCGGCGCTTGGTTCCCGGGATCGGGACGATGTGGGCATCTTGCGCGAGAACCCACGCAAGCGCGACCTGCGCGGGCGTCGCGTGTTTGGCACGCGCGATCTCCTCCACCACCGCGACGAGCTCGAGGTTGCGCGCAAAATTCTCACCTTGGAAGCGCGGCGACGTCCGCCGGTAATCGTTCTCGGGAATATCTTCGGGCCGTTTGAAGCGCCCGGTCAGAAAGCCTCGCCCGAGCGGGCTATACGCGACAAACCCGATGCCGAGTTCGTGCACGGTCGGCAGCACTTCTTCTTCCGGGTCGCGTGTCCAGAGCGAGTACTCGGTTTGAAGCGCGGTAATCGGGTAAGCCGCGTGTGCACGGCGAATCGTCGCAGGCGCAGCTTCGGAGAGCCCCAGATAGCGCACCTTACCGGCGTGCACGAGTTCTGCCATCGCGCCGATGGTCTCTTCGATCGGCACCGTTGGGTCGACGCGGTGCTGGTAGTAAAGGTCGATCGTCTCGACACCGAGCCGCTTGAGGCTGAGTTCACAGGCCGAGCGAACGTAGTCGGGGCGGCCGTTGACGCCGATGAACTCGCCCTTGGGTCCGCGCATGTTCCCGAACTTGGTGGCAAGCGTCACCTGTTCGCGGCGCCCACGAATTGCGCGGCCCACGAGCTCCTCGTTGCTGCCCGCGCCGTATGCATCCGCCGTGTCGAGCAGCGTGCAACCGAGGTCGAGCGCGCGGTGAATGGTCGCGATCGACTCGGCGTCATCGCGGCCTTCGTAGAAATCCGACATGCCCATACATCCCAGACCAAGGGCGGAGACGGTAAGCGTTCCCAGTGTACGGTGTTCCATGTGCACTGCTTCCGAGTGCAGCGACGCCATGCCTACCGGGCGCCCGGCTCCCCAGGCGACTCACAGCTCGTTGCGACAGAATTCTCTTGTCGGCAAAATGTGAGGAGGCCATATGGAATCTCTGATCATCATCGAGTCTAGTGACGAACTCGACGCAACCAGCGGTCGACATCTCCTACGCGCCGTCGACGCGGCGTCGCGCTGCACATCCGCGAGCGTTGCGATCTCGCTACGCAACATGAAGAGAATCCGGTGGGACGCCCTGTGCTCATTCGTACAAGACGTTCAGAAGCGGCGCGAGGCCGGCCTCGACGTGCGCCTCATCGAAGCGTTGCCGCGCATCGAGCGTCTGTTCGAGGCGGCAACGCTTCGAGCGGTTTAGATCAACTGAGGTAGCTCGCGGAATTGCTCAACGTATTGCTGGCGCTTTGACCCAGGTACTGCAAGGCGGCAATCGCAACGATTGCGACCAGCGCGGCAAGCAACGAATATTCCACCAGCCCTTGACCACGGTCATCTCGAAGCAACGAACGAAGCACTGTACATCCCCTCCATGTCGGTCACAAATTTTCGCTCGACTTCGAACGCAATTCTTTGCGACCTACCGCGCACTTCGTACCACACTTACTCTTTACTAAAAGCCCCTCAATATAGAGGGGTTTCTGCGGAACGATGACGACGCGGGCGACGGTGCGCGCACGAATCTTTCGTTTCGCGAAATCCGTTTTTAAACGTTTGCTCTGCCTTTGAAGTTCGGTTGCAAGGGCTCAGGCCCGGTCTAGCCAGTTCGCGATGTCCAAATGTCGCAGCGAGATCGGAGACAACGCGCAGCCGTTCTCCTCGGAGGCGCAGCGGCCTCTCAAGCCGCTAGCTCCGCGGATCCAAGCGAAAATGCGCCTTGCCGATACAGACGGTCGCGCGGCATTCACATACCCAGCGAAAGTATCGAGACCCGATCGGTAATACTAAGGTTCACCGTAGCACTGGGCGCGAGATGAGCTGTCGTCATCGTACCCGTGTCATCCAGTGTCGACAACGTTGCAGAGAGGGGCGTCTTCGGCAACGATACTGTTACCGCTTGAGCCGGCACCGTGATGGCTGTCTCCGTATTTGGGTTCCAGCTCTCTGTTTCGATCCACAGTGCAAGCCAATAGGTTCCGTTGCGTGACTGCAGTAGGAGGTGATGCACGTTTGTCGTTTGGCCCGTTAAGGTGTACGCAAGCGGCACCGTCGTGAAACTTGGGCCAGGATCGCTCAGCAAGTGAATAATCGAAGAGAGCGCATAATAGGCTGGCCTGGGCGTAAACGTGGACGTTGTCAATCCACAGCTTCCGAAATACGAAGCTCCGTCATCGGCAAATTCGTACTCAAACGTCCGAGCGATGCCCGCATTGAATTGCTCCATGAACATACGCGGGACGTATCGTCCCTGAATCGTAGGTGAGACCGCGCCAACGGTATTCGGTAGGGTGCAGTACCCGGTCTCGGTTGCGATGATCGGCTTCGTACCGCTGACCTGCTCCTCCGCACCGATGTTGTAGAGGATACTGCCATACGCGCTTCCGAAGCCGCCGGCTCCCCACCCCGGTGTGCCCGGATTGAAGCCGGCGAAATAATCGTGTATGTTGCCGTCGTCCATCGAAGCGCTTAGGTTCCCGAGCGTCGCTTCGTCGCTTGTGGAGATCAGTGACGGTCCTATGACCGGAAAGTGACTGGTGGCCGCATCGCTTTTTACGGCTGTATACAACAACGGCATGAACGCCTGCAGTTCGCTCGCCCAGTTCGGGTCACCACTATTGTCATATTCGTTCGGCCCTTCGTACGCCTCAAATGAATTGGGAATACGCGCCGGATATGACTGCAGCAAGGCGGCGGACTGACCTATAGAAGTGATCAGCGTCGCGTGAATCCCAGCAAGACCGAGTTGATTCAAATTCGTGTAGTACGTTTGCCATGTCGTATCCAGAAGGCCATCACGAATATGGCGGATCCCGCTCGCCTCCAACAGGGGTACAAACGTTGAGTAGAGCTGCTCGTATGGCGTACTGCTGTCGTCGAGATGCGTGTTGATCCCGATGGAATCGACAAATGCGTCGGCCATGTGAGGCATTTCGCCCGCGAGCGGACCAAGCGTGGGTTGGGGCGTGGAGGCGACCGCGGTTGGCGTGACGGTAGGCGTGACGGTACGCATGACCGTAGGCGCGGCGGTCGCCGAGCGTGTTGGCGCGCTGGTGGCAGAGGCTGTCGGCGTGCCCGGAGCAATCGTGGCGCCGCTGCTAGGCGTTGCAACTGGATTGCTTCCCAAGCCAACGGGGGCTTGCGACAATATCCCGCTCGGCCCGGCATTCACCGGCGCGATCGAGGCTGGAGGCAGGTTGGCACTCGTGTTCGATCCCCCCGAGCACGCTGATAAAAGAAGGGACGCAAGCATGAGTGCGCGCCAGTGATTCCGCATATAAAAAACTCTAGTAAAGCTCTTGCTTGTAAAGAAACCGTTGCATAAATAGCATCGGCAAGCCTGTAAATGAACTGGAGTGCTTGCTCCGGACCATATAAGGATGAAGCTGTCGCATGCGCCGCGAGAACGCTCGGTCATGCCGGCAGCGTAAGGTATCGCTCGGGGAGAAAAACAGGAGGCGTTGTCCTATGAGGCAGCGCTGGAAGAAACTGCCGACTGAGTTATACGGATGAGATGATCGAACTGATCCAGCGAGAAGCGCTGCGAGGATAGCACGGCGACGTTTGCGCGAATTCGCTGGCTCGTGACGCTCGAGAAAAGCACCATCCCACCGGCACGTGCACGCGCAGCAGCGTTCTGGAGAAAAAGCGTACACAGCGTCTCACGATCCAGCGAAGGGACATTGATGAGGTCTGCGACCTTGCTTGCCAAAGGAGGGTCGTTCTTTAGGCGATCCCAGAGCGCCGTCGCAGAACGAAATACCGAATGGACAATCGTCACCGGAGCGCTCACTCCCGGGTATGCCGCCGGAAGTGGCTCGTACGGCGACTGTACGATCGGCGCGTAACGGGGATGTTGGGCGAGGATGGCATGTGTCGATTCGGGATCGGTAGCGATGCCGTAGGCGAGCACACGTCCGGCCGCAACGGCTCCTTCAAGAAAAGCGAACAACTCATCGGACTCTAGGTCGTGAGGCCGGCACTCGTGGAGCAAGAGAAGGTCCACGTAGTCCGTTTTCAACGCACGTAAACTCTTTTCGAGACTTGCCTGAGCTGCCGCCACGTCAAAGGCCCCTGATCTCTGCATGGCCCCGGCCGCACGCCTCATGCGAGACCGCAATGCGGGCACCATTCGAACAGCCGGCCGCGCCAGAGCCTTTGCGACTGCCATAAACGTCCGATTCGGCGGCAAAATACCGAGTTTGGTTGCAATCGTGATTTGCGCTCGTCTGCCTCGCGCAAACTCCCCGACTACTGCCTCGGCCTCTCCGAACCCGTACGAGCGGGCCGTATCGAAATGCGTGATGCCGTGGTCATGAGCAGTTTCGAGGAGACGAAGCGATTCGAGGCGGCGCACGCTCCGGCCCATGAGCGACGCGGTGCCGTAACCAAGTGGGGCAGAAGTGCGATTGCTCCAAAGCGCCCTAGACATCTTCTGCAACAGAATCGCCACCATGGTGACCTCCCCCTGTGCCCCAACTCGGAGTAGGTACTTCCAGCAGCTGACTATAGAAAGCGAACAGACGCAGTAGTAAGCGGCGCACGCCAAGAAAACGCAGCCATGCACGCATGCGCTTGCTCCCAGTGGGAGGGAAGGGGTGTTGCACCTCTGAGTACCTTTTGATCACCGATTTTCGTTCGTATCCCGACGGTGTCGAACTCGACACGGACCTGTGCATCGTGGGGTCCGGGCCGGCCGGGATCGCACTGGCAGCCGAATTCCTCGATTCGTCGATTCGCGTCCTGTTATGCGAGAGCGGCGGTATGGAGATCGACGCCACGAAAGATGAACTCTCGGCCGGCGAGAGCGTGGGCCATCAAAATCGAGGGCTTCGTGAGGGCCGTGCTCGCGCTTTTGGCGGCACATCGCTCCTGTGGGCCGGCCAATGCATCGAACTGGACGAGGTGGATTTTGAGAGACGGCCATGGGTACCGTACAGCGGCTGGCCGATTACCAAATCCGCGCTCATCCCGTACTATCGCCGCGCGGAGCACTTCTTTGGCCTGCGCGATGAAATGTACGACGAACGGATATGGGAGTCGTTTGGTGTACCGGCCCCCGCACTTGACCCGCTGCGGCTGGGCACGAAGTTTACGATCTACGCGCCGGTTATTAATGTCGGGCGACACGTTCGGGGCCGATTCGCGACCTCGCGGAGCGTACGCACGTTGTTAAATGCCACCGTCACCAAGGTCGCTGCCGAAGAGGGAACCTCGACGATCCGCTACGCACACCTTCGCTCACTGGATGGGAAAGGCGGCACCGTGCGAGCACGTGCGTTCGTGCTCTGCTGCGGCGGCATCGAGACGGCGCGCCTCCTTCTTCTCTCAAATGACCGGGAGCGCGACGGCGTTGGAAATCGGCGAGGCCTCGTCGGCCGTTTTCTCCAGGATCATCCGAATGCACGGACTGCCGACATCGTTAGCAGTGATCCTCGCCGGCTTCAAGACATTTTCAATCTGTTTTATCGCGGCCGTAAGCGGTATTTCGCGAAGTTCCCGCTCTCCGCCACGGTGCAGCGCGCTGCAGAGGTATTGAACTGCAACGCGCATCTCGTTTACATCTATCCGGAGGAATCGGGGATGGCAGCCGTGCGGTCGATCGTACGAGCGGTGCGTAGACGCCAGTTTCCCAGCTTCCAGGCCGTACGCCGGCTTCCGCGTGCACCGTTGACGTTTTGGTCAACCGCTTCCCGTCGCTATCTTCGTGGACGTTCTCCGATCGTCCCACCGAGCCGCATTCAGCTGCAGTGCCATACGGAACAGGTTCCTGACCCGGAGAGCCGCGTCTCGCTCTCGACAGAACGCGACCCGCTGCAACAACCCAAGGCGAAGGTCGATTGGCGCGTGAGCTCGCTCGAGCTGGAGACGATGCGCGTGATGACCGATGTCGTTGAAGGCGAGTTCCGCCGGCTGCACTTAGGCGACGTCGTCCCAGCAGGCTGGCTCACGGAAGGCGACTGGAAAGAAAACGTATTCGATGCCTTTCATCACATCGGCACGACACGCATGGCGCAGACTCCCGATCAGGGCGTTGTAGACTCGCATCTGCGTGTATTTGATTGTGAAGGCCTTTTCATCGCCGGGAGTGCAGTCTTTCCAACTTCTGGATATGCCAACCCCACGCTTACGATCGTGGCCCTGGCGCTTCGCCTCGCCGATCATCTCAAAGCTTCCGTCCTCACTCGATAGCGCGGGCGCCCAGATTGCAAGCCGCAGGCAAGGCTTCACGTCTGCGTATGGGGCGTTGCTACAAGCTCGTTTCACGAGCGTCCTAGACCAAGCTTGCTCGGCGTAGTTCGCCGCTCTCCAGGGTAAACGAGGGCTACGTTTGCACTGCCGGAGTCTGGAGACGAGCCTTGGTCTCCCACATCGCTTCAAACCCTTCGCAGGGCGGGGAGTCCCGCCGTTTCAACCAGGCCGATGCCTGCTATCTCGCGCATGCGCTTTTCGCTTTAGCGGTGATCACCGCGCTACTGGGTGCGCTCGCTTTTCTGCTGAGCGGCGGCCGGTCGTCGCCGCTCGTGTGGTTTGATGGTGCATTCGCGTTCTCTCTTTTGCTGGGTACGTACGCGACTATGTTTTGGTGGTGTCTCCTGCCGCCTTGGCGGCGCGTCGTGGATGCTCCAATTGAGCGGGGCGAGGCGGCCGGCGGCCTCTTCGATTATTCGATCGTCATACCGGTCTACAACCGGCCCGATCACCTTATCGCGATTACGACTCGCATTGCCGAATTTGCGCCCTCATGGGCCTCGCTCGGCACCGGAGAATTGGTCATCGTGGACGATGGCTCCCAAGATGCGACGGCGGCCGTTGCCGATGATATCGTGCGGTCGTTCCCGCTCTGCGCCCGCGTGATCAGGCAACGTAATAAAGGCACCTCTCCAGCGCGAAACACTGGTTTCCGAGAGGCGCGAGGAACCGTCGTCATCTCCATCGATTCCGACTGCATACCCGACAGCAATTGGTTGCCCGAAATGTTGGCTGCGATCAACAGTCAACCCAAGACGTTCGCCTTCGCGCGCATTCACAAACCGGCAAAGAGGCCGTGCTATCCCCTCGAGAACATCCCCGATGTCCGCGGCATCGTTAGCGCGAGCTTCGGAGGGCGGCTATCCGATATCATCGCCGTAGGGGGCATGTGTGAAGCGTTCGTCGGTTCGCATGACGATCGCGATTTCGTAACAAAAGTACAGGAGCAGGGATATCGCGTTCTACAACCCGACGCATGGATCTCACACCCCATGCGCCGGGAGTCCGTGCGTTCGCTTTGGCGAGGGGGATTGCAGAGTCGCTATGGTAATCTCTATGCAGCACGGCACGGTGATAACGCACGGAGACACCTTCGCTCCGGGCCCTATAATTTTGGAGGTATTTTTGGCAACCATCTCTCGAGCTTGCTCACCGTTACCCTTGCAGCCAATATCCTCGCGGCTCTGGTAATAACCATCGTTGCGCACGCGTGGTCGACTCTCGCAATCGCTTTGATGCTCGCCGGCGGCATCGTTCTGGTCGCCGCGCTTGCGGCTGCGGCTCTCGGTCTGCGCGTAGGTGCGCGGCCGCCGGACGTGCCGAAATACGTCATACACCTCTTCACGCTTCAGTTGGCGACATGTGTCGGACGTTTACGCGGATCGATCGAGTACGGCGCAGTTCTTCTCTGAGGTATCTGTGAGGAATAGCGTGCGTACGCTGTTTGTCATGAAAGACTCGCCGTATCCGCCGCGGAGCGGCTCGCCGTTACGCAATTGGCTCAATGTGAATGCAATGGCGAAATTGGGACCGGTGGCCGTCTTTTCCGTGGGCGACAGCGAGGCCGGGACTGAATCGATTCCGGGTGTTTCCCTTTGGCAGCATCACGACGGCGGCCGCGTGCGCGTATCGCGTTTGAAAAAAGCCTGGTCGTACATGCGGCGCCTGGTACAGCCGCGCGAGTTCCCCACGTCCGACGATCGGCGGGCACCGGAGATTACGGCTTCACTTGCGCAGACCGTGGACGCATTCGACCCTCAGATCGTCGTGCTCGCAAACTGGCAGCAGGCTCTCCCTTCCGCGCTTCGCCGTTGCCGCTTCCGGCTCGTGGTGGATGCGCACAATATCGAATCCACGCTCATCAGCGATATTCTTCGCCACTCGTCGGATAGGCTCACCGTTTTGCGCTCGTATGTGCGGCGCGCATACGCGACATCGTTGGAACGGCGCTTATTCACGAGCGCCGATCAGATTTGGCTCACGAGCGATGACGATGCCAGAGAATTGACCCGTCTCGTCCCAAAAACGCGGCCATATCGGGTCATACCCAACGCGGTGGACGTTCACTATTATGATCCGGTTCGGGCCGCGTCGTACTCCCGCGTTGAGGGAACGAACCCCCAATCGCACACGGTGTGTTTCGTGGGGCATTACGGATATGAGCCGAACGCGCGAGCCGCAAATGTGCTCGTCGACGAGGTGCTTCCCCGGCTGCGAGAACGGTTCCCGGACACGCGCATCCTCTTTATCGGGCGATCGCCGACGCCGGCAATGCTGGAAGCAGCAACCAGAGATAGCGCCGTGCAGGTGACGGGCGCCGTTGCGGACACCCGGCCGTACTTGAGCACCGCCAGCGTCACCGTGGTGCCGCTCATGTTAGGAGGTGGCACGCGACTCAAGGTTCTCGAGGCGTTTGCCTGCGGCTTACCGGTGGTCACCACCCCCAAAGGCTGCGAGGGCCTCGCCGTGCGAGACGACGAGCATCTTCTCATTCGCGAGGACGCAGCGTCCCTTGCTCAAGCAACCTGTGAGCTGTGGGCGAATCCAGCGCGGGCCACGCGCCTCGCCGGGAACGCATACGCCTTAGTGACGCGGGAGTATTCGTGGGAAGCGATTTTTGGAAAGGTGCACGAGGCCATAGATGCCTTACAGGCTACCGCGGGCTAGCCGCGCCTATCGTTTCTTGCGAATCAGCTCTTGGCAAATCTGCTCTACTCTCTCCGCATGTCTTTCCCAAGAGAAGTGTTCCAAGGCGTAGGCACGCACGATATCCGGACCGAGCGCACGGCTCCAATCGGCGGAGAAAAACGCCTGCAGCGCCTCGAAAATATCGTCAGCGCTCGTGCCCTTCATGAGCAGCCGGCTCTCTAAGCCCTTGAGAATATCCACCGTCGCGCCGAGTGGCGCACCAATGACGGGGAGCCCGCAAGCCAAAGCCTCGGCTGTGACCAGGCCAAAAGTCTCTGGAATATGAGAGGCGAGTACCAGTACGTCCGCCGCGGCGTAATATTCCGACATACGCTCGTGGACATATCCGGCAAAATGCACGTGCTCGTCGATACCCAGCGCTGCGGCCGTCTCCTCCAGCGCTCGCCGCTCCGCTCCATCGCCGACAATGACCAAATGCGCCGCCGGCTCGATAGAAATGAACCTTTGCATCGCCGCAAGCAATTCAAAGGGTCCCTTGGGGCGCACCAGTCGCCCCGCGAACATCACCAAAGGTCCATCGGCTGGGAGGCGTAGCTTCCGTCGAAGACTTTTTTTATCGGCGACGAGCACAAAACGTTTGAAATCGACACCTCCTCCTACCGTGTGCACCGAGGCAGGCGCCTTGTTAAAACGCTCGAGCACATAGCGCTTCGAGTGTTCGCTGAGCGTCACCACCGCATCGCTACGCCGTATGTCACGCGCCTCGACCCACCGCCGAAAGCCGCGCTTCAAACGCTTGATCGTGGCTGCCTCGGGGCCACCCCACCCGGCGTCCGCCTCTTGATCCCATGCACCATGGAAGGTTCGTAAGCGAGGCACAGACGCAGGGATGGCGAGCGACGGCCCGATCGCACAGTAGGCAAAGTGCGTGTGAAGCACATCGAACGGCTTCTCATCCCAAAGGCGCTTCGCCGCCTTGCGCGACGCTTCGATGGCCGCCGGACGGAAGTCGACATCATAGCGCCGCACATCTACTCCATCACAGTTCTCTTGCAATGGGATGTCGCGGTTTGGCCGGCGGGCGAGGAAGGTCACTTCGTGGCCCCGCTCTACAAGGCGGCGGCCTGTCTCCTGCGCCACCACCTGGGTACCGCCATGGTGGCTTTCGTCATATACGTTGACGAGCAGTGTGAAGATGCGCATTACGGGCCACTCGCTTTCACGGGCGGAGTGAGCGGCTTGAGGGCAACGATTGAGACACGATCCGTAACGGTGACCCTTGCCAGGTTTTCTTTGAATTCGAGTGGTCTCGCGAGCATCGTACCGTCGTCGTTCAGTGCGAAGAGTGACGCCTCCCGTACACCGGCCGGCACCATCAGGGATACCTCTTCGGGGGCGACGGTGATCGGTACACCCGCGTTCACATCCCAACTGGGCAGTTCGCGCCAGAGGGCAAGATAATACGTGCCGTCACGTTTCTGGAGCAGTGTGTGATCCACATCCGCGCTCGCTCCGGCGATGACGTACGTCAGCGGCGCCGGGGTAAAGGCCTGCCCAGGATCAGAGAGCAGATGAATGAGCGCCGAGAGCGCATAGTACGCCGGCTTCGGTTTGAGGTCGAAGCCGATGAGTCCGCAGCTGCTAAAGCCGCCATTTCCGCCGTCGTCGGCAAACTCATACTCAAACGTCTTCACGATACCGGCGTTGAATTGTTCAAAGAAAAGCCGCGGAACGTAGCGCCCTTGGACAACGGGGGGTACGTCGTTCTTTGCGTCGGCCGTGCAGTAGCCCGTCTCCGTCGCGATGACTGGTTTTTTGCCGCTTACCCGTGCTTCGAGAGCAAGATTATAGGCGATGCTACCGTACCGGGTCCCAAAGGCCGCGCTACCCCATCCCGGCGTACCGGGATTAAAGCCGGCAAAGTAATCGTGAATATTCCCAAAATCCATCCAGGCGCTGAGATCGCCCAGCGCCGCAGCCGATTGGGCGGAGATGAGCGATGGTCCGAGGACCGGATATTTTGCCGTCTGAGAATCATCCTTAACGGCGTGATACAGCAGCTGTGTAAAGGCTCGCAGATGTGTCACCCAGTTAGGATCGTGGCGAGCATCGTATTCATTTGGGCCTTCGTATGCCTCAATGGCGTAGGGAACGCGCGTTGGGTACGCGCGCAACAGTGCAACTGATTGGCCCACCGAAGTTATAAGCGTCGCGTGAATACCCGCACGGCCTAATTCATTGAGGTGATCGTAATACGCCTGGTAGGTCGTGTCGATGAGGCCGTCACGCAAGTGACGGATCCCCGTTGCTTCCAGGAGCGGCGCAAAGGCCGCGTACCGGGCGTTATAGACGGAGTCTCCACCGTCGTGCAGATGCACGTTGACTCCGATGGAATCAACGAACGCGTCGGCCGCCCTCGCCGATTCCGCGCGCACCGTCGCCGGCACACTCGCAGCGCAGCCCATGCAGGCGTACAGCCCCAGGGCAACAAGGGTGACGATCTCCGCGAAGGCACGGCCGAACGAATTCATTCGCACGTCGCATAAACGGAGCGCATGCGCGCTTTATTCCGGTCTCGAGTTCACCACCGATAAACGGCGCGTCGCACGGTCGTCGATGAGTTCTGCATAGGCACGTTCAACCACCCATTTTATACGGTCGGTGAATATAGGTGCCGCAAACGTCTCTGCGTGCGCTCGCAAAACCTTGGGATCAAACGAAGTCGCTTCGAAGCGCTCTAAGGCTGCTGCAAACGCCGGGGCGCTCTGCTCGGGTACCAGAATGCCGGTGGTTCCGTCGACGACGGTCTCCAACGCTCCACCGGCGCCGTAAGCCACAACTGGTCGCCCGCAGGCATTCATTTCAAGCGGCGCCATGCCGAAGTCTTCGAGCTGCGGGTAGATGAGCGCTCGTGCGCCGCGCATGAGCGCGACCAACCGAGGGTCGTCCACGACGCCGGCAAACTCCACGTGTGCGGGGAAATCGCCACCCTTCGGGGGATTCCCGGTAACTATGAGACGACGGCCCAGCAGGCGCGTCGCCTCGATCGCGATATCGATCCGTTTATAGGGGACCATGCGCGATGCAACGAGGTAATAGTCTCCGACCTCGCCACCAGGCGTAAACCGTTCGACGTCGATCGGAGGGGAGATCACCTTACTTTCGCGACCGTAATGCTTGGCGATACGCAACTGTGTGATGCGACTGTTCGCGATGTACTGATCGACCCGCGCCGCGGTCGCATAGTCCCATGAGCGCAGGTGCGAAAAGAGCGCACGCGCAGCGGGGCGCCCGATCTTCGGTAGCGAGCCGATCTCCTCATGCGTGCGCTCCCACAGAGCCCGCATGGGGCTGTGACAATAGCAAATATGCACCTGATTGGCCGAGCGCAAGACACCCTTCGCCAGTGAATGATGCGACGAGATGATCACATCGAAAGCACGCAGATCGAAGCTCTCCACCGCGCTCGGATAAAAGGGAAGAAACATCCGGTGCCGACGCGCGGCACCTGAGACGTTCTGAAGCCACGAGGGCACGACGCGCGATGCGATGGAGGCAGGCCCCGTCTGGGGCGAGTAGAGGACCGCGAAGATCGGCGCGTCGGGATAGGCGGCGGCAATGGTCTCAACGACGCGCTCGGCCCCGCCACGCTGAACGAGAGGGTCGGAGACGATAGCCACGCGGGGAGCGGGATACCGGCCATTCCGTTCGACCTTCGTCGGAAAGGAGAGAGGAGCCAACATTACGGTGATCCCCTTCAGGAGCGGCTCATGACGATGCGGCCGGACGTAAGGGCGGGTGCGAGTCGCATCTGCTGATCGTTACGCAATAATATTCCATCGATAGGCTCCCGAGGCGGCATTATCTCTTAGGCTTGCCGCAGACACAGGCACATGCGTATCGGACGCAACCCCATCACTATTTTAAATTCCACAACAACCTCTTACCACGGCCCGCTGTGCAAATGCATTCGACATTTTTCCCACAAGCCTCGTGCAAGCCTCGCGCAGTGAATACCCAGTTTGGGGTATCTTATGACGCGGCGACCTTCGCACCGTACAGCGCTCGTGTTATACCCCCAAAGACGTCACTCACACGCTCGCCCATGGGTGGTCAATTGGCCACTCGAACCAGCGCAGACGTTTCACATTTGTAC
>DATJTD010000159.1:0-10661 GCA_035503775.1 Candidatus Acidiferrales bacterium
CGTGCGGCCGTTGTCCACGAGCGTCACGTGCACGTCGCCAACGGCGCGCCGGTAGTCCCCGCCGATCCGGCGGCGCACGAAGCCGATGAAGCGCACGCTCCCACCAGAGTGCACGCTCGCATTCTCCAGCCGCAGCCCGACGATCGTGGGCGGCAACGGCGCCTGGGGAAGCAGCGAGACGAAGGCGCGGCTCGGGCCGTCGTCTGCAAGCGCGAAACTCGGCCGCTGCGCTCCGTCCCACGCGATCAAGCCGTGCGCGTCGGTTTGCTTGGTGACTAGCTCCTGGCCGACCAAGAATGCGACGTTGGCGCCGCGCAGCGCGCGGCCGCTCCCGAGATCGACGCACCAGATCAGCAGACCTTCGGGACTCTCTTTGGTGACCAGACCGATGCGGGTGCGATTGAGCCACACTTGCTGCGTGGCGTCGCCGCGATGCGCTTCGACGACGTAGAACCCCGCCTGGTCTCCCAACGGGACGTTGACGTCGCTTACTTCGAAGCGATAGCCGGGCGGCGGTGAGAAGCGCCAGCGCGCGAGCGGGCGCATGCGGCGCGTGTCGATCGCGCGCGCGGGGCGGTTCTGTCCCGCCACGATCACCTCCGCCGGATCGACGTTGTAGACGGCAAAATCCACCGGCGCACCGGAATAGGTGGCGAGTCGCACCGTTGCGGGTTGCCACGGCACCATGACGTCGCGCGCCGAGAGTGCAAAGTAGCGATCCCACTGCGGCTGATCGAGGAGCGGACGCGCTGCCCGCGCCGGAGAGGTGAGCAACACCAGGCCCGCGGCCAACGCGAGAGCGCCCCTGATCGCTCCCAGACTACGTTTGATCGTAGTAGATGGAGCCGACGGCGTTGAGCTGCACATGGAAGCCTAATGTGTACTGCTGCGAGGCACCCTTCTTGACCACGCCCTGATAGTTCGTGATGCCGATCAGCGCGGCGGCACCTGACTCGATACCCGGAGAGCGGTTCTCGTCGCGATCGATGAAGACGAACTTGTCGAGTTCGGGAATCATGTCCGGGCCGCCGGAGTTGGTCCAGACGAATTTACAGACGTAGTACATCGAGTTGGCGTCGCTGGTATCGTTGTACTGTTCGCACGAGTTGACGACCACGTCTTGAGAACCCGAGACGAAGACTTGTGCATTCGTGCCGGCGGGTTCTTTACAACCCGCAAGTACGATCAAGCCGGCAAACGAGATGACGGCCGCGAGGCGGTGGAGGACGGTAAGACGTCGCATAGGACCGCGCGTTTCGCGCGAGCATCGCAGGCATCCCCCGCGACCTAGGTGAAGCCGCGAACGTGGACGATGCGTCGGCGCTTGGGAACTCGGCACCTCTCCCGTGTCGTTGCTGCGGGTGTGACGATGCATGCCTCCCGACGCGACCCCGCTTGCGTGCGGCAACCTACCAGATCGTCGTGGCCTGCTCGGCATGCCATGCGGCTTATGTCGCTTTGGCGCGCAACTAAGGTGGCGAAGGCCACCTTTGCTTGGGCATCAGTACCAGCGATGCTCCTGCTCGCTACCGGGATCGCGCTCGCCGATCCAACGTCGGCGCCGCCGGCGCTTCCAAACTTTTCGTTGCCCGCCGGCAGCGAGCCGACGCTCCCGCCTTCGGTTCACCTTCCGAAGATGCCGACGACCGTGCTTCACACGGACTTTTTGGTCGACACGAACCGGAAAGGCCAAGTGACGCGCGTGCGCTCCGGTACCGGCTCCTCCAATGCGCGCTTCAATTTGATGACGTACGGCAACGCGCTGCAGACCTTCATTCGCACGCCGAGCGGAGGCGCGGTTGCGGGAATCTTCCGCCTCGACTACGACTACTCGCCAACGACGGGAGCGGTGCGCCGCACCGTCACCCTCGTGCGCGCAGGCGGCGTGGATCCCAACGCGATTGGAGCGGTCTTCGCGATGCTGCAAGATGCCCACCGACATGCCTCGCCCGCGCCGGGTCGGCCGGCCAAATAAGCCCGCGCCGGGTGCGACCGGCGATGCCATGCAGTGGTGGCTGCGCAATCGCGGCGAGATCGACGATGCCGTCGATCGCGATCTCGAACGAAGCTGCACCTCGAAGACGCCTTACGCTTCGGAAGACGACGCACGCGCGCACGCGGCGATGAACGATATGAGCGGCGTCCTCTATGCATACCACTGCCGCTACTGCGACATGTGGCACCTCACACGGCGCCCGACATAGACGGCGTGCGCACGGCGGCGCACGGCAGGTAAGTCCGCGGCGCGAAGACGACTCTTCGCGCATGCATTTCGTAACGTTTCTTCACGATGGGATCGAGCGGCCCGGCGTGCTCGTCGGCGACGAAGTGGCGACGCTTCCCGAGCGGTTCACGACGATGGCCTCGGTCGTCGCCGCAGAGCCGCAAGCGCGAGAACTCGGGCCGACGGTGCCGCTGTCTTCGGTGACGCTGCGTGCACCGGTCATGCCGCACAAGAACGTCTTCTGCGTCGGGCGCAACTACCTCGGGCACGCAGAAGAGAGCGCGCGTGCCGGCGGCACCGAACTCAAACTTCCCAGCGTGCCGACGTTCTTCACCAAAGCGCCCACCTCAATTGCCGCCCCGGGCGCGACCTTGCACCTCTCGCCGGAGGTCTCGCAGAAGTACGACTGGGAAGCCGAACTCGCCGTCGTGATCGGCAAACGCTGTCGCGACGTGCACGAAGAAGACGCACTGAGCGTGGTTTTCGGATACACCTGCCTCAACGACGTCACCGCGCGCGATCTGCAGAGCGCCCACCTGCAGTGGTTCAAAGGGAAGAGTTTGGACGATGCCTGTCCGATCGGGCCGTGGATCGTGAGCGCCGACGAGATACCCGATCCCCAAAGCTTGCGCATCGCGCTGCGCCTCAACGGTACGGTCAAGCAAGACGGCAACACGGCGTCGATGATCTTTTCGGTGGCCAAGATCATCGCCTCACTTTCGCGTGGCATGACACTCGAACCGGGCGACGTCATCGCAACCGGGACGCCGGACGGCGTCGGCTTCGCGCGTACGCCGCCCGAGTTCCTTGCGGACGGCGACGTGATGGACGTCGAGATCGAACGTATCGGCGTATTGCGAAATATCGTCTCGCTGCAGGCCTGACAGCCTGCGAACCCCGACATTTCTCCGGGACGCCGCCAGATGGCCGCGGTACCATCGGCGCTGCGTCTGAGGCAGACGCCACAGACGAGAGGGAGGCGCGACGCGTCTTTCGATAGGTACGCAGTATGAAGATCGCGGTCCCCAGAGAACGCGCTGCAGGAGAGCGCCGTGTCGCGCTCGTTCCCGAGACGGTTGCGAAATATATCAAGAACGGCATCGCCGTGGCCGTCGAACACGAGGCCGGGCGCAGCGCTGGCTTTTCGGACGAAGCCTACAGCCGCGCGGGCGCGACGATCGCCGCCGCCCCGGCCGATCTGTATGCCGACGCCGACGTCGTCGTACGTGTTGCCAAACCGGGCGACGCAGAGCTGAGCGGCATCAAACCCGGGACGACGCTCGTCGGCTTTCTCTCGCCGCTGGGCGATCCGGCTTCGGTGGAGCGTTATGCCGCGCTCGGACTTACGGCGCTGAGCATGGACGCGATCCCGCGCACCACCAAGGCGCAAGCGATGGACGCTCTCTCGTCGCAGAGCAACATTGCAGGCTACAAAGCAGCGCTGCTCGCCGCCGAATATCTGCCGCGGTTCTTTCCGATGCTCACCACCGCGGCCGGAACGATTCCCCCGGCGAAGGTGCTCGTGATCGGCGCCGGCGTCGCCGGACTACAGGCCATCGCCACCGCGCGCCGCCTCGGCGCGGTCGTCTCGGCCTACGATACACGTGCGGTCGTGAAGGAACAGATCCAGTCACTGGGCGCGAAGTTCTTGCAGTTCGATCTCGGCGTCGACGCGCAAGCTGCGGGCGGGTATGCGAAAGAGTTGACTCCGGAGCAAACGCACAAGCAGCGCGAACTCATGAAGAACGCCATCGCCGCATCGGATGCCGTCGTCACCACGGCAGCTGTTCCCGGGCGGCGCGCGCCCATCATCATCACGGCCGACGCCGTCGCCGCGATGACGCCGGGCAGCGTAATCGTCGACATCGCCGCCGAGACCGGCGGCAATTGTGAACTCACCAAACCGGGTGAGACGATCACCAGTGCCAATGGCGTCACGGTCATCGGAGCCCTCAACCTCGCCGCGACCGTCGCCACTCACGCCAGCCAACTCTACTCGCGCAACGTCCAGACGCTTCTGGACTACTTGATCAAGGACGGCACATTGAACCTCGATATGAACGACGAGATCGTCCGCGGCACCACGATCGTGCGCGCCGGCGAGATTGTCCACGAAGCGACCTTGGCTGCGCGCACGGTGACCTCATGAGTGAACATCTCCTCACCGAGCTGACGATCTTCGTCCTCGCCGTCTTCGTCGGTTTCGAGGTGATCTCGAAAGTTCCGACGACCTTGCACACGCCGCTGATGTCGGCGACCAACGCCATCCACGGCATCGTCCTCGTAGGTGCCATCGTGATCGCCGGCTCGCAAAGCAATCCGCTCGGAGCCGTCCTCGGCGTGATCCTGGTGATCCTCGCCTCGCTCAACGTCTTCGGCGGCTACACCGTCACCGAACGCATGCTCGAGATGTTCAAACCGCGAACGGCCGGGACGAAAATTCAGAAGAAGAGCGACGCGTAGATGGTGAGCGACAGCGTCAATCCCGTCGAATATTTCTACTTGCTCGCCGGGGTGCTTTTCATCGTGGGCCTGCGCTATCTCGGGTCACCGAAGACGGCGCGCCTCGGCAACCGCATCTCGGCCCTCGGAATGGTCTGCGCTGTGGGCGGCGTGCTCACACAGGGAATCGTCGCCTGGTGGATCGTGCTCGTGGGCATCGCGATTGGCGCCGCGATCGGCATCACGGCGGCGCGTTCGGTCAAGATGACTGCGATGCCGCAGATGGTCGCGATCTTCAACGGTTGCGGGGGCGGAGCTGCGGCGCTGGTCGCAACCGGGGAACTCTTGACCCGCATCGGCGCCGGTGAGACGCTCACCATCGACGAGTCGCTCACCACCGTCCTCTCGGCGGTCATCGGGGCGATCAGCTTCTCGGGCAGCATCATCGCTTATCTCAAGCTCCAAGAGCTCATGACCGGCCGCCCGATCGTGTACGCCGGTCAGCAGATCGTCAACGCCTTGATCCTGCTGGTCATGCTCGCGGCTGGAGGCTTCGTCATCGCCGGAGCAGAGCCGGTGACGGCACTGTATGTCGCGCTGGGGGCCGCCTTTGCACTCGGGATGCTCTTCACGCTGCCAATTGGCGGCGCCGACATGCCGGTCATCATCTCGCTGCTCAACTCGTTTACGGGTCTAGCGGCGGCGCTGACGGGCTTCGTCTTGAGCAACAACGTCCTCATCATCTCCGGCGCGCTCGTCGGTGCTTCGGGGACGCTGCTGACGGTGCTCATGAGCAAAGCCATGAATCGCTCCCTCGCCAACGTGCTCTTCGGTGCCTTCGGCTCGGTGAAAAGTTCCGCGTCCGCCAAAGGGGAGAATACCGGAACGATTCGTTCGGTCAGCGCCGACGACGTCGGCACGATGCTCGCGTATGCGAACCAAGTCATCGTCGTTCCGGGCTACGGCATGGCGGTCGCGCAGGCGCAGCACACGGTGCGCGAGCTCGCGGAGAACCTCGAGGAGCGGGGCGTGACCGTCAAGTATGCGATCCACCCGGTCGCCGGCCGGATGCCGGGTCACATGAACGTGCTGCTGGCCGAGGCCGACGTCCCGTACGACGCGCTGTACGACATGGACGACATCAACCCCGAATTCGAACGCACCGACGTCGCCCTGATCATTGGCGCAAACGACGTCACCAACCCGGCGGCACGCAGCGACCCATCGTCTCCGATCTACGGAATGCCGATCCTCAACGTCGACCGCGCAGCCAACGTCGTCGTCCTCAAACGGTCGATGAACCCGGGCTTTGCGGGAATCGACAACCCGCTCTACGAGGATCCCAAGACGGTCATGCTCTTCGGCGACGCCAAGAAATCGATCGAGGCGGTCAACGGCGCCGTCAAGGCGCTCTAACGCACCGCAGGCTCCTGCAGGCGCCATGCGTAGGCGTTCCAGGTTGGTGAGAAGGCGTTGGGGGCAAAGCCGTGCAGCGTCGTCCGATACGCGTAGATGTAATTCGGATTGAAGAGGTAGATGATCGGAACGTCGTGGGCTACGGTCGCGTCGATCCGCGCATAGTCAGCGCGGCGCCTACTGCGTTGCGGCTCGCGCACGGCGCGGGTTTCCAGCCGGTCGACGATGCGGTTGCAGTAGTGCATGTAGTCGTCGGCACCGCCACACGCTAGCAGGAAGCTGTCATCGGGATCGGCGCCCATCTGCCACGGCACATATGCGAGATCGAAGGCGCCTCGCGCGAGGGTACCTCCCTGCGAGGCTGGGAGGAAAAGCTGCGCGTTGGAGATGGACTTGATGCTGACGGCAACGCCCCGGTCGCGCAACTCCGCTTGCACGAAGGCGGCGACCCGCACCCCCGTCGTCGTCTCGGGGAATTGCACGTAGGTCAGTGCGAGTGGGACGCCGTCTTTGCGGCGCATGCCGTCGGCTCCGCGGCGCCACCCGGCGGCGTCGAAGGCCGCATCCGCCGCCGCCGGATCGTACGGCGGCTCGGTGATCGCAGGATCGTAGGCCCACGAGTAGCGTGGGCGATCCGTCTGCGCCACCGGATAGCGCCCGAGGGTGATCTTCGCGCTTATCGCCGCTCGGTCGATCGAGGCGACGAGCGCGCGGCGCACGCGCGGATCATCGAGCGGAGGATGGGTGAGGTTGAGAGCAATCCCTGCGATGAGGGCCGTCGGCACGTACCGATAGGCGAGTGCGGGAAGGTTCGCGAGCTCGCGCTGCTGTGCGGGGGCGATCAGGTTGAAATCCGAGGCACCGGATTGCAACAACGTGAGATTGGTCGACGGATCGGTCACGATACGGACGTCGAGCCGATCGACCTGCGGTCTTCCACGCCAGTAGTGCGGATTCGCGTCGTATTCCAGGCGGTCGCCGCGGCTCCACGAGCGAAAGAGAAACGGCCCGTCACAGACGCTCGGTGCGGCGTTGAACGGCGCCTGTGCGAGCGGTGCCTCCTTCGCCAGCAGATGCGCGGGCAGCACGTACTGCGGCGAGGTTCCATAGGCGAAGAGGGTCGCAACTGCGGGCGCCCACGCACGGCGCAGATGGAAGCGCACGGTGAGCGGCGTTAGCGCCTGCGCGCGATCGACGAGCTCGTAGCCTTCGTGTGAGGCGACCGGGTTGCGCGGATCGAGAATTGCGCGCAGCGTGAAGAGCACGTCGCTCGCCGTTACCGCGACGCCGTCGCTCCAGTGCACCCCCGCGCGCAGATGGTAGGTCAGGGTCCTACCGTCAGGCGAGATGCCCCCGTTGGCCACCGTCGGTAGAACCCGCAGGAGTTCGGGGATGGCGTTGCCACGTGCATCGAGATCGAAGAACGGTTCGAAGCAGAGGTGCGCGAGCTGCTGCTCGACGGCGGCGGCATCAGCGTGGGCGAAGAGCGGGTTGAGCGAGAGCGGATCGCCCGCGATGTCGAAACGGACGACGCGCGCGACCGGCTGGTCTGGTACGGCGCCTTCCCGTTCGCAAGAGAGGAGTGTCAGCAGCCCCAGCGCCAGCGCAAGCAGAGGCGAACGACCGAGAGTCTTAGCTCGCTTACTCATTCCCACGAGCCGAGGTTCTTCCCGGAAGTTCCCGCAGCATGCCACCGTTCGCATGCCCTGCGGCATCGTGCTCGAAGTGAGGACTTCATGGAGAACGGCGCAGAGAAGCCCAGCCTCAGCCGCTTCGGTACGCATCGCGTCCTCGAACCGCGGGGCGTCTTGCCGCAGGCGGCGTGGCGGCTCGACGCGACCCCGCGCGCATACGAGAATGAGATGCTCTGCGACGTCGATGTGCTCAACATCGATTCCGCCTCGTTTCATCAGATCGCGAGCGTCAGCGGCGACGATCCCGAGCGCGTCGCCCTGCACATTCTCGACAACGTGCGCATGCGAGGGAAGCAGCACAACGCGGTCACGGGGAGCGGCGGGATGTTCGTCGGCCGCGTGCGCGAAGTTGGCCCCGCCTTCGATGCGCGCGGCGTGACGACCGGAGATCACATCGCCTCGCTGGTCTCGCTAACGCTCACGCCGCTCTTTCTCGAACGGATCACGCGGGTCGATATGGATGCCGGCCGTCTCTGGGTGCAAGGGACGGCGATCCTCTTCGAAAGCGGCCTGTTCGCACGCCTGCCCGACGACATTCCAATTGGAGTCGCGCTCGCCGTCCTCGATGTGGCCGGGGCGCCGGCACAGACGCGCAAGCTCGTCTTGCCGGGGCATACCGTCGTCGTCCTCGGCGCCGACGGAAAGTCGGGTTTGCTCGTCTGCGCACAGGCCCGCGCTTGCGTCGGCCCACGCGGCCGGGTGATCGGCGTCGTTCCCGACCGCTCCACGCGGGGTGCGCAGCTCGCTCGTCAGGAGGGCTATGTCGACGTGCTGGTGGAGGCGGATGCCCGAGACGCCGTGCGCATGGAGAACGCCATGCTGGTCTATGCGCCGCAGCTTGCCGACGTCGTCATCAACTGCGTCAACGTCCCGGGAACCGAACTTGGATCCATCCTCTGCGCGCGCAGCGGCGGCACCGTCTACTTCTTCTCGATGAGCACCTCGTTCGCGTCGGCGGCACTGGGCGCCGAAGGTATTGGGAAAGACGTAACCATGATCATTGGAAACGGTTTCACCGAGGGACATGCCAAGATTGCGCTCCAGACCTTGCGCGACCATCCAGCCTTGATGCAGTATTTCGCCGAACGCTTCGATACGGCACACGAGGAGCGCTTCGATACGGCGCACGAGGAGAGCTGATGGATGCGGCGACCGAGAGCCAGCCGGTTCCGACACCCCAGGGGCTGCCACGTCACCGGAAGCCGCCGGTCGATTCGTCTGCGCTCGCACATCGCAATCTGCGCCAAGGCGAGTTCTGGCGCAGTATTCCGGCGTATCGTGAGATCGACGAGGCGACGTTCCTCGATCATCTCTGGCAGGCGCGGCACTCCGTCAAGACCGTCGACGAATTGCTCGACACGATCAAAGATCTCGCCGACGCGTCGTTCATCGCCGACGCGCGCGAAGGTTTCCGCCGCGCACCGATGTCGGTGCGCGTCTCTCCGTACGCGATCGCCTGTATCGACTGGCAGCGGCCCTACAGCGACCCGGTTCGCATTCAATTCATCCCGCTCGCCTCGAAGCTGCTCGCCGACCATCCGCGCCTCACGCTCGACTCACTGCATGAGCTCGAAGACTCGCCCGTACCCGGGCTCACGCATCGCTACGTGGATAAGGCGCTCTTCTTGCCGCTGACGATGTGCCCGGTCTACTGCCGCTTCTGCACGCGCTCGTACGCTATCGGGCTCGACACGGAGACGGTCGACAAAGTGCCGCTCGCGCGAACGCCCAAGGAGTGGCAGGCAGCGTTCGACTACATCGCCTCTCGTCCCGAACTCGAAGATATCGTGATCTCCGGCGGCGACGCCTATCAGTTGCCGGCCAAAAGCGTACGCCTCATCGGCGATGCGTTGCTCGCCATCCCGCACGTGCGGCGCATGCGCTTCGCGAGCAAAGGGCCCGCAGTCTTGCCGATGAAGCTGCTGACCGATCGCGCCTGGGTCGACGCCCTCACCGCGGTCGTCGAGCGCGGGCGCAGGCTCGGCAAGGACGTGGTCTTGCACACGCACTTCAACTCCCCGCACGAGATCACGTGGATCACGCAGCGCGCGATGCAGGTGCTCTTCGAGCGCGGTATCGTCGTGCGCAACCAGTCGGTCTTGATCGCCGGCGTCAACGACGACGAGCAGACGATGCAGCTTTTGGTCAAGCGCCTTGGCTACGTCAACGTGCACCCGTACTACGTCTACATGCACGACATGGTGCGCGGAGTCGAAGATCTGCGTACCCCGATCGGGCGCGCGCTCGAGATCGAAAAGTCCGTTCGCGGCTCGACGGCGGGTTTCAACACACCCCTCTTCATCTGCGACGCCCCGGGCGGCGGCGGCAAGCGCGACGTGCACAGCTTCGATTACTACGACCGCGAAAACGGAATCGCGGTCTACTCCGCACCGAGCGTCAAACCGCAGACGCACTTCCTCTACTTCGACCCGCTGCACGCACTTGGGCCTCAGGCACGGCAGCGTTGGCAGAACCCCGCGACGCAAGAGGAGATGATCGCCTCGGCGATCGCCCGAGCCGGCGGTGTGCCCACCTATACCCCGGCTTGATCTCCCGCGTTCTCGCCCACGGCGCGTTGGAAGGCTGCATAGGTGGTGCGCACCGCAGCGAGCGCGCCGACGAGGTCGGTATGCGCCTGCGTGTCCGAGAGGAGCGCGTCGGCGAGTTCCAGCGAGGTTCCGGCACCGTTTTGATAGCGCAGGCGGCTCAGGCGTAAGTTCTCGCCCGAGAATGCGACGGCGGCCCGCGCCGTCTCGACCTGGGCACGTGCGGCGACGTAGTTGAAATACGCTTGCCGGACTTCCAGATCGACGGCATTGCGCAGTTGCTCGAGGTTCAGGCCGGCTTTGGTGAGCTGCGCCTCGGCTTCGTCGATCTTCCCGCGC
>DATJTD010000160.1:0-14454 GCA_035503775.1 Candidatus Acidiferrales bacterium
CATGTTCATCGAACACGACCCGCAGATCGCCGAGCGGCACGAGCGCCGGAAGGTAATCGATCCGTCGACTTCCGCCTTCGCGTATTCGAGCGCATCGAGCACCGTCTGCGTCACGGGAAAGTCGATCTCCACCCGATCGCGATGTGGCTCGTTGTCGACGTTCTGGTCATAACGGAAGAGGTCGAGAGTAATTTTTGCCATTTTAACGGCGCTCCGACGCGCACGGACGCGCGAGTGTCGCCGCAGCCCACGATGGCCGTGAGGCGACCGCCCCCGGCTGCGCGCTCACCGCGCGTTGCGCGAGGCCCCCGAGACGTGGCTCCCTCGCACGAGCGAGCACTTCATATTCCCCCCAGGGGTCGCCAAACATGGTTATCATCATTCTAGTAAGACCTCACGGTCGGTTCCCACTTCGTCATCGTGACCTTGCGGGTGTAGTCGGGGAGCGGGTCTTTGGTGGCGCCCTGGTACTGCATGCGCGTGTGCACCAGCCACTTTTCGTCGTCCCGATCGGGGTAGTCGGTGCGCGCTTGCGCGCCGCGCGACTCGGTGCGGTTGAGTGCGCCGAGCATGATCGGCTGACCGACGTCGACCAAGAATTCGGTCTCGAGCAGATTCACCAAGTCGGTGTTGAACGTCTTGGACTTGTCCATCACCGTCATGGTCGTGGCGGCTTGACGCACTTGCCGGAGCGCTTCCATCCCTTCGGTCAGTTCTTTCTCGTTGCGGAAGATGAAGGCGTGATCGCTCATCGCGTCGTTGAGGGCCTTGCGCACATGTGAGTGCCGCTCGCCGCCGCTGCGCGCGAGGATGCCGGCGATGCGCTCGCGTTCGCTCTTGAGCGTCTTCTCCGAAGGCTTCACGCTGTCGACCGATTTGATGTAGTTTATGGCGTGCCGCGCGGAGCGTGCGCCGAAGACGATCGTCTCGAGCAGCGAGTTGCCGCCGAGGCGGTTTGCGCCGTGAACGCTGACGCAAGCACATTCGCCGGCCGCGTAGACGCCCGGAATGCGCGTCGCGCCGAACTTGTCGGTCTCAATGCCGCCCATGGCGTAGTGCATGCCCGGAAGAATCGGAATCGGCGTATCGATCGCGTCTTTGCCGGTAGCGTCGAGTGCCAGCTCACGAATCTGCGGAAGGCGCTCGAGGATCTTCTCGCGGCCGAGGTGGCGCAAGTCGAGCAGGACGCAGCCGTCGATGCCGCGGCCTTCCAGAATCTCCGTCCATTCCGCGCGGCTCACCACGTCGCGTGAGGCGAGCTCGCCCTTGTTCGGCGCGTACTTGAACATGAAGCGTTCGCCGTCTTTATTCAGAAGGTAGGCGCCTTCGCCGCGCGCCGCCTCGGAGAGCAAAACGCCGTTCTCTTTTAATGAGGTCGGGTGGAATTGGACGAACTCCATATCCATGAGCGGGATGCCCGCCCGGTAGGCGATCGCCATTCCGTCGGCGGTCGAGGCGTAGCCGTTGGTCGTCTTGCGGTAGACGCGGCCGAGGCCGCCCGTGGCGAAGATCGTCGCTTTGGCGGTCACCAGTTCCAGGGCGCCCGTCCGGATGTTGAGGGCGACGACGCCGGTGCCGATGCCGTCTTCAACCGCGAGAGCGGTGGCGAAGTATTCCTCGTAGACTTTGACTTTGAAGCGTTCGAGCTGCTCCCAGAGGGTGTGCAGGATGACGAGGCCGGTGACGTCGGCCGAGTAGCAGGTACGGGGGGAGCCTGCGCCGCCGAAGGGGCGCTGCGCGATCCGGCCGTCGGGCAGACGCGAGAAGATGCAACCGCGGTGCTCCAGCCAGACGATCTGCCGCGGCGCGTCTTCGGTCATCGCCTCGATGGCGTCTTGATCGCCGAGGTAGTCGGAGCCCTTCACGCAGTCGAACGCGTGATTCTCCGGCGAGTCGTCTTCCCGGTTGCCTAAGGCAGCGTTGATACCACCCTGAGCCGCACCCGAGTGGCTGCGAACGGGATGCATCTTTGAAACGATGGCGACATCGGCTCCGAGCTCGGCGGCCTCAACGGCCGCACGCATCCCGGCAAGACCACCGCCGATCACGACGACGTCGTGCTTGATCAAACGCGCACTACTCCTAGCGACGGGCCCCTTGCGAGGCGTCATCGACCGCACGTTGGCGGCCAGTACCTTCAACTATACGTTCCGACGGAAGCCGGCCCCATGACGTTGGTAGCTAGGTGGGTGCCGCTTTTCTGTGCCCAACCCCGACGGGCGGGGCAAGGGCTGCCGCCGGTGTCACGGAAAGTGAACCCGTTCGCCGCGTACCGAGGTCTTTCTAAGAGCTTTGAATTCGTTCGTTCACCTCCACGTTCATAGCGAGTACTCGCTGCTGGACGGAGCCTGTCGCGTCGACGCACTCTGCCGGCGCTCCGCCAACGAAGGCGAGCCCGGGATCGCGCTGACCGACCATGGGGTGATGTTCGGGGCCGTCGAGTTCTACGATACCGCCAAACGCTTCGGGCTGACGCCGATCATCGGATGCGAGGCCTACATCGCCCCACGCGGCCGCTACGACCGGACCGTGCGCGACGAGGCGCACGTCACGCTCCTGGCGGCCAGCGACGAAGGCTACAAAAATCTCACCGCGCTGATCTCCAAGGGGTTCCTCGAGGGGTACTACTACAAGCCGCGTATCGACCTCGACCTCTTGGAGAAGCACAACGCGGGCCTGATCGTGCTCTCGGGTTGCATGTCGGGACTCTGTGCACAGCCGCTGCTCCACAACGACTACGAGTCGGCGAAAAAAGCCGCCATCCACTTTCACCAGCTCTTCGGCGACCGGTTTTACGTCGAGATCATGCGTCACGGGATGCCCGAGCAGGACGTCGTCAACAACGGTCTCATCAAACTCGCGCGCGAGCTGAACTTGCCGCTGGTCGCCACCAACGACTCACACTACCTCGACCGTGGCGACGCGCCGGCACACGACGTCTTGCTCTGCATCGGTACGGGGAAGACCGTGCAAGACACCTCGCGCATGAAGTTCTACTCCGACCAATTTTACGTGAAGTCGGCCCAAGAGATGCGCGAACTCTTCACCGACGTCCCGGACGCCTGCGACAATACGCTGGAGATCGTGCGCCGTATCGATCTCAAAATCCCCGAGAAGGTCTTTTACCTCCCCGATTATCCGGTGCCGCAGCCGGCGGCGCAAGCAGGCTCGGAGGCAGAGGCGCCGGTTCCCGTGCTCACGGCCGAAGTGTACCTGCGCGGCCTCTGCGAAGCGGGGCTGGTCGAGCGCTACGGCGAGGAGCGGGTGGCTTCCGATGCGGCGCTGCGCGAGCGGCTCGACTATGAGCTCTCCGTCATCAACGGGATGGGTTTTGCTTCGTACTTCCTGATCGTTTGGGACTTCATCAAATACGCGCGGGATCACGACATCCCGGTCGGGCCCGGCCGCGGGTCGGCCGTCGGGTCACTCGTCTCCTACGTGCTGCGCATCACCGACCTCGATCCAATTAAATTCAATTTGATCTTCGAGCGCTTCCTCAATCCCGACCGCATCTCGATGCCGGATATCGACACCGACTTCTGCGTGGAGCGGCGTGACGAAGTCATCACGTACGTCAGCGAAAAGTACGGAAGCGACCGCGTGGCGCAGATCGTCACCTTCGGAACGATGGCGGCGCGCGCCGCCGTCCGTGACGCCGGACGTGCGCTGGGCGTCCCCTTGCCGGACGTGGACCGCGTTGCAAAACTCATCCCCTCGGGGCCCGGCGGCCTGACGATCCCGCAGGCGCTCGAACAGATCCCCGAACTTCGCGCGCTCTGCGATGCCAACCCGGCGATTCGCAAGCTCATCGATACCGCAAAGTCGATCGAAGGGCTCGCGCGTCACGCCTCCACGCATGCCGCCGGCGTCGTCATCTCCAAAAACCCGCTCACCGATCATGTGCCGCTGGTGCGCATCGGCGACGGTGACGTCAACACGCAGTATGAGATGAACAACGTCGAGCGCGTCGGCTTGCTCAAGATGGACTTCTTGGGCCTGCGCAACTTGACGGTCATGAAAGCCGCCGGCGACGAGATCCGGCGTACCGTCGACCCGGCGTTCGACCTGGCGACGATCCCTGACGACGACGTGCGCACCTTCGAGATGCTCAGCCGAGGCGAGACGCTGGGCGTCTTCCAGCTCGAATCCGAAGGGATGCGGCGCGTCTGCACCGAGCTCAAGCCCTCCAATATCGACGACATCATCGCGCTCGTCGCCCTCTACCGCCCGGGTCCGATGGAACTAATTCCGCAGTACATCGGCGCCAAACACGGCCGCATCAAGGCGAGCTACCTCCACCCTAAGCTCGAACCGATTCTGCGCGAGACGTACGGTATTCCGGTGTATCAGGAATCGGTGATGCAGATCGCGCGCGACATCGCCGGCTTCTCGATGGGCCAAGCCGACGAACTGCGCAAGGTCATGGGCAAGAAGCTCAAAGACAAGATGCCCATCTACCGCGAGAAATTCGTCGAAGGCGCAATCGCCAACGGCATCGATCGCGGGCTCGCCGAGAAGATCTTCGCTTACCTCGAACCGTTCGCCGGGTACGGCTTCAATAAGTCGCACGCCGCCGCGTACGGCTGGATATCCTATCAGACGGCCTACCTCAAAGCGAATTTTCCGATTCAGTACTTCGCGGCGCTGATGACCTCGGTCAAAGACAAGACCGACAAGCTCGTGGAGTACATCGACGAAGCCAAGAAACTCGGCGTCGCTGTGCTTCCACCGGACGTCAACGAATCGCTCGTGCACTTCGCGGTCGTCGGCGGTCAAGTACGTTTCGGACTAGCGGCGATCAAAGGCGTCGGCGAAGGGGCGGTGCAGACCATTTTGACGACGCGCGAGCGAGACGGGCGCTTCACCGATCTTTTCGACCTCGCCCGGCGCGTCGACGGGCATCAGGTCAATCGCAAGGTTTTTGAAGCCCTCATCAAGTGCGGTGCGCTCGACGGCCTCGGAGCGAATCGTGCGCAGCTTCTCGATGGACTCGATCTCGCGTTCGATCTCGCTTCACGTGCCACGCGTGACCGGGAACTCGGTCAATTCTCGCTGTTCGGTGCGGTTGAGGCCGGCCCCGACCTTGCACCGCAACTTCGCGCGCTGCCGCCGCCTCCGGTGCTCGAACAGCTCACGTGGGAGAAGGAGACGCTCGGAATCTTCGTCTCCGGCCATCCGCTGGCCGATGTCGCGGATCAACTGATGCGCGGCGGGACGATCGCCATCAAGGATCTGCGTGCACACGAGGACGGTGCGATCGTCACCGTCGCCGGAATGCTGGTCGAAGTGCGGCGCACGCTGACCAAGGCGCAACAGCAGATGCTCATCGCGGCGCTCGAAGATATGAGCGGAAGCGTTGAGGTGATCGTCTTCCCGAAGACGTACCCGCAACTGCAGGCAGCGTTCGTACGTGACGGGATCGTGACGATCAAAGGCCGCCTTGCGATGCGCGAACGGCGCGGGACGATGCCGGGCGAGGAGCCCGTCGTCGATCTCTCGGTGCAAGCGATGGAGGTCAAACCGTTTGAACGGCGTGCGGCACCGGCGGTCCGCCAGGGATGGCATGTCCAGGTTCGCGATCGCAAGCAGATCGACGAACTTGCGCGGCTGATCGACACGTCGCGGGGCGATGTGGCGATCGTCTTGCACGCTGATGGGAAGTCGCAGCGGATGCCCGTCGGCATTTCGAACGGCGTCTACGTGCGTCGTGAGCTGGAGGCGATATTTGGCCGCGCCGCGATCTGGGAAGGGCCCGCAGGGTAATGCGGCGACATTTCCCGCCGGCGAAGCCCTCAATGCTGCCCGGTAGGCCTCAGTCCGGTGAGTGACGGATTGGGGAAGGTATGAGGCTTCCCTCGGGGGTTCGCGATTGGCTGCCGCAGGATTTGCGGCGGAAACGCGGCGTTGAATCGGTTCTGCGTGGAGTTTTTGCGCGGTGGGCGTATGCGGAGGTGCAGACGCCGGGGTTTGAGCGGTCGGACGTTCTCGAGTCGGCGCTGGGTCAGGGGCTCGAAGAGAAGACGTTTGTGTTTGGGGATCGGTATGGGACGCAGTTGGCATTGCGTCCGGAGATGACGACGCCAATTGCACGGTTGGTGTCCACGCGGATGAAAGGGGCGGCGCTTCCGCTGCGGCTGTGTTACGTGCAGCCGGTATACCGGCGTGAAGAACCGCAAGAAGGGCGCATGCGCGAGTTTACGCAGGCCGGTGTAGAACTGATTGGAGCGCAGAGCCTCGATGCCGATGCGGAGTCGCTGTTCATGGCGTTCGAGGCGCTCGACGCGCTAGGGTTACGTGACGTGCAGTTCGATGTGAATCACGTCGCCATCGTTGAAGGGATCATTACGTCGCTTGCGCTGCCACTGGAGATCGTCTCCGACGTGAAGGGCTTGGTGGCGCGACGGAACGTCGTCGGTCTGCGCGAGCGGTTGCAGGGTTCGGTCTCCGACCGGGCGTGTGAAGCGTTGTTACGGGTGGTTCTCATGCGTGGGCAGGAGGACGTGCTCGCATTTGCGCGCGGTGTTTGTCATACGGCTGAGGGAATTGCGGGTATCGAGCGGCTCTCGTCGCTTTTGGTGCGCGCCCGTGAACTCGGGTTTGGCGACCGCGTGGCGATCGATCTTTCGCTGTTGCGCGATTTTGAGTATTATACGGGGCTCATCTTCGAGGGGTTTTTGAATGAGGTGGGGTTTGCGGTTGCTGGAGGCGGGCGGTATGATCGGTTGCTGCCGCGGCTCGGGTTCGAGGCGGGGGCGGTCGGGTGGTCGGTGAGCGTCGAGCGTCTGCTCATTGCACTCGAGCGGCGGCATAGCACGCTCTTTGGAGATGCGTCGGCGATCGATGTGCTCGTAAGCGGGTCGGATGTGGTCGCGGCGCGGGAGCGGGCGGCGGGACGCGTCGTGCGCATCGATTTCGATGCGCTAAATGAAGAGCAGCTCTTGGCGGAGGCGCGAGCACTGCGCATTCCGCGCGTGCTCATCGCGAGCAATGGGAGCGTGCGCGAGGTGGAAGTTCGGTGGTAGAGGCACCGTTGACGATTGCGCTTCCCAAAGGGATGCTCTTCGATGAAGCGGCACAGCGTCTGCGAGCGGCGGGAATCGCGGTGCCGGCCGATACGGGGCGCAAGCTGACCGTTGAAGCGTCGGATGGGGTTCAACTGCTGTTGCTGCGCCCGACCGATGTACCGGCGTACGTGGAGTTTGGGGCAGCAGACTGCGGGATCGTTGGAAAAGACGTGCTTTGGGAGACCGAGCGCCATGTCGTCGAGTTGGCGGATTTGGGGTTTGGCCCGTGCCGGCTCGTCGTTGCGGCGCGGCGCGTCGACCGCTATCATGAAGGGGCGCAGTTGCCGACGTTTTTGCGGGTAGCGACGAAGTTTACGGCGACTGCCGAGGCGTATTTTGCGGAGCGCGATCTGCCGGTGCAGATCATCAAACTGCACGGCTCCGTGGAACTGGCGCCGATCGTGGGGCTCGCCGACCTCATCGTCGATTTGGTGGCGACGGGAAATACACTGCGCGAGCACGATCTCGTCGTCGTCGCCCAGATCGCGGCGGCGACGGCGCGCTTCGTCGTGAACCCGGTACGGTTGCGCGCTAAATATCGCGCGATCATGGAACTTCTGGGGCGGCTCGATCCCTCGGTGCTTCCGCTCTCGAAGGCACCGGTCTAGTGGGGCTGGAGATTCTGCGCGCGAGCGATCGTGCGGCACTCGCCGGACTGTACACCAGCGGCTGGGACGTCTCTACCGGCATCCAGGCGACGGTGGCAGGCATACTAGCCGATGTGCGTGCGCGCGGCGACGAGGCATTGGTCGAGTATACGCGGCGCTTCGATGCACCGGCCTACGCGCTCGAGGCGATGCGGGTGGAGATTCCGTCGCTTGCGCAGGCCCGTCGCCTGGTGCCCGGAGAGATTGCGCAGGGCCTCGAACTGGCACGCGAACGAGTCGCGGCCTATCATGCGCACCAGCTTCCGCACGATTTGGAATACCGGGATGCCGACGGCACGGTGAGCGCCTTTTTGTCACGGCCGCTCGCGGCGATCGGCGCCTATGTGCCAAGTGGCAGCGCGCCTTTACCGTCGTCGGTGGTGATGACGACCGTCCCGGCCAAGATCGCTGGAGTAGAACGCATCGTCGTCGTCACGCCGCCGGGACGCGACGGGACGGTCAATCCCGCGACGCTCTTCGCATGCAGTCTCTGCGGCGTAGATGAGCTCTACGCCGTTGGTGGTGCACAAGCGATCGCGGCCCTTGCGTACGGCACGCAGCGTATCGCCGGTGTCGACAAGATCGTAGGACCCGGGAACGTTTGGGTCACCGAAGCCAAACGACAAGTCTTCGGCACTTGCGGCATCGACGGACTTGCGGGGCCGTCGGAGGTGCTCGTCGTTGCCGATGCGCAGGCGCGTGCAGAGTACGTGGCGGGGGAGCTGCTCGCGCAAGCAGAGCACGATCCGCTAGCTCGGGTTGCCGCGGTCAGCGAGGAACGCGCGCTGCTCGAACAGGTCGTCGTGCTCCTCGGCGAGGCGCTGGCGAGCCGCGGGCCGCGCAGCGAGATCGTCTCGCGTGTGCTCGCCGACCGCACGTATCTCATCGAGGCGCGCGATCGCGGCGAAGTCCTCGAGGTGATCGAGCGCTTCGCGCCCGAGCACCTCTCGTTACAGCTCGCCGACGCGTGGGCGCTCGTGCCGCTCATCCGGCGCGCCGGCGCGATCTTCGTCGGTGAGCAGACGCCGGTTGCCGCCGGCGACTATATCGCCGGCAGCAATCACGTCTTGCCAACCTCCGGCGCGGCGCGTTTTTCGTCTGGATTGCGCACGGCGGATTTCTACCGCACGATGTCTCTAGTGGAGAACAGTCGCGCACGCATGGAACATGACGCCGGGTTGCTGGCAGCGCTCGCCACCTTCGAAGAGCTGCCGGCGCATGCGCGCACCGCGGAGATGCGGAAGTCATCGTGATCGAACTCCTCGCGCTCGACCTCGATGGGACGCTCATCGGTCACGATCTCACGATCTCGCCCAAGGTGCTGACTGCCATCCAGCACGCGCTGGACGCCGGCGTTCGCGCCACGATCGTCACCGGACGGATGTTCGTGGCGGCGCGGCCTTTTGCGCAACGGCTCGGCTTGCACGGGCCGATCGTCTGCTATCAGGGCGCCGCGATCTTCGATCTCGACTCCGGCGAGATTCTGCGCGAGACCCCGTTGTCCAATGCCGTCGCGATGCGCGTGTACGAAATGGCCAAGCGTGCGGGCCTCCACGTGCAGATGTACAGAGACGATCAATTCTTCGTGGAAGAAGACAACCGTTACGCGGAACTTTACGCGCAGCTCTCGCGGGCGCGGCCGGTCGTCGTCGAATCGCTTGCGCAGACGTTCGCAGATCACGATTCCACCAAGGTCGTCGTGGTGACCGAGCCTGAGCGCGCGAATGCGCTCGTCGGGGAGCTGGAGCGGCTGCTCGGTGACCAGGCCTACGTGACGCGCTCGCAGGCGGAGTTCATCGAGATCCTCAACCCCCGGGTCAACAAAGGCGAGGCGCTGCGCTTCGTCGCGGAGCGGCTGGGGATTTCGATGGAGCATACGCTGGCGATCGGCGACTCGTACAACGACCTCCCGCTCTTGCAAGCGGCAGCAATTGGAGTTGCGATGGGATCGGGACCGGACGAGCTCAAAGCGCAGGCGGATGCCGTCGTCGCCGATGTCGCGCACGACGGCGTCGCTGCGGCGATCGAGCGGTTCGTGTTGCAAGGTGAACACGTCTGAGCGAACGCCTCTCGCGCCGACGCATCCGCCGCGCGCGGCCGAGTCTGCTCGCGAGGTTGCGGAGTTTCTGGATTGTGTGGCTGTTACTCGGCGTACTTCTGGGCGTCGGCATCTACCAGCTGATCCTGTGGCCGGGATTTCATCTGCGTGAGATCGTGGTGAGCGGCACCTCGGTCGTCTCGCGCGACGACGTGCTTCGCCGTGCCGCACTCGACCGCACCAAAAACATCTGGTTACAAAACATGCACGCGGCCGCTGCGCGTATCGAGACGATCCCGTGGGTCGATCAGGCGTACATCCACCGCCTTCTTCCCGCATCGGTCTTTATCGACGTCGTCGAACGCCGCGCCGACGCGTGCGCCGTCGCGCGCGATGGAACACGCTTCACCGTCGATGCGACGGCGCGTGTCTTGGAACCCGGTTGCGCGCGGATCGCGCGGCCGATCATGCGACTCTCCGATATCCAAAGCGCCCCGAGGGCCGGAACGTTTCTACACTCAGCGCAACTCGCGCAGTTGCAAAACGACGCAGCGGCACTCGAACGTCTGGATCCCGGGACGTTCGTGACCTTTGACCTCGATCAGTTCGACCAGCTCGAGACGACGATGCGCTCGCGCCTCGGGGTGAAGTTCGGCGACGACGGTGACCTGCCGGCGAAGGTTCGCTTGCTCGACTCGATTCTCAAGTCGAGCTCGATACGGCGCAGCGGCTTGAGAACGATCGATTTGCGGGCGCCCGAAGCCCCGGTCGCTGTCTATCGTTAGTTTCTAAAGGGTTACATCACCGCCAGTAGCACCGCCCGCGAATATCAATAATACAATTAGATATAGCCAGGAGGCGGTGGCTGCGCCGACGCAAAGCCGCAAAGGGGTGTAACATGCAAAAGCGGCTTTGGCACGTGTTTTTTGGCGTCGCCCTGCTCCTGACGGGCGGCTGCTCCGGCGCATCTTTGAGTTCGAACGTCCCGCCGAGTCTCAGGCAAGGATTGCCTAGCGCAACGTCCGCCGCGACAAGCGCGGCGCCGTCGTCTACGCCGAGTGCCGCTCCGTCCGCTCAAAGCAGTGCCTCGCCGCCTATCGCATCAGCGACGCCAACGTCGGCTTCGACCGCGACCCCAACGTCGGCTCCGACCGCGACTCCAACGTCGGCTCCGACCGCGACCCCAACTGCATCGGTTGCTCCAAGTGTCTCGCCCCTCGAAAGCGCGACCCCCACGGCGTCACCAACACTAACCTCGTCCCCGACGCCGCTGCCGTCCGGCTTTTGCAATATTGGTCCGCCGCCTCCCGTACTCGTTTCGCCGGCAAACAACGCAACCGACGTCTCGTTGACGGCCGGAACGACGGTCCTTACCGTGGAGTTTTCGAATGGGCTTCCCGCTAAATATTACGCTTCGGTGTCAGCCGTGGGGTCTACGCAGCTTACCGGTCCATACCTAGTGTTCCAAGCCGTGGGTACGCCTGCGCCATCTGGTAAGCAACAATATGCTGCGACCGCCATCGACCTTCTGCCGCGGACCAAGTATCGGATATTCTGGGGTGAGACGAGTCCGTGCATACCCATAAGCACGGCCGTAGTGCTCGGCACTTTTACAACGGCGCCACAGCCACGTATTACCGGGACGCCCACGCCGAGCGTCTGACGTTCCCTGCCGGACCCCTCTCGTATCGTAGCGGGCGTCCCGGAAACGGGCCGCCGGGCCGACATCCCGGGGTAAAACGGCGAGAACCACAATCTATACAGGACACAGAGCTCGGCAACCACAATATGTAGTTCCCAAGTTGAAGATTTGGCTGAGGGCGCAGCGCCGCTTGCCTACCTGTAGGAGACTGCGGCGATGAAGTCGGCGCGTGATACGGTCGCCGGCCTCGATATCGGCACGACGAAGACGTGCGCCGTCGTCGCGACCGTGACGCGGGATGGCCTCGACATCATCGGCGTCGGCGAGGCGCCGTCCACGGGACTGCGCCGCGGGGTCGTGACCGACCTCGAAGAGACGGTGCGCTCGATCGAGGCCGCAACCGAGCGTGCCGAACGCATGGCCGGGGTGCACATCTCCCACGTCTACGTCGGCGTTACGGGCGAACACGTGCAGAGCACCAACAATCGCGGGGTCGTCGCTATCTCGAGCGACGAGCGTGAGGTGGCCGCGAACGACGTGCGCCGTTGTCTGGAAGCCTCCAAGCTCATCACGATCGCGACCGACCGTCAGATCATCCACGCGCTGCCGCGCGCCTTCTCGGTCGACGGACACGAAGGCGTCTCGGATCCGGTGGGCCTCTCCGGCGGCCGCCTCGAGGTGGAGACGCATATCATCACCGGCGGCACGACGTTCATCACCAACGTGCTCAAGTGCGTGCATCGTGCGGGGCTCGAACCTGCCGGCATCGTCTTCGAACCGCTCGCGTCGGGCGCCGCGACGCTGCTGAATGAGGAGAAGCAGGTCGGCGTCGCGCTGCTCGACATCGGTGGCGGCACGACCGACGTGATCGTTTACTCCGACGGCGGCGTGGCGCACAGCTCCACCGTCCCCGTCGGCGGCAACATCCTCACCAACGACATCGCGCTCGGTCTCAAGACGACCTTCGCTGACGCGGAGGCCGTCAAACGCGCACATGGCACAGGCGCGGATGAAGGCGACGGCGATCCGGGATTTCCGGTGCATACGCTCGACGGCCGGACGCAGCGGATGGTGACGCGGGCGCAGCTCCGCGCCATCGTCGTGCCCCGCATGCTGGAGATTTTCCGTATGGCAAAGACGCATATCAGCGAACACACACCGCGCGATCTCGTGCTCGCTGAAGTCGTCCTCACCGGCGGCGGCGCGCATCTGCGCGGCATCGAGGCGCTCGCGACGGAGTGTTTCGGCGTTCCGGTACGCATCGGCGTGCCGACCGCGGTCGGCGGCCTGATGGACGCGGTGCGTCAGCCGCAGTACGCGACGGCGGTTGGTCTCGTGCTCTTTGGACCCAGAGGCGACGGCGCGGTGCCCAATGGGCGCCGTCGCGGCAAGAACCCATTCTCTCGGATGGCGGCGTGGCTCGGCGACGTTTGGAGCTAGCCGAGGCTCAGATCTCACTCTTTGCGGAGGACTCGATGGCCGAATCAAAACGCTATAACCCAGAACATGCCGCGGCGATCAAAGTGATCGGTGTCGGCGGCGGCGGATGCAACGCCGTCAATCGCATGATCGAAGCCGGGCTCGAAAGCGTCGACTTCTACGCGGTCAACACCGATGTGCAGGCGCTGCGCCGGTGCAAAACCGAGAACACCGTGCAGATCGGGACCGGCATGACGCGCGGCCTCGGCGCCGGTGCCAACCCCAACTTAGGCCGTGAGGCCGCCGAAGAGTCGCGCGAAGATCTCGCGATGCTCCTCGAGGGCGCCGACCTCGTCTTCATCACCGTCGGCATGGGGGGCGGCACCGGGACGGGCGCCGCGCCCGTGATCGCCGAACTCGCACGCGAATCCGGTGCGCTGACGATCGCCGTCGTCACCAAACCGTTCTCGTTCGAAGGGCGGCGGCGCATGCAGACCGCCGAACGCGGCGTCGCCGAACTCGAGGAGAAGGTCGATACGCTCATCACGATTCCCAACGAGCGCATCCTTCAGATGATCGAAAAGCGCACCCCGTTGCAGGAGGCGTTCGCGTACGCCGACGACATCCTGCGCCAAGGGATTCAGGGTATCTCCGATCTCATCACCCAACCGGGCCTGATCAACTTGGATTTCGCCGACGTCAAGACGATCATGACCGACGCGGGTTCGGCGATGATGGGCATCGGCGAAGGCTCCGGTGAACACCGCGCTGCCGATGCCGCTCAGAAGGCGATCGCATCACCGCTGCTCGAGACGACGATCGAAGGCGCGCGCGGTGTAATCTTCAACGTCACCGGTGGGCCGGATCTCGCGATGTACGAAGTCAACGAAGCAGCCGAGATGATCAGCCGCGCCGTCGACTCCGATGCGCAGATCATCTTCGGTGCCTCGATCGATCCCAACATGGGATCGAAGGTGCGCATCACGGTGCTCGCGGCCGGCTTCGGCACACGGGTACCCGGCTTAGCGAGCAGCTCGATCCTCACCGGCCGCGAATTCGAAAAAGTCACGCCGCTCAACATCGACGACATCGAGGTCCCCGCGTTCCTGCGCTACCGTTCCTGAGTTCGTCCCTGGCACCACACGAAGAGTCCGCCGCGAAGCACGAGAGCCTACAGCTTGCTGTGGGCTCTCGTGTTTGCTGCCAAGCTCAGTGCATGACGGCGGCGAGGCGCCGGATCCCTTCGTCGATGCGTTCTTCATCGAGTTCGGCGAATCCGAAGACGAACTCGCCGTGACCCCCGCCACGCAGATAGAGCGGCTCCGCACTGGTCACGAAGACGCCGGCTTGCGCCGCCTCGCGAGCGATATCGGCGTTGGGTCGTACGGTCGCAAAACGAGCCAGCAGGTGCATCCCGGCACTTTCGCCGATGATCGTAACGTCCTCGCCGAAGTGCCGGTGCAAGGCGTGTACGAGCGCAGCGCGCCGCCGTCCATACAGGTGATGCATGCGGCGTAGATGGCGTTCGAAGTGCCCCTCGTCGATGAAATCGGCCAGCGCGTGTTGTTCGAGCATTGGTGATTGACGGTCGTTGTAGGCTTTGGCGTGAACGAAGACGTCGACCAAGCTGTCGGGGACGATCAA
>DATJTD010000161.1:0-2982 GCA_035503775.1 Candidatus Acidiferrales bacterium
TGCTCCCACGCGCGCTCGAACATCGGCGCATGGAGCGCACCGTGTAGATGCACCGTCACCGACTCGTTGAAGGCGCAGGAGGCCTCGTCGCCGGCTTGTGCGGCGAGCCAAATCTCGGTCTGCTCCTCCGTCAGCGCAACCGGGGACATCGGCGTAGGAAGCTGCGCAGATGTGTGAACGGTGCGCTTTGGGTTGTCGACTGCCGAGATAATCGCCCTCTTGCATTCTCGCGGCCGCATACAATGGCTACGAGAGACTTGGCCTCGATTGTAACGGGCAATCGCAGGCGCTTACATCCCCCAAAGTGGTTTGGTGGAGAACCCGGCCTGGCGGTGGGCGCGAGCCGCTTCTTACAGGAGCGGGTTAATGATCGCGCAGTACGGTGTCGAGGACGCGGGCGAGTTCTTCGATTCGCTCGGTGAGGACGGCCACATGGCCTCCGCCGATCGGCTCAATCCGGACCTGACGCAGCAGCGGTCCCCAGCCGCGGCTCGGGTCATCGGAGGCCGTCGTCTGGTTTTCGGCCCAGATGAGGGTCGCCTCTCCGTCGTGCGGTGCCGGATGATAGGTGAGCGAAGCGACGAGGTGCGCGAAGGAGTTCTCCGTCTGCACCACGCCACGACGTTTCTCGAACGGTTGCAGCTCTTGCGCATCCGCCATCCCCGGCGAACGTCCGAGCATCGACAAGAACGTCTTCTTCGCGAATGAGAGTGTCGCACGCGGGCCGCTGACGATCGCCGCGTGAAAGCGGGCGAGATTGTAACAGAGGCGGTAGCGCAGGAGCGGCTCTCGGCGGTCGTCCAGTCCGAGGCGGCGGATGAGGGTGTCGATGACGGAGATCGTCCGGCTTGGCATCGGCGAAGCGTTGAGGAGCACCAGCCGGTCCACGACCTCTCCCTGCGAGCGCAGGATGCGCGCGAGCTCGTATGCGACCAGACCGCTCGCGCAGAAGCCGCCGAGCCGATAGGGCCCGTGTGGCTGCACCGTGCGAATGAGGGCCACGTAATCCTGCGCCATGCTCTCGATCGTCGGCAGCAGCGGGAGCCCAAAGGTGCCATGTGGCGCGACGGCATGCATCGGCTGATCGGGACCTAAGGCGGCGGCGAGCTTCTGCGCGTAGAGGCCTTCGGCGAAGAGATCGCTGTGGAGGTAGATGAACGGGACGCGCGTTCCATGCGGGTTGAGGGTGACGATGGGGCCGGAGGCGGCAACGTCGGCGGTATCCTCGGAGAGCGAGGCGATGCGCTCGCCAATTGCGCGGATCGTCGGATTCTCGAAGACCGCACGAAGTTTGAGTTCTACGCCGAACGCACTCTGCACGCGCGCGACGAAGCGAACCGCGAGCAAGGAGTGAAAGCCGATGGTGAAGATGTCGACGTCGCGGTCGATGCTGGGCGTACCGATCAACTCGGACAAGATCTCGCCGACGCGCCGCTCCGTCGCGCCGTTGTACGCGGTATGTCGCGGACGCTGCGTCTCGGCGCGTCTCTCTAAGGCACCGCTGCCGGCGAGATCGATAACGGGAACGTTGCCCTCGGGGAACCGTTTGCGCAACGACTGCTGCGTGAGGACGAGTTGCACCCGCGCATCGGCGATGACCGCGGCGAGCCGCTCGCGCGGAAGGGTTGCATCGAGCGGAACGTAAGCCCCGCCGGATTTCCAGATGCCGAGGAGGACGATCGGAAGATCCAGCGGGTGCTCCAGCGCGACCCCGATCGGACTGTGTGGCCCCACACCCGCGCCGCGTAAGAAGCCTGCGAGCCGGTCCGATCGTTGATCGAGTTCGGCATGCGTGAGGGCCGACGTCTCGTCGGCGACGGCGACAGCACCGGAGCGCGCCTCGGGAAGCTCGTAGGAAGGAGCCTCGACCGCGGCCGGGAGGGTCGAAAGGGGGCAGCCCGGATCACGAACGACGGCTTCCATCGAGGCGACCCAACGCTCCATCAGACGCTGTATCGTCTCGCGGCGATAGAGATCGGTGTTGAACTCGCACGAGGCGCGCCAACCTTCGGGGCGCTCGACCATGAAGAAGTTCAAATCGCAGATCGGGCCCGCCGAGCACGACGGTAGATCGACGAGCCGGAAGCTCCCATAGGTCTTGTTGTCGATGAACGAGCGCTGCAGGACGAAGTTGATGGGGAAGAGCGAGTTACGGCTCAGATCGCGCTTGGGATTGAGAATTTCGACGAGGTCCTCGAGCGGCACCGAGCGCAGCTCGAAGGCGTCGCTGACGGTGTCACGCGCACGCACGAGGAGTTCGCGAAACGTTGGATCACCCGAGACGTCGGTGCGCAGGGGGACGGTATTGATGAAAGCGCCGACCAGTTCTTCGAAGGCGACGTCTTCGCGGCCGGCGATCTGCGTGCTCAGCGCGATATCGGTCTCGCCGGTCGTGCGGTGCAGGAGCGCCAGCAGCGTTGCGTAGGCCGTCATGAAGAGCGTGCAGTTGTTCTTCTTCGCCACCCCCGCGAGGCCGTCGCTCAGACGGCGCTCCAGCAGGATGCCGAGGATCTCCGAGTTCGCCGTCTGAACGGGGGGCCGCGTGTTGTCGGGGCGCACTTCGAAGGCGGTGAAGCCGCGCAGCTTGTTGGCCAGCGCCGCGCGTTCGGCGGCAAGCGCACTCGGATCGGAGAGCCATTCGCGTTCCCAGGCGACGTAGTCGGCGTAGCTCACGGCGATGTCGGGGAGTGAGGGCGCACGTCCGGCGTGCAGCGCCGCGCAGATCTCGCCCATCTCGTGGGCGAGGATGCCGACCGACCAGCCGTCGCACACCGTATGGTGCGCCGTCACGAGCAGCATTGAGACGTCGCGGCGCACGCGTACGTGGGTCACGCGGATGAGCGGAGCGGCCGTCAGATCGAAGGTGCGTTGCGCCTCCATCGAAGCGATGTGCTCGGCTTCGGCGGCGGCGTGCGCGTCGCTGCGCGCGGTGAGGTCGATGATCGGGATGTGAAACGCAACCGACGGGGCTACGATCTGTGA